>JAFAUQ010000266.1 GCA_019243195.1 Hyphomicrobiales bacterium
CATCCTGGAGCGGCTTCTTGCCCACGCTCGACCTCAGTGCGAGGCAGCCCCGCGACGAACCTTGGTCCTGTCGGTTCAACCCACGTATCAGAGATCGATCAACCGTCGCAGCTACGCCCGCTCCCAGACCCAATGCACCGGCTACGACGTGCTCACACGCCGTTCCGTGCGTGAAAAAATAACCACGTCCGCCTCTTGACTTAACGGACATCAGAGGATGACGTTTGTGTTTGTTGCGCGAGTTCCTCACCATTGATCACATCGATAACTTGAGGTCTTTCACAAAGCGGTCGGTGAAGCCCGCCTTCCAATCAACCTCGGGCTTGAGCAGGCCGGCGCCGACCATGTAGTCGTAGGTCGCCTTCCAGCGCTCCGCCGTGATGATGCCGATACCCATGGTGGCCGCGTCGCCCCCGTCGAGCACCTTGAGCTTTTTCATCTGCTCGATGCCGAATGCGATCTGATCGTCCGCCATCTTCGGGTTGTCGGCCTTGATCAGCGCGTTGGCCGGAGCAGGATCGCTCATGTAGCTCTTCCAGCCTTCGAGCGACGCCTTGACGAAGCGCGCTACCACGTCGGGATTCTTTTCCACGAACGGGCGCGTCGTCACCATCGTGGTCCCGTAGGGAGGATAGCCGTCCTTGGCGAACAGAAAGAATTTCACCGGCACGCCCTGCTTGAGAGCCTGGAACGGCTCCGAGGAAGGATAGGACTGCTGCGCGGTATTCTTATCGGCGAAGAACGGCTGGAGATTGAACGTGTAGGGCTTTGTTTGCTCTTCGGTGTAGTTGTATTTCGCCTTGAGCCAAGGCCACCAGCTGGTTCGCCCCGGGGTGGCGACCAGGATTGTCTTGTCTTTCAGGTCGCCCAAGCTCGCGACGTCGTCGTGCGTCATCATACCTTGCAGGTCGTATTGGAACGTTGTCGCGACCGTGACGAGCGGGAAGCCCTGTTCGAGGCCTTTGAGTACCTGAAAGTCGTAACCCATCATCACGTCGGCCTCGCCGGCGAGCAGAAGCTGGAAGCCGTTGACCTGCGGGCCGCCCATCTTGATGGTCACATCGAGGCCGGCCTTGTCGTAGAGGCCGATCGCCTTGGCCTGATAGAAGCCGCCGTGCTCGGCCTGCGCGAACCAGCTGGTAATGAACGTGACCTTGTCGGCGGCGAGCGCGGCGGATGACCAAGCGGCGCCGAGTGCCGCGGCGGCGAGCAAGGTGACGAGGGATTTGGCGAGCTTCATCGGCATGTCGCACCTCGGGAGGGATGACCTGTCGGAAGCAAAGCAAACGCGATGCCAATCGTAGGGTGGGCTGTAGGGTGGGCTAAGGCCGCGTAGCGCAAGCGGAGCGGCCGTGCCCACCAGCGGTGGGCACGCACGCCTTCGCCCTGCGGGCTACGGCGCGCTTAGATTAAGCGGGTGGAGCGAAGCGCGGCCGACGTTCCCACACGTAAATGAAGACCCAGGGAAAGACATCGGGGCTGAGCTTGATTTATACCTCCGGTTGGATTATACTGTCGCCACAAACTAAGGAGGTCGAACATGAGACGAATGCTCTTGGCACTCTTGCTGGTTATTGGCTTGCCTCCCGTCGCCGCCGCTCAACAAATGCTGCCTGCATGGTCAATCTGGAAAAACCAGCAAACGTCATTGCTCATTGTCACGGTAGTGAACGAGCACGACTTTATCGGGACCTTCATAAACAATGCTCAAGGTGATCCTTGCAAAGGCGTTGGTGTCCGCATTAGCGGTTCGGTCTGGGGCAGTTTAGCGGGACCTGAGGTGACGTTTGTAGCGAATTTTGCACCCTGCTCCAACCGCATCATCTGGTGGTTAGGGTATATGAATAATTATGAGAATGGCAACAAGATCGTGGGCAACTATAAGCTATGGTACGTGGATGATCAGGGCAACCTCCATCAAGAACAGAACGAGGATACGTTCACCAAGATGAATTGATGGCTGGTTTCCGATGGATTTGAACGCGTGGACACGACGCCCATCGGCGCGCTTAGCCCACCCTACGGTTTTCGCTGCGTCGCGAGCCACGCGGCGAGCGTGGCGCGTTCCTCGCCGGTCATCTCGGTGACGTTGCCGGGCGGCATGGCATTCGAGCGCACCGCGTAAAGGCCGATCAGTTTCGCCTGGCGATGGATGCGCGCGGGTTCGTCGAACATCACGCCGCCCGGCGCCGCCGCGATGCCGGCCCACACCGGCTGCTCGGCGTGGCACATGCTGCAGCGGGAGAGCACGATGTCGTCGACCGCCGCCACGTCGACCTTGGCGGGCGACGCACTCGCCGTCGTCGCGCGGGGGCCGGCACCCGAGAGCCAGGCGATCGCGATCATCCCGGCCGCGGCCGCGGCCCAGGTCCACCACGGGCTGCCCTTGCCGGCGTGGCGCGAATTGTAGAAGTGGCGGATCAGCGGCCCGAGCAGGAGGACGATCGCGACGATCACCCAGTTGTAGCGGGTGGCGAACAGCAGCGGATAATGATTGCTGATCATCAGCAGCACGACCGGCAAGGTGAGATAGTTGTTGTGCACCGAGCGCTGCTTGCCTTCGTAATTCCATTTGGCCTCGGGCACCTGGCCGGCAAGGAGCGCCTTCACGCTCTTCTTCTGGTTCGGAATGACCACCACGAACACGTTGGCGACCATCATGGTCCCGATAAGCGCGCCGATCTGCGTGAAGGCGCCGCGGCCGGAGAACACGTGGGTGAAGGCATAGGTGAGCGCGACCAGGAACACGTAGCCGATCAGCGCCAGCGCCAGCTCGTGCCGGCCGAGCGGCGAGCGGCACATGGCCTCGTAGGCGAGCCAGGCGAGCGCGAGGCTGCCGAGGCCGACGGCGCCGGCGGCGAGCGGCGAGAGGTCGAGCACGGATTTGTCGATCAGGAACAGCTCGGCGCCGAAGTAATAGACGACGATAAGCAGCGCGAAGCCGGAGAGCCAGGTGGTGTAGGCCTCCCATTTGAACCAGGTCAGCTCGTCGGGCATGCGCGCCGGCGCGACCAGATATTTGACCATGTGATAGAAGCCGCCGCCGTGCACCTGCCAAGCGTCACCCTGCACGCCGGCGGGCAGCCCTTCGCGCGGCTTCAGGCTCAAATCGAGGTGGATGAAATAAAACGAGCTGCCGATCCAGGCGATGCCGGCCACCACGTGCAGCCAGCGCAGGATCATGCTGACCCATTCGTGCAGGATCGGATCGAGGAAGTCCATGGTGCTGTCCCCCATTACCCGTCAGGCCCGACGCCGGCCCTGACGTTCGCCGCCCATCGAGTTTATCGCACCGGCCGCGAGTCGCATGGGTGCTGAAAAATTCAGCGCCGCCGCCCAAGGAAGCGGCAGCAGCCGACCGTGACGGGCTTGCACATGCGCGATTCGTAGGGTGGGCTAAGGCCGCATAGCGCAAGCGGAGCGGCCGTGCCCACCGCAAGGCCGAGGTGAATCATAATGGACCTGTCGCTTGCCGGGCGGGTGGCGATCATTACCGGGCCGGCCAAGGGAATGGGCGCGGCGGTCACGCGGGCATTCGCGGGCGAAGGCTGCCGGCTCGCGCTCATCGGCCGCGACGTCGAGGCGATCACGCCGGTCGCCGATGAAGTGACCGCGCAGGGCGCCAAAGCACTCGTCATCAAATGCGACGTGACCGACGCGGCGCAGTGCGACGACGCCGCGCGCCGCACGCAATCAGCTTACGACGGCCGCATCGATATTCTCGTCAACGTCGCCGGCGGCTCGGGGCCGGTCGGCAAGTCCGGCTGGGAGACGACGCCGGACGAGTTCGACGACATCGTCGCGCTCAACATGCGCGGCTGCTTCAACACCATGCGGGCGGTGCTGCCG
>JAFAUQ010000108.1 GCA_019243195.1 Hyphomicrobiales bacterium
GATGATGTGGACGCGCGAGGACGACGTGCACAACGGCCGGCTGCGGCCGATCACGGCGCATTATCTACGCGCCGGGCTCGATCCGTCCGGCAAGATCGTCGCCTGGCACCAGCGGCTCGCCGGCGACCGCGTCAGGCCGTACATGGATCCCGTGCGCTACAAGGCCGCCGGCGAAAAGGATTTCATCCTGATGCTGGGCGTGGAACTGCGCAGCTACGACATCGCCAACCAGTACTGCGGGCAAATTTACCGCAACAGCGGCATGCGTACGTCACCGCTGCGCGGCATCGGCTATACCGCCAACAAATTCGTCACCGAGGCGTTCCTCGACGAGATCGCGGAAAAGCGCGGCGTCGATCCTGTTGGATTGCGGCTCGAGCTGCTTAAGAACACGCCGCGCGGCCGCGCCGTGGTCGAGCGGGTGGCGGCGATGGCGAACTGGGGCGCCAAGCCGGCCGACGGCCGCGCCCGCGGGTTTGCCTTCATCGACTATTCGAACTCGCTCCTCGGCGGCATCGCGGAGATTTCCGTCAATCGCGCGACGGGCGAGATCAAGGTGCATGATTTCTGGTGCGCGATGGACTGCGGCATCCCGGTGCAACCGGACAATGTGATCGCGCAGCAGGAAAGCAGCATCGTCTACGGCCTCGGCATGGCGCTCACCGAACGCATCACGATCAAGGACGGCGCCGTCGAGCAGTCGAATTTCCACGATTATCAGGTCATGCGCATGCGCGACCTGCCGCAGATGCACATCGAGATTCTCGCGACCGACAACCACCCGACCGGCGCCGGCCAGATGGCGACGCCGCTCGTCGCTCCGGCGATCGCCAACGCGTTCGCGGCGCTCACCGGCAAGCGGCTGCGCGAAACGCCGATGACGCCGGAGCGCGTGAAGAAGGCGCTGGGGTGACGACAACGCCGTCATTCCGGGGCGCCGCGAAGCGGCGAGCCCGGAACCCATGAACACCGGACCACGCAGAATTTGCTCGGTCAGTGTTCATGGACCCCGGGCTCCCTCGCTTTGCTCGGGCCCCAGGGTGACTGTCCTCTGTTTACGCCACCAGTCCCGTCATCGGGCGCGCGGCGACGCTGTCGGGAAACACCTTGGCGGCGAGCGCGCCGTCGGGCACGCGGAGGTGATCGCGCAGCACGCCCTTGATAACGGCGCGCAGATCCGTCGTCGGCTTGAGGTCGCGCCCCTCGTAGAGGCTCGCCTCTTTCAAGCCGGGCCAGTCGGCGATCACGCGGCCGCCCTTGAGCGCGCCGCCCGCGAGCAAAGCGACCGTCGCGGTGCCGTGGTCGGTGCCCTCGGTGCCGTTGATGCGCGCCGTGCGCCCGAACTCGGTAACGACCGTCACCACGGTTTCCCGCCACGCCGGGCCCATCTCCTTCTCGATCGCGGCGAGCGCGCCGTCGAGGGCGGCGAGCAGGAGCGCGAGGCGGCCCCCTACCGCGCCCTCGTCCTGATGCGTGTCCCAGCCGTCGAAGGCGAGCGCCCCCACGCGCGGACCATCCGGCCGCGCCATGAATTTTCCCGCCGCGCCGGCGGCTTCGGCGAAATAGGCGCGCACCTGCGCGCCCGGCCCCGGCTGCGGCCTGCCTTTCTCCGGAGCCATGGAAACGCCGCCGGCCTTGGCGATCGCCGCAAGCCCCATGCGCTCCTCGAGCACGCGCGCGAGCTGCGGGTCGGTGTGGCGGTAAAGGTCGGCCAGCCGCAGCAGCGTGTCGTCGGCCGTGGGCGGCAGGCGCGCCGGCGTCCATGACATCACCGGCGCTGCGCCGCGCACGATCAGCGGCGTCACCGGCCCGACCGCGAATGCCTGGCGTTTGTTTGCTTCGACCCGACCGCCCGGCTCGAGCGAGGCGAGCGCCCGGTTGAGCCAACCGGTGTCGGTTGCGCCCGGCTTGGTGAGCCCGCTTTCGAGCACGTCCTGGCCGTCAAAATGTGAGCGTTCACGATACGTGGTCGCCGCCGCGTGCACGATCGTCGCCTGCCCGGCGCGATAGAGCCGATGCAGTTCCGACATCGCGGGATTGAGCGCGAAAAATTCGTTGAGCGCGAGCGCCGGGTTGGCACCGTCGATGAGCAGCGCCTTGTCGCCGCGCAGACGCACCCAGTCGGGATCGCCGACCGGCGCCACCGCGGCGAGCCCGTCGAGCGCACCACGCAGCACGATAGTGAGGAAACGCGGGTCGCGCCCCTCCGCGCGCGCCGCCTTCGGCAGATAAGCCCAGGCGAACAGCGCGCCGGAAGCGAGCAGCAGTTCGCGGCGCGTTGGCGCATGCAAATTGATTGTCATGCTCAGCTCCTCTGAAACTCGGGCGCCATCAGCAACAGTGCCAGCGCCTGCGGACGGCTCGCCGCGCGCGCGATCGTCTGCCGTGTTTCCACGGAAGCGAGCGGGCCGAGCGCTGTGTCGACCGCCGCCTCGGGATCGACCAGCGCGGCAACGCGGCCGGCAAGCTGGTTGGCGACGTCGATGCGCTCGGAAATACCGTCCATCCAGGCGGCGCTGTCGTCGGCGAAGCCTTTGGGCGCCGGCGGACGCCACAGCGGCTCACCCAACAGATTCTGCGCCTGAATCACCGGACGGATGTCCGGCGGGGTGATGCCGATCGCGCGGAGCGAAGCGACGAACCACGTGCCGGGCGACTTTAGCTTGCTGCGGGGCGCCGCCCAGGCTTCTGGCGCGGACACGAGGGTGCGCGCCAGCTCTTTGAGATTCCCGTCGGTGTCGAGAAACCGTTTGGTGAGCCGATCGATCAGCGCGGCCGGTGGCGCATCGGCGACGAAGGCGCGGGCAAGCTTGCCGGCCACGTGCCGTGCGGTCGCAGGATGGCGCGCGAGATCTGCGAGCACCGCCCGCCCCTGCTCCACGCCGCCTTCCGGGTAGGTGCGACCGATCACGGTTTGCGGGCCGGGCTCGTGGGTGCGCGGATTGAATGTGAACTCCCCTCCCCGCTCCGGATCCTGGCGCGGCGGAACGATCGACCAGCCGGTGATGACCTTGGCAAAATTCGTCACGTCGTCTTGCGTGTAGACCGTGCGCACGCCGAGCGTATGCAGCTCGAGGATTTCGCGCGCGAGGTTCTCGTTGAGCCCCTTGTGCTGCTTGAGCCCGGCGATCGACTCCGGCCCGATCGAGCGGGCGTTGTCGAGATAAAGGAGCATCGCCGGATGACTTTCGACGGCGACGAGCATGTCGGCAAAGCGGCCGAGCACGTGCGGGCGGACCGCCTCGCGTTCATAGGCCCCGCACAGCGGGCGCACCGGCCCTTTGTCGGCCGAGACGCAGAAATGGTTCGACCAGAACCACACCAGCCGCTCGACGAAACCCAAGTCGGCGCCGAGCGCGGCGTCGATGCGCGCCTTCGCCTCTTCCAGATAAAGCTGCTGCGGGACGCCCGGTTGCGGATTGGGCTTGGGCTTGGCCGCCGCCTCGCCCTGCGCGGTGGCCTCGGCCATTGCCGGCTTCTCCGCCGCAGCCGGCGCGTTCTTCGCGGCGTCACGCTGTGCGCGTTCGGCAAGCCGTTGCGCCTTGCGCTCCTGACGGAAATTGAAAGCCGCACGCGCGGCTTCGCCGCCGCTGAGCAGGTCGGGATCGGCGATACGCCCGGTACCCGGCCGATCGAGCTCGGCGATCAGCGCCCCGCGCGGATCGGATGCAATCGCGGCAATCGAGCCCGCCCGCGGACCGAATCCGAAGCGATGCAGCGCGAGCGCCGCCTCGGTCTTGGGATCGCGCGCCATGGGGACCTCCATGCTCCCGGCCTCACGGCAAATACAGCGAGACCGTCTACGAACCTGGGAATAGCAACCCTGCGGCGCCTGGAATCCGGCGCGATATTCGCCGCCGCCGATGGCGACACTACGGCGCGTCCTTCCGCTTCGTGGCGGTAAAAATGGAAAACCGACGGGCCCCGGAGGGCCGTCGCAAAAATGACCCCGCCGGAGCGGGGCCAAGTCGTGGGAGGAAGATACCCATTTACGGGCAGCGCGATGGTAACTGAGTCGGGCAGGCGCGGAAAGTTGCGATGCGCCGCTATGCACAGCTGAGGCGGTGCCCGGTCAGCAAAAGTGCACGGTGAGCCAGACGGTCGGGTGCTCGACATCGGTCCACGCCACGCGGTGGCGCCGGTGAGCCGGGATGAGAAGATAATCGCCCGCGTTAAGAACGCGGGGCTCCGCCTCACCCTCGAACAGAAGCCCGGCGGAGCCGGCAACGAGCAGCACCCATTCGGCTCGTGGCTGGTCGTACGAGAAGCCGGGCGGACTCGCCTGCCCGCTCGAAACGATGCGCTCGATGCGCAGATTTTCGGTCGCGACGAGCTCGGTTGTTTGCTCGGCCTCGAGGCGTTGGGGAAGCGCAGCGAGCAGATTTCCGTCGCCGCCGGCCATAGGTCACCCACCGCCGGCTGCCGGTCAAGCGACCTTGTTGACGCTGCCGCCGACGCTGCTGATGAGCTTCTGGAGCGCTGCCTGCTTTGCCTTGACCTCAGCCTGCACGCGTTGGAGGGCCTGTTGCTCGGTGAGGCCCGCCAGGTTCTGGATGTAATTCGATTGCGCGGTCGTAAACGCGGAGTTTGCCGTATCGTTGGCGGACAAATCCTGCTGGGCGGCCGCGCCCTGGGCATTCAGCCACCTGTTCAAATTGAACGCGTTGCTCGGCACCCGCCACGCGCCAATCGACCGAACGGACATGGAACGGTCCTCCGCGCCTGCCGAACTTGCAGCCGAACCGGTTAACGCCCCTTAAACATTCACTCCCACGAGCGCTGGTCGCGCGGCAAACGCCCGCCGGGATCGAACACCCTGACCTGATGCGGCGGCCGTTCGCTCCACTTCCACAGAACGAGATTCTCGTCGCGGTGCGTAGCGCCCGGAGCGAAACTTGGAACCAGAATGCCGGCGATTGCGCGGGCAATCAGCCGGCGCGCCAACAGCCAGCTTGCGGGCTCTTTTCGCTCTTGCGCGTCCGATTCCCAGGGGGAGGAAAGATCCGCAAGCGACGCGCCGTACTCACTGCGGCCGGCATCGGTGCGCAGATCCGCGATGTCCGCGCAGTCAACTTCGTAAGAGCACAGAATGCATGGTTCGATCTTGAAAGGGTACTCGCGGCTTGCCTCCTGAACGGCCGTCTCGAGGCTAAGCGCCAGATAGAGCGCCGGCACGCCCTTTGGATTGAAACGGCCTCCATGGACGGCGGCACCGTCCCCGGATAGGGGCTTGAACGACCATTTAGGATGGTGTGATCGAAAGCAGGTGGCCTGAAGTCTCAAGCAAAGCCGCCCAGGGCGATGCGGTCGAGATGGGCTCGAACCCACGACGCGTGTCCGGTTTTAACGAGCGATTCCGCCGTGCGATCACCAAGCTCCGGAATTGGTTGCGCGCGGTACCAAGCCATGGCCTGCAGTTTGCCACCGCACCAGTCTTCAACGAAGCTGATGATTTCCAGCATGTCGCGCAGGCGCGCCTGGGTCTTGGGCGCGTTGGCGCGGCTCGATTTGTAAAGCGTCTCGCGCGACAATCCGAGGATGTCGGCAAGCTGGAATTTCGTCAGTCTAAACGCGTCGGCAACGCGATCTACGTCAAGGACGCCCGCCGGATCGAGCAAGGTCGCGACGAACGGCGTCGATGTTTCGCGAAAGCCGGCTGGACCTGACAAAGGCTGAGCGCCCGCCGGCCTGGGCTTCATTGTGGACCGCGGCGCATTACGGGGTTTGCCCATGTGCCAACTCCTATGCCCTATAAAGATGGCATAAAGGGAGGCACAGCGCAAGCGGTCGCGAAATGCGCAAGTCACGCTGGCGACAGGACGGCTATCGCGTTGATTTCGATCAGGTACTCGGGCGAGGTCATCTTCGTCACCTCGACCATCGTGGAGGCCGGCGCCGGCGGCCGAAAGTATTCGCGGCGCACTTTATGAATGACGTCGAAGTGCTCCATGTTGCGCACGTAGACGTCGACCCGGCAGATGTCCTCGAGAGTGCCGCCTGCCTCTTCGACCGCGGCCTTGAGATTCTCACACACCTGCCGCGTCTGCGCCTCGATGTCGCCGATGCCGGCAATGGTGCCGTCGGCGCGGCGCGACGTCATGCCGGAGATGAACACGAGCTTGCCGGCGGCGACGCTGATCGCGTGCGAGAAATGGCCGCTCGGCTGGCGCAGTTTGTTTGAGACGATTTGTTGTTTGGTCATGGAAGCGACGCCAGTGAGTGGTGAATGGTAAGTAGTGAATGGTAAGTAGCGCCATTCACCATTCACCATTCACCATTCACCATTCACCACTCGCCATTCGCTAATCCCTCATTCCGCCGCTTCCCGCAGCGGACGCGGATAGAACGTGTCGTAAAGCTCGGGGCGCTGCCACTGCGGACCGAGCACGCCCTGCTTGGCGCCGAACTCGCTCGACGCGCCGACGCCGTCGCGGCCCGCGCGCATGGCGCGCGCGCGCTCGAGGCTGACGTCAACGATGGTGAGCCCCGCCACCGTGCTCTCAAACAGGATCTCCTCGGGCGCCGCCACCATGGCGAGCCCGCGCTCGGCATGGGAGAGCAAATTCTGCGTGGTGACCACGATGGCGAGGTTTTCGATCGCGCGGGCCCAGATCAGGTTGCGCCAGGTCGCCCACAGCCGCCGCTTGTCAGTGCCCGCCGGCATGAAGATCAGCTCGGCGCCGCGCAGCGCCAGAGCCCGCGACACTTCCGGCATATAGACCTCGCTGCACATCGCGAGTCCTACCTTGCCGTGGCGGGTATCGAATACGGGAAATTCGTCGGCCGCGACGTATTGAAACTCCCACGTCGGGCCGCCGGTGTAGATCCACGGACCGTTGGGATGGGTGCGGCGATAGCGCGCCGGTGCACGGCCGTCCGGATAAGCCATCACGATGAGGTTGTGGGCGGTTGCCGCCGTGGGATCGAGCGGCTCGATCGTGCCGAACACCGCATGCACGCCATGCTTGACCGCGGCTTCCGCGAGCGCCGGCGTCGGATCGAAGGACGCGGGCATGCGCCAGGGGCCCGGGTAGGTCTCGGGGAAGCAGACGAAGTCGGCCCCTTCGTCCGCCGCGCGCTCGATGAAGCGGAGCGCGTCGGCAACGTTGGCTTGCGCGTCCTCCGGTGCGTGGGAGATCGGCTGGACGACAGCGATGCGGAAGGTCATGGGCGCGCCTTTCGGTCGAATGCTCGGGATCGAGATTGAGGCGACTGCCCCGCCCGGTCAAGCCGCCCCTGTCTGAGCCACCGCACCGATTGTGGCGTGAAGGCATCGCGGCCGCGAAACAAAGTCAGCGGCGACCGTGCCGACCAAAAACCCACCGCGACCGCTTTGTTTGCTAATTGTTGGTTAATGCCAAGTCCCGCGACAAAATAGATTGAAGTATTGGTCCAGTCGTTGCGCACGATTTTACCGGCAGTTGACTATGGCATACTAAGCAAACGGCACGATATCGTACCGCTTGGGCCTCATTGGTGACACACTCCCGTTGCATGAGTGCCTCTCTCTACGATGCGCGAAAATCAAACTCCATCGAGGTGAATCCGGTCCGACGAGGACGCAAACAAGCGAGCCGGTTGCGCAAGTTGTGTGTGTGGCGTCACGACCGGCGGGTTGAGGGGAAGTAATGGCGGGAAGTCGGCGGCGACCCGCCCGCAAGGGCAGGCGTACGGCTAGAGTTGCTGCGGCTTTCATGACCGGTACTGCCACCACCCTCTTTTTCGGGCCCGTGGCAATCGCGCGACATCGCGTCGTTGAGCCACAACATCGGACCACATCCCGGGGAGCGCAAATTTTTGCGCACGCCGGCAAAGCCTTGCTCCCAGAGCATGATCCCGAAAAGTGGGTACCGGGTTTTCGGAAAAGGTCATGCTCCAAGAAGTCTCGTCACGCCGCGTCAATCAGTAGTGTTTGAGTAGGAGGCGATCCATGAGTAGCCCGACGGATCGAAGCTACGAGCCCAGCGACCCCTCGCCGTACGCGCCGCGCTGGGTGCGCAGCGCTTCGCCGCCACGCCGCGCGCCGGTTCGCTCTCCGCTCTTTCCCGATCGCGGCGAAGCCGACGATGAGCATATGCTTTACCGGGACGACGCGGTCGACAAACAGCATGCGCCGCCGCTCGCCGCCGGCGAGGAAGATAGCTTCGCGGTCGGCGACTTCCGCGTGCCGCGCTCGCTCGATCCCGGTACCGTGCCGGACCCGTGGGCGGAACGCGGCGTGCCCCTGCGCCGCTATCGCGTGTTGGGCATGCTGGGCCGGCTGGCGCTCGCCGGTTCGGCAGCCGCAGTTGTGGCGCTGCTTGCGGTCGGCAAGTTTTCCGCTCCGGCCTCGACCGGCGCGGCCGAACAGGCCGACACGTCGCAATCGTTCAGCACGCGCTATTCGGCGCCCGCGAGTAAACCGCAGGAGCCGCCGATCGTCGCGCAGGAGCCGAACGATCCGCCGCAGCAGGTGGCGCTCGCAGATCCCACCACACCTGTGACGGCGCCGCGCCCGAGCATTGCAGTCGCGCCCCCCGCTCCGGTTCCACCCCCGGCGGCGGCGGCGCCGCCGCAAGCGCCCGCGCCGGTCGTCGCCGTGCCGCCCGCACCCGCTGCCGAACCGGCGGCCAGCGTACCGGCGATCGACCTCGGGGCGGAGGAGTTGGCGTCGCTGCTTAAGCGCGGGCAGCAGCTTGCCGCGAGCGGCGACATGGCCGCCGCGCGCCTCACCCTGCGGCCAGCGGCGGAAGCGCGTAACGCCCAGGCGGCGCTCGCGCTCGGTGCGACCTACGATCCGGTGGTGCTGCGTTCGCTCGGCATTATGGGCGTCACGCCCGACGCTGCCATGGCGCGCAGTTGGTACCAGAAGGCGAAGGAGTACGGCTCGGCCGAGGCGCCGCGTCGGCTCGATATGCTGGCAAAGAGCCACTAGATCGTGATGACGCTTCTTCGAATCGTCTTCACCCTCTAGCTTCTTGCTGGAGCATGATCTTTTCCGAAAACCGGTTTCCACTTTTCGGGATCATGCTCTAGGAATTCGTCAATCCCGGAGATGGCGCACGATCGAGCCGACGATATTTGAGTAATCGTCGGTCCAGATGCCCTGCCCGGGCGGCGCGGTTACGACCGGCCATGCCGTATCCTCAGGCTCGCCGAGGACGCCGAAGTCGTCATCCGCGCGCGCCGCAATCACGATGCTCGAGGTGAATTTGTAGGCGCCATCGTCCTCGTGCTCGTCGTCGAAGGTGCCCGGATTGGTTCGGGTCTTTAACCCGTTTGCTTCGGCGATGCCCGCCACCACGGAAGCAAGTTCGAGGTGCCGGTTCGACACGTGCATCGCCACCATCCCGTGCGGCGCGAGCTTGGCGAGGTAGATCGCCATCGCCTCGCGGGTGAGCAGATGGATCGGGATGGTGTCGGAGGAAAACGCATCCACCATGATGAAATCGTATGCGCCGTCCGGCGCCTCGGCGAGCTTGAGGCGGGCATCACCCATGATGATCGGGGTTTGCGGCGCGCAGCTCGCAAGGAACGTGAAGCGCTTCTGCTCGGCCGTGATCCGCACCACCGCCGGGTCGATCTCGTAGATCGCCCAGGTGTCCCCCGGCTCGGCCCAACACCCGAAGGTGCCGGTGCCGAGCCCGACGACCGCAACCCGCATCGGTTCGCCTTTGCGGGTGCGCGCGGCCTCGAGCGCGCGCGTGAGCGCGGAATTGGCGTGGTAATAGGTGAGCGGCTCCGGCCTAGCCTGTCCCGTGCCGGCGGCGATATCGGTCATGCGTTCGGCGCCGTGAATGGTCGTGCCGTGCATCAGCACGCGGAACCTGTCGTCGACGGTTTGCATGACTTTGAGCACGCCGAAGAAGCTGCGCACCGTCTGCTGCCGGCCGGCATCGGGCTCGTAGATGCGGCCAAGCATGAACGCGATGGCGATGAGCCCGGCGAACGCGAGCGGCGCCTGCCAGGCAAATAATTCGACCGCGAGGGCGAGCAGGAGCAGCCCGCCGACCACGATCTGGAAGGTGCGCTCGTCGACGTCGAAGCCGAAGCCGAGCGCCGGGGCCGCGAGATAGAGCGCGAGCGCCGCCGCGCAGGCGACCAGCGTCCATTCGCGTCGGCCGAGCGGGAACGAGAGGCCGGGCCGGCACAGCGCCGCACAGACGATCAGCAGCGGATATTCGGCGACCCAGTTGAAGATGAGCGGCGC
>JAFAUQ010000284.1 GCA_019243195.1 Hyphomicrobiales bacterium
CATCCTGGAGCGGCTTCTTGCCCACGCTCGACCTCAGTGCGAGGCAGCCCCGCGACGAACCTTGGTCCTGTCGGTTCAACCCACGTATCAGAGATCGATCAACCGTCGCAGCTACGCCCGCTCCCAGACCCAATGCACCGGCTACGATGTGCTCACACGCCGTTCCGTGCGTGAAAAAATAACCACGTCCGCCTCTTGACTTAACGGACATCAGAGGATGACGACAGAGTTTGTTGCACGCCCATTGCGCCCACCGCAAACTTAGGGAATATCGTGTTCGGGCGGCCAGCAGGCTCAATGAAAGCGTTCCATCCAAGGGAGGACATGAATGAATCGGATGCTCACCCTATTGGCGGCCGGCATCTCTGCGGCCGTATTTGCAAGTGTCGCGGCGCCGGCGCAGGCGGCCGACATGTCGCTCACGCGGCTCGACTGCGGCACGCCGCAGGCGCCCTTCGCCGTCAACCAACGCTTCTCCGACACCTATGCGTATCCCGAACTGACGCTGCAGTTCGTCTACAGCTGCTATCTCGTCAAACATGACGACGATTATCTGCTGTGGGACACCGGGCACGCCATGACGGCGCCGGCCGTGGCGCCGAAGATGAGCATCGTCGACCAGCTGGCGCAGCTCGGCCTCAAGCCCGAACAAATCAAATATGTCGGCATCAGCCATTACCATGCCGACCATACCGGCCAGGTCGCCTCGTTTCCGGGAGCGACGTTGCTCATTGGCGCGCGCGAGTGGGAGGCGATCACGGCCCCGAAGCCGGCCGAAGGGGTGAATTACAAGCCGTTCGAGCATTGGGCCAAGGGCGAAGGCAAGCTCGAGGCGCTCGCGCTCGACAAGGACGTGTTCGGCGACGGCAGCGTGATCGTGCTGCGAACGCCGGGCCACACGCCGGGCCATCAGAGCCTGCTCGTCAAGCTGCCGCAGATGGGCGCCGTGGTGATCACCGGCGATGCCGTGCACTTCCGCGAAAACTGGGATTCCGACGGCGTGCCGGGGTTCAACTTCGACCACGCCCAGACGGTGGCTTCGATCGAGCGCCTCAAAAAGATCGCCGCGAATTTGAAGGCGACCGTCATCATCCAGCACGACAAGCGCGACATCGAGAAATTGCCGGCGTTCCCAGCCGCAGCGAAGTAGCCGTAGGGCGCAATCAACTCCCGACTCGTCATGCCCCGCGAAAGCGGGGCATCCAGTAAACATTGCCGTCTCAGTTTTGTTTGATAGGCCGATGTTTACTGGATCGCCCGCTTTCGCGGGCGATGACGACCGATGGGTCGTCGTCAACTGTGCGCGAATTCCCAGTAGAGCGCGCGCGCCTTCGCGTAGAACGGGCCGGGCGCGAGCTGCCGCTCGTCGATGCGGGTAATGGGCGACAGCTTGGAGAAATTGCCGGAGGAGAAAATCTCGTCGGCCGCCTTGAACTCGGCGTAGGCCAGGCTCTTCTCGACCACGGTGACGCCGGCGTGGCGCAACAGCTTGATGACGCGCTGGCGCGTGATGCCGTTGAGGAACGTGCCGTTCGCGGCAGGCGTGTAGACGACGCCGTCCTTGGCCATGAACGCGTTGGCGGTGCCGAGTTCGGCGACGTTGCCGAGCGCGTCGCACATCAGGCAATTGTCGAAGCCGCGCGACTGCGCCTCGAAAATTGCGCGCGCGTTGTTGGGATAGAGGCAGCCGGCCTTGGCGTTGGTCGGTGCGCTGTCGGGCGTCGGCCGCCGATAGGGCGAGAGCGTGATCGAGCCGCCGGCCGGCTTCGGCATCGCCGCCTCGTAGATGCACAGGCACCAGCGGGTCGATTCCGGATCGTGGCGGATGCCGCCGGCCGAGCCGCTGTCGGCCCAGTACATCGGGCGGATGTAGAGTTCGGCGCGGTCGTCGAAACGCTCGCGCCCGTCGGCGGTGAGCGCCATCCAGGTCTCGCGCTTGACCATCGGCTTGAGGTGAAGCCGCGCCGCCGACTCGTTGACGCGGGCAAGGTGCAGATCGAGGTCGGGCGCCACGCCTTCGAACACGCGCGCGCCGTCGAACACCATCGAGCCGAGCCAGGCTGCGTGGGTGCGCGGTCCCATGATCGGCACGTTGCCGGCGTGCCAGGCCCCGTCGAAGAACGTCCAGGTTTTGGTGATGGCCGCGCGGTTTTCCCCGCGGATGCCCTGCGGCGAGTCGTTCGACCGGAAGCGTTGGAGGACGTTCACGGCGGTTTTTACGGGTTGAGCGACAGCGCCGTCCGCACCGTGCGCGGCCACTTGACGAGGTCGAGCCCGTGCTGCGCGAACAAGGCGAGCGCCAGCCGGTCGATGCCGAAGGCGACGCAGCCGGTATGAGCGACCGTGCCGTCCTCGCAACGCAGGCCCCAGGCTTCGCCGAAATGGTCGCGGTGACAGTTGAAGCTCATGCAGGCGGTCGGCTCGTCGGCGGAGCGCACCGGGATCAGCATCTCGAGCTTGAGTTCCTGCTCCATCTGGCTCACCGCCATGATTTTTCCGACCCGGCCGAAGAACGGATCGCTCGCGCCCGCGAGCTGATGTGACAGGCCGAGCTGCTCGGCGATGCCTTGCGCCCGTTCGATCCAGCGCGCGCGGAACGCGTTCACCTGCCCGGGCGCGCCGACAAACACGTATTCGCGCATGCGGAACGACTGCATACGGTCGATGTTGAGCGACGGCTCGTGGCGGAAACAATCGCAGGCGACGTCGAAGATGAGTCCCTTTCCCGCCACCGGGCCGCGCTCGGCGGCGAGCGGATAAACGGGATAGCAGGCGGCGGGCGAGAGAACGAGGTCGGTCGCCGCGAGCGACGCGACCCAGCCGCCTTTCTCGTCAGGCCGGTCGACCGCCGCGCGGATCGCGGTTTCATCGCCGTGCAGGCAGCACACCGCGCCCAACAGGTGCGGAAAGCTGTGCAGGTAGCCGGATTTTTCCAGGTTGCGCCGGCTCATCACCGGCGGGAACCGCAGCACCTCAACGTCCTTTTCGCGGTGCTGCGTGATCAGCGTCTGCAGCCCTTCGACTACTCGTTCAAAACGGTCGGTGCGGGCGTGCAGCCCATCGACCCCCGACCGCCGAAACAAAGCTTCGAGCAAACCCGCGGTTCGGGTCGGAACTTCGAGCCCGATGGTGGCGGCGTCGTTCATGGCGCGTGGCTCCTGCGGCTCAAGCCTCGATCGCGATTTTCGCGTCGTGCCGGTGCTGATCGGTGAGAAACGCCGGCACGTCCACCAGGAACGACGTGGTGGCGACGTTCGAGAGGATGCGGTCGTTGTTGATCATGATCGAGGACGAGAGCACGTCGCGCAGGTGGCGCCCGATCGTGAACTCGCCGTCGTTGCGGTAGCCGGCGAGCCCGCACGCCTGCAGTGCGCTCATCACCGCCGCGATCGCGGTCTCCGAGGCGTTCACCTTGAGCAGGTTCATGGTGGTCTGGAAATCGAGCGACTCGAGCTCCTGCGGGTCAGACTTCGCGGTCTCGTAGCGGCGTAGCGCCGAGGCGATCATCCAGCGCAGGCTGGTGAGCGTGGCGCTCGCGCGCGTGAAATGCTGGGCGCCGGGCGGCGGTCCGCCTTTGCCGGCGGCCTTGCGCACGAACAAACGCGCGCGCTCGACCGCGGCGGCGGCGATGCCCGCCCATACCGCGCTCCAGGCAAGATGCGCGACCGGCATTACGGTTTCGGTGTGGACCTTGTGATAGGCGTCGGGCAGCACCTGGCCCGGCTCGCCTTCCGCCTTGAGCATGAAGCCCGCGCTGCAGGTGCCGCGCATGCCGAGCGTGTCCCAGCCGACCAGCGGCTCGAGGCGGTAATCGCCGGCTGCGAGCGCGACGAGCACCTGATCGGTCGGCGGCGCGTCGGCGGAACGCCGCGCCGTGCTCACCAGCACGTCGGCCTGCGCGCCGTACGAGATCACGGTGGCGCTCTTCTCCAGGGTAATGCGTGCGTCACGGCGCTCGACCGCGCAGCTGCTCTTGCGCAGGTCGCCGCCGCCCTGGCCTTCGGTCGTGGAGGAAGCGAGCAACAACTGCTCGTCGGCGATGCGGCGCAGCAGGCGTCGGTGCCACGGGTCGGCGCCCGCATGGCGCACCAGCGCGGCGACCATCATTTGATGCATCGCGTAGATCATGCCGGTGGAGGCGCAGGCGCGTCCGAGCGCGTAGCACACGTCGACAACGTCCGAGACGCTCGCCTCTTCGCCTCCCAACTCGGTCGGCACCAGAATCCCGAGCAGGCGTTGCGCGCGCGCGGCGGCGATGGCCGCCGCGGGGAATTTCGTCTCCCGATCGACGCCGTCGGCGGCCGCGGCCGCGATCGCGGCGACAAGCTCCGCGCGCCGGGTGAGATCCGTGGTGACCAGTCGGTTCTGAATATTCATGCCGGCCTCTGCTTCACGGCGCGATCGCGTCACGACAGATCGGCGAGTCGATGCAGTCGGCTTGCTGCTCGCCGGCGCGCCGCACGCCTGACGAGAAAGTCGTCGATTCGATTTGCCTCAAATTTTCCGAGATGATCAAGCGATGGACCGCCGCATGGTTACTGTCGGCGCCCTGCGATGCACGACTCGCGCCAGCTCGAAATACACGCAGCCGCGATAGTCCGACGGCGCACCTGTGCCATTATGACCTTTGTTAACTCGCTGGCGGCGCCGTGCGTCTCAGTTTGAAACCGCACTAGTGCCGCGAACCCGAAGTTCGCACCACATTTGCCGCGAGTCCGAATGCGAACTTCGGGTTCAAAGCGGCACTAGAGTCATAGAGTTGCTAGTGTCCTACGATTCCGAAGTTCGCTTCCGAGCGTGCGGCAAGCACAGGCGAACTTCGGAATCGGGACACTAGCTTTTTGCCTGTGGCGTGCCGCCGCCGCGGCATTCCATCACGGAGGCGTGAACCGCAGTTAAGGTTGATTTCACCCGCACGCTGTGCCGGCAAAAGCCGCGTGGTATGTGGCGTTGGGAGACGGGCGAACCGACGCGCGGATGTTTTACATCGGCGGCCGTTCCGAACCAGCGAGTTGCGCGATGTCCGTGGGAATCGAAACGTCCTCAAAAGTCACTGTAACCGACGTGGTGCGCCGAATACTCGACGCGCGCGCGATTGCGCAGCAGGTCCTGCCGAATGACGATCTGCGCGAGGCCGGACTTACCTCGCTCGATATGGTCAGCCTGGTGCTCTCGGTCGAAGCGGAATTCGCGGTCCAGATTCCCGAGCGCGAGATCACGCCGACGAACTTCCGTTCCGTTGCCACCATCGAAACTTTGGTCGCCCGCCTGCGGAGATAGACTTTTTTCCTCAGTGCCGTAGCGTGCGCCCGGTCATGCCGCTCGATCCGCACGCAAAAAAACTCCTGGACATGCTCAATGCCGGCGGCGCCGCCGACCTGTCGCGGATGGCGCCGGAAGAAATGCGCGAGGGCTTCGAGCGCCTCGCCACCATGGTGGGCGTGAACGGCGTCGCTGTCGACGCCGCCGAGGATCGCGACATCCCGGGGCCGGGTGGTCCCATTCCGGTTCGCGTCTACGCGCCCGCGGGAAGCGGCGGCGCGGTCTTGCCGGGCCTGATCTATTTCCACGGCGGCGGTGGCGTATTCGGCAGCATCGCGAGCCACGACAGCCTCTGCCGTTTGCTCGCCAATGCCGCCGCGTGCCGCGTGGTCTCGGTCGGGTATCGGCTCGCGCCCGAGCACAAGTTTCCCGCGGCCGTCGAGGACGCTTTCGCGGCGACCAGCTGGATCGCCGAACAGGCGCGCGAATTTCGCATCGACCCGCGCCGGCTCGCGGTCGCCGGCGACTCGATCGGCGGCGGCCTCGCCACCGTGGTGTGCCGGATGGCGCGGGATGGCGGCGGTCCCTCGATCGCGCTCCAGCTTTTGCTGTGCCCGGTCATGGACCTGAGCAAAAACAGCGACACCCGCGTCGCCTTCGCATCGGGATATTTTCTCACTCAGGCGACCATCGACTGGACCGTGCGGCACTATTGCGCGCCGGGCACGGACCTCACCGACCCGCGTATCTCGCCGCTGCTTGCCGACGATCTCGCGGGCTTGCCGCCCGCGCAAGTGCACACCGCCGAGTTCGATCCGCTGCGCAGCGAGGGCGCCGCTTATGCCGATCGTTTGCAGCGCGCCGGCGTTGCCGTGCGCCATACCCGCCACGCCGGCATGATCCACCACTTCTACGCCATGGGCGGGGTCATCCCTTACGCCCGCACGGCCGTCGCCGACATCGGCGCGGGGATCCGGAGCGCGCTGGCGTAGCGCGCTATAGGCGCGACGCGGCGAATTGGCCGCGTCGCTCAGGGTCTTGATCGCGCAGAAAACACAAACGTCATCCTTGTAACTTACGAATCACCAAACCGGTTAGATTGACCGGTGCGGTGGCGGATGGGAGCCCGTGTCATCCAAGGGCTAATAAGCCCGTCCCTCAGCCCGGTGCCCCGTCCGCCGTTCCATCGAACCCGAACAGTCGCTTGGGCCGCAAGGCGAGCCCGATTGCGCAAGGAGGGGTTAAGATGGAGGCGATCTATGTTGGCATCGATGTATCGAAGGACCGACTGGACGTGCATGTGCGTCCACG
>JAFAUQ010000084.1 GCA_019243195.1 Hyphomicrobiales bacterium
CCCGGACCATCAGCTCTCGACCTTTCGGCGTGAGAGGGGCATTCTTGTGCGTGTCCATTCGGTTCCCCCGCGAATCGCTGTTGTCTGGCGACCTCAGCGTTCCTCGTCGGGACCGAATGGACAACCTCCTGAAAGTTCACAGCTAAGGGCGAACGGCGCGCAGCGCCGGAGACCGTGCCCACCATCGTGCAGCAATCAAGAACCATCGTTGGTGGGCACGGCGTCGTCGCTACGCTCCTCGGCCTTACTGTAGCCCACCCTACGGCGCTACGGCCAAAACAGGAATCTGCAATGACAAAATCTTTGGCCTTGGCGCTTTGTTTATGCGCCGCCCTCGCGCCCTCCGTTGCCGCCGAAACCTGGCCCACGCGGCCGGTCAAACTCATCGTCGCGTTCGCGCCGGGCGGGCCGACCGACATTTTCGCCCGCCTGATCGGTCAGAAGCTTGCCGAGGCGACGGGGCAGAATTTTTTCGTCGAGAACCTGCGCGGCGCCGGCGGCAACATCGGTACCGGCCGCGCGGCGCAATCGGCGCCCGACGGCTACACTGCGCTCGTCACCGGCGGCAACCTCACCAACAATCCGTTCCTGTTCGATCACGTCCCGTTCGATCCGCTCAAGGATTTCGACGCGGTCACGCTCGGCGCCCTGACGCCGGTGGTGCTCGGCGTCCATCCGTCGGTGCCGGCGCAAAGCGTCAAGGAGCTGGTCGATCTCATCCGCGCGACGCCCGGCAAGTTCAGCTATGCCTCGCCCGGTACCGGCACCCCGCCGCAGCTTGTCGGCGCGCTGTTCCAGCATGAACTCAAGCTCGACATCGTGCACGTGCCGTTCGAGGGCGGCGGCAACGCGGTGCTCGCGACCGTCGCCGGCCACACGCCGATCTCGTTCGGCGCCGCCGCGCCGGCGGTGCCGCTGATCCTGGACGGCAAGCTGCGCGCGCTCGCGGTCACCGGCAAGGAGCGCTCTCCGACCTTGCCGGATATTCCGACGATGGCGGAGGCGGGCTTTCCCGAAGTCGAGGGCTTTACCTGGACGGCAGTGGTTGTGCCCGCCGGCACCCCCAGGGAAATCGTGACGAAGCTCCACGGGCTCACGGTCGCGGCGCTGGCGCAGCCCGACGTGAAGGAGAAACTCGCCGCCATCGCCTACGTACCGGTCGGCAATTCGCCGGAGGAATGCGCGGCGTTCTTCAAATCGGAAATGGCCAAGTGGGGGTCGGTCATCAAGGCCGCGGGCCTGAAGGCGGAGTGAGCGCGGCTCTCCTTTGTTGCATCTGCTAATGGATTAGCGAATACTTGCCGCGCTAAGACGTATAGCAAGGCAGCGGTGTGACTCCGCGATTCTTCGAAGTGCGAAGGCTGACAGTTAGGGAGATGGATGATGTCGTTTTATCGAGGGATGACCTGCGAGAACGTGACGATCAATGGCGACAAGGGAACGCCGATAACGGCTTATGTAGCCAAGCCGTCGGGGCCGGGCCCCTTTCCCGGTGTAGTGCTCGTCCACCATCTTCCGGGCTGGAGCGAATTCTATATCGAGACGACGCGCCGTTTCGCGCATCACGGATATCTCGCGATCTGCGCCAATCTCTATGAACGTTCGGGCAACGGGAACCCGGACGACGTCGCCGCCAAGGTGCGGGCCGAAGGTGGCATTCCCGACAGCCAGATGGTCGGCGACACCGCAGCGGCCGTGAAGTGGATGCGCGCGCAACCCAATCACAACGGCAAGGTGGGCATTTTCGGTTCCTGTTCCGGCGGCCGTCACGCCTTCATCTATGCCTGCCAGAAGAAGGACGTCGACGCCTGCGCCGAGCTGTGGGGCGGCCGCGTGGTGATGGGCAAGGAAGAGCTCAACGAGAAGACGCCGGTCGCCCCCATCGACATGACCAAGGATCTGAGCTGTCCGCTGATCGGAATATTCGGCAACGACGACCGCGCGCCGAGCCCCGAGCAGGTCAATCAGCACGAGGCTGAACTCAAGAAGCAGGGCAAGAACTACGAGTTCCATCGCTACGACGGCGCGGGACACGGCATTTGGTATTGGCATCGGCCGCTCTACCGGCCGGAGGCGGCAATGGATGGCTGGAGCAAAGTATTTGCTTTCTTCGGCAAGCACCTGGCCAAGTAGGAGGCACAGATATGTGCACATCGATCATCGAGGTTACACGGGCCGAGGGCATGGCAAAACGCGGCGACGAATGGTTCCCGCTCTCGCGGGCGGTTGTTGCCTATGATCACGCGCGCCATGCGCCGCTGGGCGACGTGATCACGCTCGACTTCATCAATACGGCCCTCGAACCCGGCGCCCGGGCCGGGGTTGAACTGACGCTCGAGACGGCCAAGGAGCTGCGCGCCGCGCTCGACCGCGCGATCGCCGCCGCCGAGTTCGAGGAAGCGGAAGTGAGGGGGAAGGGCGCTGTGCCCACCCTCGTTCGTGCGGCGTGAAACCGCGAAGTTCGTAGGGTGGGCTAAGGGCCCGAGCGCAAGCGAGCGACCGTGCCCACGCGTTCTGTCATTGCGAGCGTAGCGAAGCAATCCAGGGCCGCTTGCACCGAGTATTTGCTCCTGGATTGCTTCGGCGCTTCGCGCCTCGCAATGACGGCGACGGCGTCGCGGCGGGTTACGCGACGCAAGCGCGCCGCTAACCCGCCCTACTGCGCCGCGATGTGATTGTCGCGGACCACGTCGCCCCAGAATTTGATCTCGCTCTTGAGCAGTGCGTGCGCGGCTTCGGGCGTCATCTCGGCGTCCGGGTACGCGTCCATGCCGCCGTCCGCGAAGGTCTTGCGCACCTTGGAATCGGCGAGCGCCACGCGCAGCGCGGCGTTGAGCTTGTCGACGATCGGCCGCGGGGTGCCGGCCGGCGCCAGCAACATGTGCCAGAAATCGAAATCGAGCTTGTGATAGCCGAGTTGGCCCAAGGTCTTGAGCTGGGGCAGGCCGGCGAAGGGCTGCTTGCCGATGGTGGCATAAGCTTTCAGCTTGCCGCCGTGCACCAGCGGGCTGGCGACGATGGCCGAGATCGGGCCCAGGTCGACCTGGCCGCCCAACAGATCGACCAGCGCCGGACCGGCGCCGCGGTAGGGAACCTGGGTCGGCGTCACTCCGAGCTCCTGCATGATCAGCACGTCGGCCAAATGACCGTACGAGCCGACGCCGGGATGCCCGACCTTGACGTTGCGGCCGTTCGCCTTCATCCAGCGCAGCAGCTCGTCGAAATTGTTCGGCGGCAGGTCCGGACGCCCGGCGATGACCCCGGCCGCAGTATTGATCAGGCCGATGGCGACGAAATCCTTGTCGGCGTCGAAGGTGCGGTTGGGATAGAGCGCCATCGCGGCCGCCAGCGCGTTCTGATGCTGCAAAATCGTGTAGCCGTCGGGCGCCGCCTTGGCGGCCCTGGCGGCGGCGAGCGTGCCCCCGGCGCCGCCGAAGTTTTCGATCACGATCGGCTGACCCAGCGCCTTCTGCATGGCGTCCTGAATGATGCGCGCGGTGGCGTCGTCGGCGCCGCCGGGGGGAAACGCGACGATCATGGTGACGGGGCGGTTGGGATAATCATCAGCGCCGGCGGCGGTGGCCCAAACACAAATGGCGGCGAGGGTGGCGAGACAGACACGAATGAGATTCATGTCAGTTTCCCGTTCTTTATAACGCGGTGCTGGTTATAGCGCCCTCTCCCCTTGCGGGAGAGGTCTACTCAAGCAGTGCAACAAACTCCGTCGGGTGAGGGGTTGCGGCTGGCCCCCTCACCCAATCGAGATTGTTGCACCGATCGAGCAGCCCTCTCCCGCAAGGGGAGAGGGCACAAATACAAACATCGCGCGGCGCGGCGAGATCGTCACTGCTCCGAGATGTGGTTTGTCTTGATCACCTCGCCCCACAGCGGGATTTCGCGCTTGAGCAGCGCGGCGGCGGCTTCGGGGGTCATCTCCTCGTCGGGATATCGGTCCATGCCGCCGTCGGCAAAGGTCTTGAGCAACCGCTCGTCCTTCATCGCCGTGCGCAGCGCGGCGTTGAGCTTGTCGATGATTGGGCGCGGCGTGCCGGCAGGCGCGAACAGCGCGTGCCAGAAATCGAACTCGAGCTTTTTGTACCCGAGTTCGCCCAAAGTCTTGAGGCCCGGGAGGCCGGAAAATTCTTTCATGCCGACGACCGCGTATCCCTTCAACTTCTTATCCCGCATCAGGGCCGCATCGGCGATGGCGGATTGCACGCTCAGGTCCATTTGCCCGCCAAGCAAATCGACCAGCGCCGGACCGGCCCCCCGATAGGGTATCTGCGTGACCATCATGCCGAGTTCCTGGGCGATCAGCACGCCGGCCAGATGACCCCACGAGCCGACGCCCGGATGTCCGAACTTGATGATCAGACCGGGCGTTTTGATCCAGCGCAGCAGCTCGTCGAAATTGTTCGGCGGCAGGTCGCCGCGTCCGGCAAGCACGCCGGCGGCGGTGTTGACGAGACCGACAGTGACGAAGTCCTTTTCCGCATCGAAGGTGCGGTGGGGATAAAGCGTCATCGCTGCGGCGAGCGAGTTCTGATGCAACAGGACGGTGTAGCCGTCCGGCGTTGCCTTGGCTGCCTTGGCGGCGGCAAGCGTGCCGCCGGCGCCGGCGACGTTTTCGATCACGATCGGCTGGCCCAGCGCCTTCTGCAGCGGGTCCTGGATGATGCGCGCAGTGGCGTCATCGGCGCCGCCGGGCGGGAACGCCACGATCATGGTGATGGGACGGTTGGGATAGTCATCGGCGCGGGCGACGCCGGCCCAAACAAAGGCAGCGATAATCGAGACGATAACGGCACGCACACAATTCATGTTGGTTCCCCTCGTTGTTACAACGCGTTGCCCGTTATGGAGCCCTCTCCCCTTGCGGGAGAGGGCCACTCAGGCGGTGCAACAAACTCCGTCGGGTGAGGGGTTGCCGCCGGTCCCCTCACCCAACCGAGTCTGTTGAGCATTTGGAGTTGCCCTCTCCCGCAAGGGGAGAGGGCGCAAAAACGGGCACCGCGCAATTATCAGATTACCTTGCGCTCGCGCATGTGCTTGACGTCGTCGGCCGAGCAGCCGAGCCAGGCGCCGTAGATCGCCTCGCTGTCGGCGCCGTGCACCGGCGCGCATTGCAGCGGCACGTGGCTGTCCGACATGCGCACCGGCCAGGCCGGCACCGTCACCTTGCCGCGCACCGGGTGGTCGATGGTCTGCATCATGCCGCGCGCGTGCAGGTCGGGATCGTTGAGCAGCTCGAGCGTGGTCATGACCGCGCCGCACGGCACGCCGGCGCCGGCGATCTTTTCCATCACCTCGTGCTTGGTGCGCGTCGAAGTCCAGGCGGTGATCGCGGCATCGACCACGTCGCGATGTTTGGATCGGCTCGACCCGTCCTTCATGCGCGGATCGTCGAGCAGGTCCTCGCGCCCGATCGCGCGCACGAGGCGGCGCCAGTGCTCCTCGTTGCCGCGCGAGGCAAAGATGTAGGCCCAATCGTTGAGCCCGCCGGGCGCGCATTTGTAGAGATCGCCCGGCGCGGTGCCGAGGATGGCGTTGCCGGTGCGCGGCAATTGCTCCTTGAGCGCGGCCTGCCGACTCATCGGCGTGCGGCAATAGTTGAGCATGGCATCGCGCATGGCGATCTGGATGTGCTGGCCGCGGCCGGTCGCCATGCGCTGATAGAGCGCGGCGATGATGCCCATGGCGGTCAGCATGCCGGTGCCGGTGTCGCCAACCGAGGCGCCGGGCTTGATCGGCGGCGCGTCGGGGGGGCCGTTCACGCCCATGGTGCCGCCCATCGCCTGGGCGATCATGTCGAAGCACAGATAATTCGCGTGCGGGCTCTCCGGCGCGAAGCCCTTCACCTGGGCGAAGATGAGGCGCGGGTTGAGCTGCGAAAGCTTTGGCCAGTCGAAGCCGAGCCGCGCAAAAGTGCCGGGCGCCATGTTCTCGACCAGCACGTCGGCCTTCTCGATCAGGCGCGTGAGCAGCGCCTTGCCTTCCTCGCTCTTGAGGTTGCAGGTCACGCTGCGTTTGTTGAGGTTGTAGAAGATGAAATAATGCGAGTCGGCGTCGGGACTGTCGGTGAAACCCCAGCGCCCCGGCTCGCCGCGATTGGGCTCCTCCACCTTGACGACCTCGGCGCCGAACCACGCCAGCGCCTCGGTGCACGACGGGCCGGCCTCGAATTGGGTGAGGTCGAGCACCTTGATTCCGGCGAGCGCAGCCGCCGGGGCGGAGCCTGCGGACGCAGCGGCAGAGGGGGCGGTCTTTTCCAGCATGGCGTCTCTCCCGAGTTGCCGGCGAGCGCGGCCGCCTTGCACGACGGCTCCGGTTCGCCCGCGGCATTGTGCTACCGACGGCGCGCGCCGGCAATGTGCGTCGGTCCATAACCGCCGGGCTCGCTCGGTGTAAAGCAGCGCCCGCTTCACACTGTCAGCGCAAGTGAAAAGCTGCTAGTCAGCGCCCCTCTTGCGGCAGCAAGACTGAATGTCGCCGCCGGTGGGGTGGAATGGATTCGATGGTTCGAACCAATCGAGCTTTGGATTATCTGGTTGCCGCGCTGCTGATCGCGGTTGCTTTGGCGCTCAGCCCGCTCGGGCTGTTTCTGACAAAGGGATATCCCAGCCTGACTTTGCGTGGCGTTCTCATGACACTTGCGCTCGACGTCTTCCTGCTGGTTTGGGCGGGGGCCATCCTGACGCAGGGCCGCTGGCGCCGGTTCTTCTTTCATCTGATCGTGTGGACCTTCCCGCTGGTCCTGCTCACGGGTTTCGAGGCGCTGGCACACGCCGTTCATTTGGCCGAGCGGATCCTGCCGATCACGGACCTTTCGGTGCTTCACGGCAAAGGGCGGCTGCCGGCCTACTTCTCCGATGAGAACCGTTCGGTGGCCGCGGATCCCGGGTGGCGGCTTTACCGGCCGCGTGACGGCGACGGGATTTTCATCAATGAGCTCGGGTTGCGAACCGCCGCGCCGACGCCTAAGGCGCCGGGCGAATGGCGCGTTGCGATCAGCGGCGGTTCGACCGTGTGGGGCTGGCGCGTGCTCGACGTCGACACGGTCCCGGCGGACATTCAACGTTTGCTGCCGCATACGGCGCGCAGGATCACGGTGTATAATTTCGGGATAGAAGGCGCGACGCTCGAGGCCGAGCTGCTTACTCTGAAACGGTTTCGCGAAATCTATGCGATCGACGAAGTGGTGTTCTACACCGGGTCGAACGACGAGCTGAAAACATTTTGGGAGGCGACGACCGGACGCAAACAATTCGATAATTTCATTGCCTCGGGTTTTGAGCTTGGCAAGGCCGCAAGGCGGGTGAACGCGCTGCTCCAGGGCACCAACGCGAGCTACCTTGCCAAGTTCGAGAGCGAAATTTTACCGAAAGTATTGCGCGACAATTCGCTGCGGCGGGGCGTCGTGGCAGCGGAAGACTATTGCCGCAACACGGAACTCGACTGTGTCTTCGCGCTTCAGCCGACGCTGGTGACGCGCAAAAATCATCCGGCAGGAGAGGCGAGGCTCGCCAAAAGTTACGACATATTGCTTCCCGGAATGGCGCTGCTGACGCGGCAAATGTACCGCGACGCGATGGCGGCGGGGCCGACCGGTCGAATGTACGATCTCACGAATCTGTTCGACGATCAAACAAGTCCGTTCTTCATGGACCATATTCATGTGAACGAGGACGGCAATCGCATGGTTGCCCAAGCGCTGGTGCCGATCCTTTTGAAAGGCACACCCTGAAGGGTCATTGCGAGCGCAGCGAAGCAATCCAGGGCAACGCGCAAGGTCCTGGATTGCTTCGTCGCCGCTGCGCGGCTCCTCGCAATGACGCGTAGGCGGCTTTGCCCGCCCTACGCCTTGCTCACGCCCCAGAACGAGGGCACCGGGCCCTTGGCGATTCCGGTCACGTTCTTGCGCCAGGCCTGATAGGTGAGAAAAAACCCGGTGGGCGCGTAGACGACGTAGTCGAACGCCGCCTTGTTGAGCCGGCGCACCGCGGATTTCTCTTCGTCGAGGCTCTTCGCCGCGAACCAGTTCGTCACCTCCGCCTCGACCGCGTCGCTCTTGGGCCAGCCGAACCAGGCCCCGTCGCCATTGGCGCGGAGCTGAAAATTCGAGGCGGGATTAACGCTGCCGGCGCCGGTGTGCCAAGTGTGGAACATGTTCCAGCCGCCCTGGCCGGGCGGGGTTTTCACCGCGCGCCGCGCGCCCACGGTGCCCCAGTCGGTCGCGACCAGATCGACGTTCATGCCCATGCGTTTGAGCAGATCCGCGGTCACTTCGCCCATCGCCTTGATGACCGGCTGGTCCTGGGCGACGATGCACGACACCGGCTCGCCGGCGTAGCCGCTTTCGGCGAGCAGGCGCTTGGCGGCCTCGAGGTTGCGCGGGCCCTTGAGAATCTCGCCGCCCTCTTCGGTGTAGAGCGGCGTGCCCGGCGTGAAATAGCTGGGCAAAATCCGCCACAGCTTGGTGTCGTCGCCCGCCATCGCGCGCATGTAATCTTCCTGGCTCATCGCGGTGAGCACGGCGCGGCGCGCCCGCACGTCGTTGAACGGCGGATAGAGGTGGTTCATGCGGAACGAGCCGATGTTGCCGAGCGGGTCGGCGATGTCGACCGCGACATGGGGATTCGTTTTGAGCAGGGGTACCAGGTCGGAGATGGGGTTCTCCCACCAGTCGACCTCACCGTTCTGCAGCGCCGCCGCGGCCGTGCCCGGGTCGGGCATGATGACCCATTCGACGCGGTCGACCAGCATCGCCTTGCCGCCGGCAAGCCACGACCGCGGCTCCGGGCGCGGCACGTAATCGGCGAATTTCTCGAACGCCGCCCGCGCGCCCGGCACCCATTCGCCGCGCACGAACTTCATCGGTCCGCTGCCGACGTATTCGCTCATTTGTTTGAACGGGTCGGTCCTGGCGACGCGTTCCGGCATCATGAAGGCGGCCGTGATGTGTTTGGCGAGCGCGAACACGAGCTGTGGGTAGGGCTTCTTGAGCACCCAGCGAAAGGTGCGGTCGTCGACGGCGGTCAATTCGTTCTGGATGGGCTTGATCATCTGCCCCATCGAGTCGCGAACCTGCCAGCGAGCGAGGCTCGCGACGCAATCCCTGGCGAGCACCGGCTCGCCGTCGTGCCATTTGAGCCCCGGACGCAGGCGGAACGTCCAGGTAAGCCCGTCGCTCGAGACCTCCTCGGCCTCGATCATCTGGCGCTGCGGCGTGAGGTTTTCGTCGATGCCGTAGAGCATGTCGAAAACCATCACCGAGGCGTTGCGCACCACGACGGTGGACGACCAGACCGGATCGAAATTCGAGAGATCCGCCTGCGGCACGAAGCGCACGCTGCGAGCGGCTGCGCGCTGGGAGATCGCCGGGGTCGCGAGCCCGGCCGCCAGCGCAGTCGACCCCACCGATTTGAGAAAGGTCCGTCGATCCATTTGCTTCTCCAGCGCCAATTGCGGTCAAGCACAGAATGTCCGGAATTGGGCGGGAAGGGAACGCCGAGCCGATGGCTCGGCGCCTCGAAACGGCGTTTACACCAATTTGCGACCGAGCCTGCCGATGAGACCCGCGGTGACGGCAACGGCCACGGCCAGGAGCGCGATCGACGCCACGAAGGCAACACGCGCGGAGTCCGCCGCCGCGACGGCATAGTAGAGCGCCCCGACCACGGCCACGCCGAAAGCGTTGCCGATCTGCTGCACCGTGCTCACGACGCCGCCGCCTGAACCGGCATGAGCGGGCGGAACCTTGGATAACACCACGCCGTAGAGCGGCGCCATCACCATGGCCTGGCCGATGCCGAAAACGACGAGCAGCAAGGCCAGAGCTGACGGAGCAAGATTGCCCGCCAAGGCAACAGTGAACCCAAGGATGCCCAAGCCCGCGATCTGGATGCCGCATCCTTGCAACAAGGCGGCGGTGCCGCGGTGCTGCGCCCGCGGCCCGGCGATGCGCGACACGACCGCGAAGGCGACGGCAAGCGGGAGGACCGTGCTTCCCGACTGCAAGGCTGTGAACTTGAGCCCGAGCTGCATGTAAAGCGTCAGCACCAGATAGAAAGAAATATTCGCGAAGGTGAAGAAGAGGACGGCGAGGAGCCCGGTGACGAAGCTTGCGTCATGCAGCAGATCGAGGTGGACGAGGGGCAAGCCGCGGCGGCGCTCGATCCGACGCTCCAGCGGCCAGATCAGCGCCAGCAGGACGAGGCCGCTCGCCATGACCGCAAACAGCCACGACTCCCATCCGAGGTCGGCGCCGAGCAGCAGCGGACCGATCAGGCAGAGCAGCGCCACGAGCAGAACGGTCGCGCCGGCCATGTCGAGCTTCGTTCCCGGTTTGCCCGCCATGGGCGGCATCAGCCACAGGGTCGCGCCCATCAGGGCAAGGCCGATCGGCACATTGACGAAGAAGATCGTGCGCCAGCCGAGTGCCGCGACGTCGAGGGCGACGAGCCATCCGCCGAGGCCAAATCCGACTGCGGCCCCGAAGCCGAGCGTGAAGCCGAAGATGCCGAAGGCGCGGCCGCGCTCGTCATCGCGGAACAGGCGGTGGATGGTCGCGAGCACCTGCGGGATCATCAGCGCCGCGGCCGCTCCCTGCACCGCGCGCGCCGTCACCAGCTCGCCACCCGAGCGCGCCAGGCCGCACCAAGCGGAAGCCAGGGTGAACCCGATGAGACCGAGCAGGAATATGGGCTTCGGTCCGCGGATATCGCCGAGGCGTCCGCCGGTGATGATCAGCGTGGCGAAGGCGATCTGATAAAGCACGATGACGCCCTGGATCTCGCCGGTGGTTGCGTTGAGGTCGGCGCGCATGGAGGGGATCGCCACGTTGACGATGAACGCGTCGACCCCGAAGATGAATTGGGCCGCAACGACAATGGCGAGCACCCACCATCGCCGGTCTCCTTGTTTTGCTTCGGCAAAGCTTGCGGGGACAGTTAGCGGAAAGGACATCGCTCTCTCCTGTTGACAAATCGGGTGGCGCGCGCCGGTTCAAGCCGGCACGGCCGCGCGGGGCAGGACGAATTGGTAATCGACGAGGATGCGGCCTTCGTCGTTGACGATCAGGAATTCGAACCCGGTCGCGACGACGCGCTCGCTCTCCGCGGGCAGCATCTCCCAGTGGAAAGTGACCGCGTCGTGCAGCGCGCGCGCATCCTGGACGGCGCGAAAGCGATGCCCGCCGTCGCGAACGTTCTTCTCGTGCGAGCCGGTGATGCGCTGTTCCAGCGCGGCGTATCCGATCGCTTCGCGCGTATTGACATAATGCCGGCCGTCCGGCGTCCACAGCTCGGCGATCGTGCGACGGCGACGCTCGGGATCGGGCTCGTTCCACACGGCGGCGTAGCGATCGGCGAGACGTTGTGCGCTTTCCATGACATCACCTCGGTTGGTTCACCCCGCACGGGGGAACGGGTTTCGCTGCCGCGGAAGATCGGGCCGGCTTCGCCCGAGGTCGATGACGCGCGAGGTTAAAAACGACGCGCCCTTGCGCGGCGCGCGAACTTGACCTGCGAGGTCATGGCGCCGCGCAGCGGCGCGCCGTATGGTCCGCGCCATGAACGCCCAGCAGGTTCCATTCGGGGTGCTGCTCCGCCGGTGGCGGACGATGCGGCGCATGACACAGTCGGACCTCGCGCTCGCCGCCGAGAGCTCGACGCGACATCTGTCCTACCTCGAGACCGGACGCTCGCAGCCGAGCCGCGAGATGATCATGCGTCTCGCCGAGCATCTGGAGATTCCGCTGCGCGACCAGAACACGTTGCTGCTGGCGGCGGGCTTTGCGCCGGCATTTGCCGAAAGTTCGCTTGCAGAACTGGCGTCGGCGCGTCAGGCGATCGAGCAGATCCTCAATGCGCACAAGCCTTATCCGGCCTTCGCGCTCGACCGGCACTGGAACGTGGTGCTGTCGAACAGCGCGCTGCCGCAGCTCTATGAAGGCTGTTCGCCCGAACTGTTGCGCAAGCCGATCAACGCCGTGCGGCTGATCCTGCATCCGCGCGGGATGGCGCCGCGGGTTCTCAACTTCATCGAGTGGCGCGCCCACACGATCACGGTGCTGCGCCAGCAAACCGAGGCGCGCGCCGATCCGGTAATTCAAGGCCTATTGGCCGAGGTCATGAGCTATCCGGCGCCCACCGGCGGGATGGCATTGGCGACAAGCGAAGGCCCGCAGCGGTACGCGACGCCCCTCAAGATCGCGACGCGGCTGGGGACCGTCTCGTTCTTGAATACGACGACGATCTTTGGCACGCCGACCGACGTCACGCTCTCGGAGCTGGCGCTCGAGATGCTGTTCCCGGCCGACGAGGACACGCTTGCCGTCGTCAAGGCGATGGCCGACGAGGAAGTCGCACAAATTTCCGCCGACGCACTGCAAAGAGCCGGTTGACAGCGTCGCGGGCGGCATCGCGGCTAATTGCTGCAATGCAAACTAACTCGCACGTGCGGCCGATCGACCGTCGGCCATGACAATGGAGACGATCCCGGTCTAACCTGCGTCCAACGATAAGCGGGGAACCAAGGAGATCGATCATGGCCATCGATACGGCAATCGGCGGCACAGCAGCGCAGCATCAGAGACTTCCCGGTGTGATCGTCGCCGCCACCATCGGCAACGTGCTCGAATGGTTCGATTTCCTCGTCTACGGTTACTTCGCCTCGTATATCGCCGAGGTGTTCTTCCCGGCGCATGATCCGACCGTGTCGCTGCTGATCACGTGGAGTACGTTCGGGCTTTCCTATGTGGCGCGGCCGTTGGGCGCGGTCATCATCGGCACTTACACCGACCGTGCCGGACGCAAAGCGGGCCTGACGCTCTCGATCGGCCTCATGCTGATTGGCACGCTCGCCATGGTGGTCACCCCGGGCTACGCCGCGATCGGCCTCGCCGGCCCGATCATCATCATCCTGGCCCGCATCCTGCAGGGTTTCTCGGTCGGCGGCGAGTTCGGCAGCGCCGTCGCCTTCCTGGTCGAGCACACCGGCGATCGCAAGGGCTTCAGCGCGAGCTGGCAATGGGCGACCACCGGCATCGTATCGATCATCGTCGCGGTGTTCGGCCTCGGCCTCACGACCTATCTTTCCCATGAGCAGATGATCGACTGGGGCTGGCGCGTGCCCTACGTGTTCGGCCTGCTGGTCGGCCCGGCGGGTCTTTATATCCGCGCGCGCATGAGCGAGACGCCGGAGTTTCTCGAGGCGGAAAAACCCGCGCGAGTGCCGATCGGTGAGCTGCTGCAGCGGCACCCGATTCCGGTGCTGCTGGCGCTTGGCGCCTCAATCGTGTCGAACGCCTCCTATTATCTGCTGGTCTATGTCCCGACCTACGCGGTCAAGAATTTGCATCTGCCGGAATATACCGGCTTTGCCGCGACCTTGGTGGGCGGGATTTTGCTCGCCACTTTCTCGGTCCTCGCCGGGCACTGGTCGGACAAGACCCAGCCGCGCGTGCGCATCATGCTGATAACCGGCGTGCTGTTCGCGTTGGCTGCCTACCCCTCCTTCTGGCTGATGGTCACTTGGCCGTCGGTCGCAACGTGCGTGTTCGCCGTGGGCCTGCTCAATCTGATCAAGGGGGGCTACAGCGGCATCCTGCCCTCGGTGCTCGCGGAGCAGTTCCCGGTCGAGACCCGCGGGGTCGGCATCGCCTTCTCGTACAGCATCTCGGTGACCATCTTCGGCGGCTTCGCCCCGTTCTTCGCGACCTGGCTGGTCAAGCAGACCGGCGATCCGCTCTCCCCGGCCTATTATCTGATGGCGACGGCGCTCATGAGCATCGTTGCGCTGATGGTGATCGCGCGGCGATCAAAAGCCGGTGAACGCAGGTGACGCGAATAACGACCTACCACTCGTCGTCGCCCGCGAAAGCGGGCGATCCAGTAATCACAGGCTTTTCAAACAAAACTGCGGTCAGTGGTTACTGGATGCCCCGCTTTCGCGGGGCATGACGAGTTAGAGTTGGGGCCGTATGCCTGGGCCTCGGAACACTCCCCCCTCGATCAGCTGGCGCGCGCGGATGCTGCGCGCAGCGCTGCGGATCGAGAAACGCATCGTCGGCAAGAACCGCCGGCCGATGCCGAAGGTGCGCGAGCGCCTCGCGCGCCTTGACCCGTTCGTGCCGGGCCGGCGCCAATACACACAATGGACGGCGGTCGATGCCGGCGGCGTCCCCGGCCTGCTGACGGCGGTCGCGCAGTCGCGCGCCGATCGTTGCGTGCTTTATTTCCACGGCGGCGGCTACTGCATCGGCGCCGCGGCGCTCTACCGCGATTTCTTGTGGCGCATCGCCGCGGCAGCCGGCGCCCAGGTGCTCTATTTCGATTATCGGCTGGCGCCGGAGCATCCGTTCCCGGCGGCCCTCGACGACGCCGTCGCCGCCTATCGCTGGCTCGCCACCCGCTTCGACCGGCGCCACATCGTTTTTGCCGGCGACTCGGCCGGCGGCGGCCTGCTGCTCGCGACGATGCTGCGGCTGCGCGACGAGGGCGTTGAACTCCCGTGTGCCGCGGCCGCGCTCTCGCCGTGGACGGACCTCACGCTCACCGGCGCGTCGATGCGCACGAACGCGTCGGCCGACCCGATGCTCGATCCCGACAAAATGCCCGATCTGGTGCGCAACTATTGCGCCGGTACCGACCCGCACAATCCGTATATTTCGCCGATCTACGCCGATCCGGCGGGGCTGCCGCCGACCTTGATCCAGGCCGGCAGCGACGAAATCCTGCGCGACGACGCGGTGCGCATGGCTGACAAAATGCGCGCGGCGGGCTGCGAGGTCGCGCTCGAATTATGGGAGCAGATGCCGCACGTCTGGCATCTCTATGCGCGCTTCGTTCCCGAGGGCCGCCGCGCGCTTGCGTGCGTCGGCGAATTTTTGCGGGCGCGGATGTAGGGGAGGTCATTGCGAGGAGCGCAGCGACGAAGCAATCCAGGGCCAGATGCTGTGGCCCCTGGATTGCTTCGGCACTTCGTGCCTCGCAATGACGTGGGCGTCGCTGCAACCCGAGCCTACTCCTTTTTGTCGCTAAGCGCTGCATCAATTGCTTCAATCGCAACCTTGAGAGCCGGCAGATCTACTTGAACGACGTCCCAGATCACCTTGTCCGAGATCGTGTGGTACTCATGACGGATGAAATTGCCGATGGTCGCAATACTGCGCCACTCGATATCCGGCCTTGACGCCTTCATTTCATCGGGAATTCGACGGCTGGCCTCTGAGATGATCTCGATGCCACGCTGAACGATAAACTTTAACTCCCACTCATTTTCGAAGTCGATGAATGTCTTGCCGGCCATTTTCCCTTGCAGGCGTTCGATAGTCTCAAGGATGTCGTGTACGGCGTGGCTTACATTGCGTTCCATCAAAACACTCGCACGGCCGATTCCTCAATGTTCTTACGCAGCATCGGATGCAAACTGTCGCGCGTTGTCACGTCGACGTCCATGCCCAGCGTATCCTCTAAATACAATTTGATGCCGGCAAGATCGACCAACGAGAATTTCTTTCTCGGGTCATAGTCGATAAACATATCGAGATCGCTGCCGGCCTTGGCCTCCCCACGTGCGGTGGAACCAAAGAGGTAGAGCGAAGTCGCGCCGCGCGCCTTGACGACGTCGGCGCAGGCTTTAAGTCTGGCTATCGCCTCGATTCTGTTCATATCGGGATTATATAACACATTTTACATATGTTTCCAGTGCCAGTTGAACGGCCGGAGCGGAGCGGAAGGCCGTGTGCCCGCGAGGATGACTATTTGTTGATCCACGGTGGGCACGTCCGCATTCGCGCTAAGCGCTACGGCGGCCTTAGCCCACCCTACGACGCCCGCTTTCGCGGGCCATGACGAGGGCAGAGATTATTTCTCCACCGCGCCGCCGCTTTCGGCCCAGTCCTTGAAGCCGCCGAGGTTATAGACCCGGTCGTAGCCCATGTCCTTGAGGAGCTTGCCGGCGAGCGCGGCGCGGCCGCCCGAGCCGCAATAAAGAATGACGGTCTTGTCGTTGCTGAAATTCTTATCGTGCGTGGGCGCCTCGGGGTCGGCACGGAATTCCAAGAGGCCGCGCGAAACATGCACGGCGCCGGCGACCTTGCCGGTCTGCTGCACTTCCGAACCGTCGCGCACGTCGACCACGAGCGTATTGCCCTTGGCCATCATGTCGCGCGCCTGCGCCGGCGTGATGCGCGGCACCGCGGCGTTCGCGGCTTCCATCATCTGCTTGACGGTCATGGCCATGGCTTCCTCCTCGTTGTTATGATCGAGCAACATAGCAGGTCACGGGCCGCCGGGCAGCCGAGCGTGCCGGCTGGGCGGTGCCGGGCGCACCGAGGGGGCGTCGGTGTAAGTTGCGGGCAGGAGCATCGTTAAAACGGAGGGGTGACCCATGCGGCTCAAGGACAAGATCGGCATCGTCACGGCGGCGGGCTCCGGCATGGGCCGCGCCGGCGCCATCCGCTTTGCCCGCGAAGGCGCGAGCGTCGGCGTCGTCGATGTGGACGCGGCCGGGGTCGCAGCGGTGGTCAAGGAAATCGAGGCGGCCGGCGGCAAGGCCAAGGGCATCGTGGCCGATTTGCGCGGGGACGCCAACGCGCGGCGCATCGTGCGCGAGACCGCGAACGCCTTCGGCGGCCTCGACTTCGTGTGGAACCATCTCGGCCACCCCGCCCCGGCGTCGGTCGAGGGTATCGAGATGGCCGACTTCGCGCTCGCGGTCGATCTCAATCTGCGCTCGCAGGTCGTCACCACCGAGGCCGCCTTGCCGGAGCTCCGCGCGCGCGGCGGCGGCAGCTTGCTCTATACCGCCTCGACCTCCGGCCTGGTGGGCTCGCAGTTCAGCCCGGTGTACTCGATGGTGAAGTTCGGGGTGGTCGGCTTCGTGCGCGCGCTCGCCAAACGCGTCGCCAAGGACGGCATCCGCGTCAACGCGATCTGTCCCGGCGCCACCGACACCCCGATGCTGCGCGTGTTCGTGGCGCGTCCGGACCAGCAGAGCACGCTCGGCCGCGACCCGGAAGAACTGGTGCGCCAGCGCGCCGGACAGAACGCGATGGGCCGCCCCGGCCGTCCGGAAGAAATGGCCAACGCGGCGCTGTTCCTCATTTCCGACGAGGCCTCGTTCATCACCGGCGCCGCGCTGCCGGTCGACGGGGGCACGACGGCGTAACGCGCAGCTGACAGGAGACAATGATGGCTAAAAGTGGGCACCGAAAGGCAGTTCGGAAAACACCATGCTCCAACAACAAGCCAAAATGGGATGACATTCGAAGAAAAGTCACCCCCGCTTTGTTGACGCTCGCCGCATCGGCTGCGCAACCGACCGAGTTGATGGATGCCCGTAAATCTGGTAAAGAGCCCTTTCCCGTGACGTTTATGAGGGCGTCACATGGACTATGACGATTATTTGCGCGAGCAGGCGAGCCGATACCGGCGCCTCGCGGAAGGGGCGCAGGATTCTCCGGTCAAGGCCGAGCTTTTCGAATTGGCCGAGATCTGCGAGGAGATCGCCAACAATATCGAAGATCGGATGACCGCCGGGTAAGGCGCGCGCAAGCGTCATTGCGAGCGAAGCGAAGCAATCCAGGGAAACACGTGTGCCCCTGGATTGCGTCGTCGCCGTTGCGCGGCTCCTCGCAATGACGGCGGAATCAGCTTTCGTATTTGAACGAGAGCGCGACGCGCGTGCGGAAATTCAATACCTTGCCGTCGTCGTCGACCGTGAGATCCATCTTGGTGACTTCGGCAATGCGCAGGTCGCGCAGCGATTTGGAGGCGGTTTCGATCGCACGCTTGGCGGCATCCTCCCAGGATTCGTCACTGACGCCGACCACGTCGATGACCCGGTAAACGCTGCCCTTGCTGCTTTTCGCCATGGGGATCTCCCGAGATTTGGTTTTTGCGCGAGGAAGCTTAGCACGAGCACCAGGAAATGATGGCAAAAAGCCAGCTTGCTCAGTGTTAAACCAGACTCAGCGGTCCCTTAGCTTCGGGTCGAGCGCGTCGCGCAGCGCGTCGCCGAATAGACTGAAGCCGAACACGGTGAGCGCGATCGCGACGCCGGGAAAGATCGCGATCCATGGCGCGGTGGTGGCGTATTCCTCGGCGCCGCCCTGCAGCATCAGCCCCCACGCCGGGACGGGTTCCTGCACGCCCAATCCCAGATAGGAAAGCGAAGCCTCCGCCAGGATCGCCTGGCCGACGAAGGCGGTGAGCATGATCAGGAACGGCGCCAGCACGTTCGGCACCATGTGGCGAAGAATGATGCGCGTATGGCCGAAGCCGCAGGCGCGCGCGGCGTCGATGTAGGGCACCTCGCGGATCGCGAGCGCGCTCGAACGCACCACGCGCGCGCAGCGCGGGATCAATGGAATGGTGATCGCCAGGATGACGTTGAACACGCCGCTGCCGAACACCGCGATCACCGCGAGCGCCAGGATGATGAGCGGGAACGCCATGATCACGTCGTTGATGCGCTGGAGCACGGTGTCGATGCGGCCGCCGAAATAGGCGCTGGCGACGCCGAGCACGAGGCCGGCGAAGCCGCCGACCAGCGCGCAGGAGAAGCCGACGATGAAGGCCGTGCGTGCGCCGAACACGATACGCGAGAACAGGTCGCGGCCGAACTGGTCGGTGCCCATGATGTGCGCCCAGCTGGGCGGCTCGGTCATGGCAGCGAAGTCGTTGGCGGTGGGACTGTAGGGCGCGATCCATTCGGCGCCGAGCCCGGCGACCGCCATGATCAGCACCAGCACCAGGCCGAAGGTGCCGAGCGGCTCGCGCCGGCAGAAGTCGAGCGCGCCCGAGCGCGCCCGCGGGGCTTCGACGGTGTTTTCGAGGGCCGCGGTATACGGGAGATCGACCATGCGTTACCCTTTTCGTTGGCGCATGATCTTTTCCGAAAACCGGTTCCCACTTTTCGGGATCATGCGCCTAACCGAAGCGAATGCGCGGATCGAGCCACGCGTAGAGCAGGTCGACCGCGAGATTGACGAACACGAAGGTCACGACCGTGAGCATGACCAGCGCCTGCGTGAGCGTGTAGTCCTGGTTCTGCACCGCCAGCACGAACAGCCGGCCGACGCCGTTGATGTTGAACACCTGCTCGGTCACCACAAGCCCGCTGATCAGGAAGGCGAACTCGATGCCGATCAGGGTGACGACCGGGAGCAGCGCGTTCTTGAGCGCATGGCGGTTGATCACGATCTTCTCGATCAGGCCCTTGGCGCGGGCGGTGCGGATGTAATCCTCGCGCAGCACTTCGAGCATCGCCGAGCGCGTCATGCGCATGCTCACCGCCGAGTAGCGGTAGCCGACCGTGAGCGCCGGCAGGAACGCGATCGACAGGTTGCGCAGCGGATCCTGCCAGAACGGGACGTAATCGATCGGCGGCATCCACGGCGCGCCGAACAGTAGATTGGAGATTTCCAGGACGGCGAGGATCGAGACGATGCCGAGCCAGAACGACGGCGTCGAGATGCCGGCGATGGCGGCGACGCGCACCACATGGTCGAGCCAGCTGTTCTGCTTGAGTGCCGAGATGGTGCCGAGCGGAATGGCGATCACGATCGCGAGCACGGTCGCCATCAGGGCGATTTCGAGCGAGATCGGCAGGCGCGCGGCGATCTCCTCGGCAACCGGTTTGCCCGACCACATGGAGACGCCGAAATCGAGCCGGACGAACCCCCAGGCGAAATCGATGAACTGGGCGGCGAGCGATCGATCGAGCCCCAGTTCGGCATGGCAGCGGGCGATCGCGCGCGGGTCTGCCATGGTGCCGCCTGAGCCGAGGCGGATGGCGCAGATGTCGCCCGGAATGAGCCGCATCAGCAAAAACACGAGCACCGCCGCCCCGATCAAGGTCGGGATCACGAGAAACACGCGATTGGCTATGTAGCGGTACATGAAGGTGTCCGGTGCTTCTCTTCACCTCAAGGCGCGTGACACAAACTCAACGTCATCCTGAGGAGGTCGCGCGCTTGCGCGCGACCGTCTCGAAGGATGGCAGCACGCTCCGAGCCTGTGGCCATCCTTCGAGACGCCGGCCTTCGGCCGGCTCCTCAGGATGACGGTTGAGCTTGTTGCGCCGCCTCCGGATCAAGGCCGGTATGACTTTCACTTATCCAACCACACGTTCGCGAGGTCCTGGTTGAGGTAGTGGCTCGGGCTGATCTTCCAACCTTTGACGTAGGAGCGCATCGGAATGATGCGGTTCCACCACGGCGTCATGAACATGTGCGCCTCGGTATTGAGCACGTATTTCTCGAACTCGCGGATCTCCGCCCGTTGCGCCGCGGGATCGGTCTCGCGCAGCAGCTTCTCATAAAGATCGATTTCCTTC
>JAFAUQ010000016.1 GCA_019243195.1 Hyphomicrobiales bacterium
ATACTTCTCAAATCGACTCGCACTCTCCTCTTGTTCCCGGAGCTTCATCCCAGCCTCCTCGTGCCAAGCCTGAACCTCCACAAATGATTGATTCGCAGCTACATTCCTGTGCGACCTTCTGACTCAGTAGTGTTAGCCCACCCTACGCCGTATATCTCTCCACCCCATCGCCCTCGATTTGCGCCGTTATTCTTTCTTCCTCGAGCAGGCGGTTGACGTGCGCGCAGGATTCGCCGAACGCCAGCGCCATGACGCCGCGGTCGAGCGGCCAGCGGAACAGCGTCTTGAGCAGATCGGCGGCGGAGCGGGGCGCCTGCGCGCACGCCTTGACGATGGCGGCGAGGCGCTCGTCGTGGTGCGCGGTCACTTCGCGCACGCGCATGCGCAGCCCCTTGAAGGGGCGATGGTGTCCGGGAAGAACCATTACCTCGTCATCGAACAGGCCGGCCATCCGCTGGAGCGAAGCAATAAAGAGCCCGAGCACGTCGCCATTGGGATTGCGCGGCGAGACGCTGACGTTGGGCGTGATGCTCAGCATGATCTGATCGGCCGCAAACAAAATGCGGTCGTCCGGCGAGTAGAGCACCACCTGTTCCGGGGCATGGCCGCCGCCGGTGATGACCTGAAACGCGCGCGCGCCTAATCGCAGCGTGTCCCCCTCGATGACGCGGCGGAAGGAAAACGGCAACGGGCCGGTCAACGACTGGTAACGCGACGAGCGGTCGAGGATGGATTCGGCAGTCTCCGCATCGAGCCCACGCGTGCGATAAAAGGTGCGGTAGTGGTCCGCCTTCATGGCGTCGCTGTCGAGCCAATAGGTCAAACCGAGGAGATATTCGGTCCCCGACATGACCACTTCGGCGCCAAGCTTGTCGGCGAGACGGCTGGCGAGCCCGACATGGTCGGGATGGTGATGCGTGGCGACGATTTTGGAAACCGGGCGGCCGGCCATGCGGCCGGACAGCAAACGGTTCCAGGTTTCCTCGGTCTGACTGTTGGCAATGCCGGTGTCCACGATGTTCCACGCGTCGCCGTCGTCGATGAGATATACATTGACGTGGTTGAGCCGGAACGGCAGCGCCACGCGCGCCCAGAACACGCCCCGGGCGACTTCGCGCCACTCGCCGGGCGCCGGCGGCGCGTCGAACATGGTCCGGACCGGGGAAGCAGCCTGCGTCATTCGTCCTCGCTGATACGTCCCGTTACCCATAATTGATCGGGGCCGCGCGGGCTACGGCGTCCGACGACGCTTTTTGGTAACTGAGAAGTTGCCGTGACGCGAACGGCTTCCACAACCTTAATTGGATTCGCTATTTATTCCCGAGCCACGCCAGCCGCTGGTCAATTCGAGTCAGCAGTTGTTGACCATCGCTACGAATCTATCGGAGTCGTTAAATGCTCCTTGGCGAAGAAACAGCAATAAGTCGGCATTGCGACGCCACAGGGCGAGGGGAGGATAATAATGGACGTCAACTCGGAAGCGAGCGCGCCGGCTGCTTCGCCAGCCTCGGGAGCCGCGCAGCTTGGGCAGGTCACGTCGGTCCGCGGATCGAGGATTTCGGTCGGCCTGTTCCGCCGGGCCTCGATTCAGTCCTCCCGCGACACGGTCGGCAACTTCATGGGCATCCGTACAGCCCGATCGTTTTTGACCGGCGTGATCACGGACGTGTCGGCAAATACGCGCTCGACCGTCGAGGAGAGCGGACACTACGCCACCGCCCGGGTCGACCTGGTCGGCGAGATCTACGACTGTGGCAAGCCGACGGCCGAGTTCCGCCGCGGCGTGTCCGAGTATCCGGCGATCGACGATCCGGTGTTCGAGATCGAAGCGCGCGAGCTGCAGCTGATCTTCAACGTCGCCGGCACCTCGGTGTTCGATATCGGCAGCCTGCAGCAGAACGAAGAGATCGACGCCTATATCGACGTGGACGAGATGCTCACGAAGCATTTCGCCATCCTCGGCACCACCGGCGTCGGCAAGACCAGCGCGGTGGCGTTGACCTTGCAAGCCCTGCTGGGAAAACGGCCGGAGCTGCGCATCTTCGTCCTCGACGTGCACAACGAGTACCGGCGCTGCTTCGTCGATCGGGCGCAAATCCTCAATCCGCCGAACCTGCGGCTGCCGTTCTGGCTGTTCGGCTTCGATGAATTGATCGACGTGCTGTTCAGCGGGCGTCCCGCGCCGGATGAAGAAGCCGACGTTCTGTCCGAGCTTATTCCGCTGGCGAAGAGCATGTATCAGCAGAGCCGGCAGGTGCTGGAGCGGGGCGCGAAACGCGGCGAGCGGCCCATCCGCTACACCGTCGATACGCCCGTCCCGTATCGCATGTCCGACCTCCTCTCACTGCTCAATGAGCGGGTGGGCAAACTGGAAAACCGCCTGTCGCGCCTGACCTACAGCCGGCTGCTCAACCGGATCCAGACAGTCGTCGACGACGCGCGCTACGCGTTCATGTTCGAGAACGCCAACGTCGGCGGCGACACCATGGCCGACGTCCTGGCGCAGCTGTTCCGGCTCCGGCCCGGCGAGCAGCCGATGACGATCATGCAGCTCGCGGGCTTCCCGTCTGAAGTGGTGGATGCCGTGGTGTCGGTCGTCTGCCGTCTGGCGTTCGATTTCGGCCTGTGGAGCGAGGGCGCGGTGCCCCTGCTTTTCGTGTGCGAGGAAGCGCATCGTTACGCCGCCGCCGGCAACGTCGGTTTTGCGCCCACCCGCCGCGCCATTTCGCGCATCGCGCGCGAGGGCCGCAAATACGGCGTCTATCTCGGCCTGGTGACGCAGCGGCCCGCCGAGCTCGACCCGACGATCCTTTCCCAATGCAGCACGATCTTTGCGATGCGCATGACCAACGATCGCGACCAAGCGATCCTGCGCTCGGCCCTCTCCGATACGACGGCCGATCTGCTCGATTTCCTTCCGGCGCTGGCAACGGCGGAAGTCTTCGCCTTCGGTGAAGGCGTCGCGCTGCCGGCCCGTATCAAGCTCAAGACCCTGCCGGCGCAACAGCTCCCGCGCAGCGAGGCGATTGCCAACGTGCGCGACCGGTTCGGCGCCGACGTTGATCAGAGCTTCATCGCCTCCGTGCTCGACCGCTGGCGGACCGCCACGTCGGCATCGAAGCTCACGGTGGACGAAGTCAAGCAGGAGCTGCGCCAAGCCGCCGCGTCCGACGCGGCGCGGGTGCCGATCGCGCCCAACCAGCTCGAACCGGCCGAACCGGCCGTGCAGCGGCAGCCGTCGATCAATCGCTCGGATGTCTACGCGGCGATCAAGGCGTCGAACGCCGGTGTGAAGGTGCGGTAGCGCACCGCGATCACCTATCCATTCGTCATCGCCCGCGAAAGCGGGCATCGTAGGGTGGGCTAAGGCCGCCGTAGCGCACAGCGCGGAGGCGGACGTGCCCACCTTCCCAACTCACAACAAATAATCATCGTTGGTGGGCACAGCCGCTTCGCTTCGGCTCCGCGGCCTTAGCCCACCCTACGGACCGCTTTCGCGGGGCATGACGAATTAGAGTTTACCGGTTGCGGTCGCGCTGGCGCGATTGGCTGGCTTCGCGCCCTTGCTCTTGCCGCCGAATGGTGCCGCTCATGCGGTCCTCGAGCAGGCGGCCGCGCGAGCCGGCGAAGTCCTCGAGGAAGAACGGGCGCGCGAAGTAATAGCCCTGGCCGTAGCGGATGCGGGTGGCGGCCTGCAGGAACGCCAGCTCCTCGAACGTCTCGATGCCCTCGGCGACGATCGTCATGCCGAACGCGTGGCAGATCGACTCGACCGCGCGAAGCACGCTCTGGCTTCGCTGCCGGTGCTGGATGCCCGAAATGAACGACCGATCGATCTTGACCTCGTCGACCGTGATGTCGGCGAGACCCGACAGCGACGAGTAGCCGGTGCCGAAATCGTCGATCGAGACCCGGATGCCCTGCTTGCGCAGCTGCGGAAGCACGCAGGTCTGAAAGTCGTTGCGGGTCACGAGCGCATCCTCGGTCAGCTCGAGGATGAAACGCTCCGCCCGTCCGGTCTCCACCAGCGCCTCGATCAGCGATTCCATGAAGGTCAGATTGTTGGCGAGCTTGGCGGCGATGTTGATGCTCATCGTGGTGTTCGGCCGGAACGTTCGATCGAGCTCTTGGAGCGCCTTCGCCGACTCGCGCAGCACGAAATGCGTCATCGCATCCATGAGGCCGATCTCGGTGGCGAGCTCCACGAATGCGCCGGGGCCTGTGACCAGCCCCTTGTCGTCGCGGTAGCGGATGAGCGCCTCGAAGCCGACGATCTCCTGGTTGCGGATATCGACCTTGGGCTGGTAGGCGCAGCAGAAGCGCTCGTCGCGGATGGCGAGCCGCAGCCGCTGCTCCATCTCCATGCGAGCGCTCAACGTGCGGCCCATCTCGTCGTCGAAGAAGGCGATGCTTCCCTTGGAGCCGATCTTCGCCTGGTACATGGCGCTGTCGGCGTGACGCCGCAGGTGCTCGTAATTGCTGCCGTGGTCGGGGTAGAGGCTCACCCCGATCGAAGCCGATGAGAACACCTCGAAGCCTTCGATGTAGAACGGCTGCTTGAGCTCGCCGAGAATGCGGTCGACGTGCTCGCGCAGCTGCGCGGCGCTCTCGACCGGATCGATGACGACCACGAACTCATCGCCGCTGATGCGCGCCACCATATCGGTCGAGCGCGTCACCGCGAGCATGCGTTGCGCCGTCTGCGCCAGCAGCGCGTCGCCGACCGAGTGGCTGTAGTAGTCGTTGATATGTTTGAAATTGTCGAGATCGATGAAGGCCAGCGCAAATCGCGTGCTGGCGCCGCGCTGACCGATGATCTCGTTGATATGGTCCTTGATGAACGTCTGCTTGGGCAGGCCGGTGAGGTCATCGAGGTAGGCGAGCAAGGTGAGCTGACGCTCGATCTCCTTGCGCGCGGTGATGTCGACCGCGGTGGAGAGCTGGAGCGGTTGATCGTCGATCTGAATGACGCCGCGATAGGTCAGGAGCGTTCGCTTGCCGCCGGCGCCGTCGACGTGTTCTTCGGTGAGGAATTCGCCCGGGGCGGATTCGTCGGAGGCGGACCATGATCCGGGCTCGATCTCCGGCCGGTCCGCGTGGATCGCGGCGTCCGGCTGTTCCCGCGCGGCCACATCGCCGGCGGCGCGATTGGTCAATATCACGCGGCCATCGTTATCCTGCAGCGTCAGGCTGATCGGCAGCGCATCGAGGACCGCCCACAGGACGTTGAGATTCTGCGCCGCGCGCGCCTCGTTGCGACGCATATTGTCGACGAGATCGCGCAACTGCTCGGCCTCGGCCTTGACCTGGTCGATGTCCTGCAAGGCGAGTGCCGCCGAGCACAGCGGGGCGAACTGCCGGGCGGAGGCGATTTCGGCCTCGGAAAAAGGCTCCTTGTTCTCGACCCGCACCAGCACGAGGACGCCGCGGAAGTTGCGCGTGCGCAGCGGCAGCGCAAGCGCGCACTGAATGGCCGACAGGCACGAATAGGCGCCGTCGATCACCTCCAGCTCGCCGCCGATGCTGGGGCCGCGGCTGGTCATGGCCTGCTTGAGGAACGGGCTGATGGCGAGATGCAGGCCGGCCGGTTCCTCGGGCTGCGCCGCGATGCACTGCAGGCTGGTGCCGACGTCCTCGAGCGCCAGGACCTGATCGCACTCCACGATCTCGCGGATGGCGGCAAAGATGGCCGGAAACGCGTGATCGGCGTGCGTGAGCGCGAGCAGCGCCTCGAGGCTCGAACCGATGAGGCCCGGGCCGATCAACGCGCTGGCATCCGCGCGCGGGCTCAATCGCTCGGTACTGGTCTTCGGCTTGGCCTTGAATGCGGTGGAGGTCACTGGATGGACTTCTATGGCTGCTGGTGCGCTGCTGGGGCGGGCGGGCGCACAGGTTCATCAATCGAGCGCTGGAATCGGGACGTCGCTGACGGCGGGCAGTGAACCACAAACCGGTTTGGATTTGGTTTCCGCGAGGTGCGGGGGAGGGAAAGGAAGCGTTAACTATGGGGGGCACCAGGACGGCTAAGGGCCCCTCCGGTTCTTTTTGAATGCCCGACCCCTGTGGCGAATTGGCCATGAGCTTTATTCATTTTGCGGTCTTGACGAGAAGTGCGGATTGGCTGCACGCTGGACAGGCCATTTTCGGAAATTCTTCTTCTGCCCGGATGTTCCTCTATTGACCCTGCCCGTCGTTCACGCGACCAAGCGCTTCCTTACCAATTCGGTCCGTCTCCTTTTTGGAGGCGGTGCGGAATGGATGAATAACCGATCACTTGCAGCCGCTTTGTTGGTCGCGTTACTCTGCACCTCGCATGCACATTCAGAGGGTGCCATAGCTGTCGGCGGTTCCTCTGAGCGTCAGTGGGTCGGCGTGACGGTTAATAGGAGTACAGTTCAAGAAGCACGCGAACGGGCTCTCAGAAATTGCGGTGAGCATGGTTCGAATTGCCGCATTCAAACTACATTCCACAACACCTGCGCTGCGGTTGCTTGGGGTGAGAGGGATGGAAATCCGGAACGCTCAGGCTATGCCACACTTGGGTCGAATATTGAGGAGGCTCGTGCCACTGCACTCTCTACCTGCTACTCCGCAGGAATGATGCGTTGTGGAATTCACTGGAACAATTGTGATACAGTCATTGATATTGCGGGCTCAGGGCATTCTTTGGCCATTTCAAATAAGAAGGCCATTGGTCTTGGCATCATGGTGGTAGTCGCGATCTTTGTTGTCATATTGAAGCAAGGATACCCCAAATTGGCCGGATGGACGGCTATTATTATGCCAACCGTTAGCCTTGCTATGTACATCTTGTTCGGAATTGAATTGCGGGACGAGATCACTTTGGCTCAGTGGCCGCTTTTCGCCCCTCTGCTCGGTGGCGTCGTAGTCGCCGCAATTACCTGGAAGGCCCACAGCTAGGGTCTCGACTCACACCGCGACATCGATATTGCGCTCGCCTCGGCCTACGGCTGACCTACCGATATTTCTTCGAATGACGCTCTATCGAGCAGGCAACGCGCGTAGCACCACCAAGCAAGAACAAACAGAAGAAAGAGCCGTAAACCCGGCGGTGCCGACGGCCAAGGGAGCCAGTCTCGGTGTTAAAATACAAGAACAAGAAATGCGATGTAATTTCAAATAGATCTGGCGGAGGGAGTGGGATTCGAACCCACGATACGGTTTCCCGTATACACGCTTTCCAAGCGTGCGCCTTAAGCCACTCGGCCATCCCTCCGTTGTCGCGGAAGCGTGGGGAAATATAGCGGGGGAGGATGGGGTGACAACCGATGGAGCCGGTCGTCGGCCGCGGCGCATCTGAGCGGCCGGAGGTTACTGGATTCCGGGTTCGCCGCTGCGCGGCGCCCCGGAATGACGAGGTCGTATTGGCGCCTGCTCCGCGCGCTCCGCTCTTGCCCCTGCGGCTATGGCGAGGCTTGTGCGGCACGGCGCTTGTCGCCTATGGGGGGCCGCCGCGCGTGAACGATCGCCGGCCATCCGCCGCAACGCCGCCCGCCCGACGCCCATGCGATTCATCCTGCGCTTCATCGGCCTGTGGCTCCTTGCCGGGGCATTCGTGGCGCTGATCATCGACGGCACCGCTTCGATCGCCGGCGGCAGCGTGCGCTTCAATACCTTCGGGCAGACCTGGGACAACATCCACCAGGAGAGCAAGCCGGCCGTGAAGGCGTTCCTCGACCGCCGCGCCGGCCCGTGGCTGTGGAACTCGGGCGTCCGGGTGGTGCTCGACCAGCCGACCTGGCTGGTACTCGGCGTGACGGGCACCGTGCTGGTGCTGCTCGGGCGCAAAAAGGCGCGGCTGATCGGCTACGCGAGGGATTAAGAGCCCCCACCCGGCGCCGCCCGCTGCGCGGCCGTCGCCACCCTCCCCTGCGGGGGAGGGATTTCCGGAACGTGATCGCGGCGGGCTGCGTCAATCGCGCCGAATGATTATATTTGGCCCTGAGAGTTCCGCCTCGAAGAAGGAGGTCGCGATGTTTTTCAAGAAGAGCCTGGAGATACCGAGCGCAGCCGACGCGCTGCCTGGCCGCGCGGCGCCAATCCCCACCGCGAGCCAGCATTTCGTCAATGGCCGGCCGCTCAAGCCGCCGTTCCCCGAGGGTCTCGAGACCGCGATGTTCGGACTTGGCTGCTTCTGGGGCGCAGAGCGCAAGTTCTGGGAACTGGGCGACGGTGTTTACGTCACTGCGGCCGGCTATGCGGGCGGCACCACGCCCAACCCGACCTACCAGGAAGTCTGCACCGGACGCACCGGGCATAACGAGGTCGTGCTCGTGGTGTTCGACCCGAAGAAAATCTCCTACGAGCAGCTGCTCAAAGTCTTCTGGGAGAGCCACGACCCGACCCAGGGCATGCGGCAGGGCAATGACGTCGGCACGCAGTATCGCTCCGGCATCTACGTCACGAGCGCGGCGCAGCGCGCCGCCGCCGAGGCATCGAAGGCGACCTACGACGCGGCACTCAAGAAGCGCGGCTACGGCCCGGTCACGACGGAAATCCTCGATGCGCCGCCATTCTATTACGCCGAGGACTATCACCAGCAGTACCTGGCGCAGAACCCTTTCGGCTACTGCGGCCTCGGCGGCACCGGCGTGAGCTGCCAAGTCGGTAGCGGCGTTGCCGCTACCGGGTGACAGACGACAGATGACAGAGGCCGGATGCTGGGGGCGCAGCTTGCGCCCCTTCTGTCGTCTGTCCTCCGTCGTCCGTCGTCTGAGTCATACCTCCCCTGCCCGCATGCCGGTTGAAATTGCCGGCCGGCTTCACGACTTTCGAGGTTTGGCTGCGTTCCGGACCTCGTGATGAATCCTTCCCCTACTGCTGTTGCGTTCGACCACCCGCCCCTCGCCCACGCCGAAATCCGCACCATCGTGCTCGGCATCCTGCTGGCGATGTTCCTGGGCGCGCTCGACCAGACCATCATCGCCACCGCGCTGCCGACGATCGGGCGCGAGCTTGCCGACGTCGAGAACCTGTCGTGGGTGGTGACGGCCTATCTGCTCACCGCGACCGCCGCGACGCCGCTCTACGGCAAGCTCAGCGACATCCACGGCCGGCGCGGCATGCTGCTGACCGCGATCGCGATCTTCGTCGCCGCCTCGGTGCTGTGCGCGCTCGCGCCCAACATGACCGTGCTGATCATCGGCCGCGCGCTGCAAGGGCTCGGCGGCGGCGGCCTGCTCTCGCTCGCGCAGGTGATCGTCGGCGACGTGGTGCTGCCGCGCGAGCGCGGCCGCTACCAGGGCTACATCTCGATCGTGTTCGGGATCGCGAGCATCGGCGGACCGGTGATCGGCGGCTTCTTCGCGCAACACCTGCACTGGTCGCTGATTTTCTGGATCAATCTGCCGATCGGGCTGCTCGCCTTGCTCATGACCAATCGCGTGCTCAAGCGCCTGCCGCGGCACGAGCGGCCCCACCGGCTCGACGTCGCCGGCGCCGTGCTGATGATGGCCGCGACGGTGCTGATGCTGCTCGCGCTCACCTGGGGCGGCGCGCGCTTCGCGTGGGCATCGATGCAGATCCTCGTGCTGCTCGGCGGCTCGGCGATCCTGTGGGCGGCCTTCGTGTTTCGTCTGCTGACCGCGCGCGAGCCGTTCCTGCCGCTCGCCTTGCTGACAAATCCCGTGGTCGGCGCCGGCACCGCGTCGGTCGCCTGTGTGTTCGGCACCATGATCGGCCTTTCGATCTTCGTGCCGATCTATTTTCAGGTGGTGCTCGGGCTCTCGGCGAGCGCCTCCGGCCTCGCGCTCATTCCGCTCATGGGCGGCACGGTGATCGGCTCGACCGCCTCGGGCCAGGCGATGTCGCGCTTCGCCCACTACAAGCGCGCGCCGTTCATCGGGCTCGCGGCGGCGCTTCTCGCGCTGATCGTCCTCGCCGCGGCGCCGCACCGGCTGCCGATCGCGGTGGTGTGCAGCGCGCTCGGCTTCATCGGGCTCGGCATGGGCAGCCTGTTTCCGGTGACGACGGTGTCGGTGCAGAACGCCGTGCTGATGCATCAGCTCGGCACCGCGACCGGCGCGATGAATTTCTTCCGCCAGCTTGCCGGCGCCATCATCGTCGCGGTATTCGGCGCGATCGTGCTCGGCGGCGCCGGCAGCTCCGGCCTCACCGTCGAGGCGCTCGCATCGCACGCGAGCGGGCTTGCGCAACCCGACCTCGTCGACGTGTTCCGCTGGGTGTTCGCCGTCGCCGCCGGCTGGGTCGGCGCGGGCCTCGTGCTCCTCCTGCTCATGGAGGAGCGGCCGCTGCGCGGCCCCCGCCGCGCCGAAGCCGTGCCGGCGGAGTAATAACAAATAAACGCGATGCAGGGTGGGCTAAGGACGCGAGCGCATGCGAGCGGCCGTGCCCACCAACGATGTTTGTTGTTGATAAATGGTGGGCACGCCCGCCTTCGCGCTACGCGCTCCGGCGCGCCTAGCCCACCCTACGGTACCCGCGCGAATTCGACTCGACCACTACACCGAAAACTGCTACGGACTGTAGCATCATGGATCGCCGCAGGTTCCTCAAATACGCCGGCTGCGCCGCCTGTGCGCTCGGCGCCGAGCATTTCGTGCACGGCGCGGGCGCCGCGGCGGCGCAAGCCTACGAGTCGCTCGATCCGGCGGCCCGGCTCAAGCTTGCCGACATGGCGCTCACCCTCGCGAAGGCCGCCGGCGCCAGCTACGCCGACGTGCGCGTGGGCCGCACGCAAGCCGAGTTCATCCGCGCGCGCGAGCGGCGCATCGAGAAGTTCGACGCGGGGCTCACCGTGGGTTTCGGCGTGCGCGTGCTGATCGAGGGAAGCTGGGGTTTTGCCGGCAGCGAAGCGGTGGACGAGGACGAGATCCGCCGTGCCGTCGCGTTCGCCGCCGACAACGCCAAGGCGGCGCGGCTGATCCAGGCGCGCCCGATCGAGCTGGAAGATGTGCCCACCTATCAGGAAGACTGGGTCATGCCGATCGGACGCGACCCGTTCGCCGTGTCGGCGGCCGATAAGGCAGGCACGCTCGTCGCCATCAACGAGGCGGCGCTCAAGGCCGGCGCCGATTATTGCGCGGCGTTCTTCTGGTTCGTGCGCGACGAGCGACTGTTTGCGAGCAGCCGCGGCAGCCGCATGGCCCAGACGCGCGTGCGCAGCTATCCGCGGTTCGAAGTCACGGCGATCGACAAACAGTCCGGCCGCTTCGCGGAGCGCGCGAGCCTGGTGGCGCCGCGCGCCGCCGGCTGGGAATATATCGAAGCGCACGACCTCATCGGCGAGGCGACGCTCGCCACGCAGCAGGCGCGGGAAAAGCTCGCCGCCACGCCGGTCACGCCGGGCCAATACGACCTCGTCATCGACCCCACCAACCTGTGGCTGACCATCCACGAGTCGGTCGGGCACGCCACCGAGCTCGACCGCGCGCTCGGCTGGGAAGCCAATTTTGCCGGCACGTCGTTCGCCACTCCCGACAAACTCGGCACGCTCAAGTACGGCAGCCCGCTGATGAACATCACCGGCGATCGCTCGCAGCCGGGCGGGCTTGCGACCGTCGCGTTCGATGACGACGGCGTGCGCTGCGCCGGCGCCGAGTTCCCGATCATCCAGGGCGGCATCTTCCGCAATTATCAGATGGCGATCGGCCAAGCGGCGCTGATCGGGCGCTCGCGCTCGAACGGCTGCGCCTATGCCGAGAGCGCGACCGCATTTCCGATCCAGCGCATGCCCAACGTCTCGCTCGAACCGAATCCGAACGCCACCTCGCTCGATGATTTGTTCTCCGGGATAGAGGACGGCATCTACGTGGTCGGCGAAGGAAGCTGGAGCATCGACCAGCAGCGCTATAATTTTCAGTTCGGCGGCCAGCTGTTCTACGAGATCAAGAACGGCAAGCGCGGCGCCATGCTGCGCGACGTCGCCTACCAGGGCCGCACGCCCGATTTCTGGAACGCCATGGACGGGCTCGGCGACAAGTCGACGCGCTTCGTCGGCGGCACCTTCAACTGCGGCAAAGGGCAACCGGCGCAGAGCGCTCCGGTATCGCACGGCGCGGTGCCGGCGCGGTTCCGGCAGATCAACGTGCTCAACACCGAGCGAAAGGACATCTAGTGCCGCGAACCCGAAGTTCGCACCACAATTGCCGCGAGTCCGAATGCGAACTTCGGGTTCAAAGCGGCACTAGAATCATAGAGTTGCTAGTGTCCTACGATTCCGAAGTTCGCTTCGGAGCGTGCGGCAAACTCAGGCGAACTTCGGAATCGGGACACTAGATGATCCTTTCCCCCGGCGACGCCAAAGAGATCACCGACCGCCTGCTGGCGCGGTCGAAAGCCGACGTCTGCATCGTTAAGCTCGAAGGCAGCGACAGCTCCAATCTCCGCTTCGCCCGCGGCAACGCCACGACCGACGGTGCGATCAGCAAATTATCCGTGCGCGTCGAGTCGCATTTCGGCAAGCGCTCGGGCGCCGCCGAGATGAGCGGCCGCGATGCCGACGCCCTCGCCGAGGCCGTTGCGCGCTCGGAGGAGATCGCGCGGCTGGCCCCTGAGAATCCGGAGCTGATGCCGCCGCTCGGTACGCAGAGCTACGACCCCGGCGCCGGGTATGACGCCTCGACCGCCGCGATCCGCACCGCTCGACTGGCAGCGGACGCCAAGCCGATCATCGCCGCCGCGGAAGATCGGCGCGTGGATGTGGCGGGCTACGCGGTGGCGCAGCAGAACTTCACGGCGGTCGCGACCAGCGCCGGACTATTTGCGCACGAGCCGCGCACGGCGGCCGAGTTCACCATGACGGCGCGCAACCGGGCGGGCACCTGGTCGGGATGGGCCGGCGTCGGCGAGACCCGCTTCGGGCGCCTCGACATGGAACGCATCGGCCAACGGGCGATCGACAAGGGCGCCCACGACGTGGCGCCGGTGACGCTCGACCCCGGCAAATACACGGTGATCCTCGAACCTTCCGCCGTCTCCGACCTCGTCGGCTGGATGTTCTGGTACATGGGCGCCCGCTTCGCCGACGAAGGCCGCAGCTTTTTCTCCCGCAAGGGCGGCGGCAACCGCATCGGCGACAAGCTGTTCGCCGACGGCGTCACCATCACGTCCGACCCGGCCGACCCGCTGGCGCCGGAACCGACCTTCGACGACGAGGGCCTGCCGCGCCACCGCACGGTGTGGGTGGAGGCGGGCATGCTGAAAAATCTCGAATATCCGCGGTTCTGGGCGGACAAGACCGGGCACGCGCCGATCGCGTCGCCGCGCGGCTTCGTGATGGCGGGCGGGAGCGCAAGCGTCGATGACATGGTGCGTGACACCGACCGCGGCGTGCTGGTGACGCGCTTGTGGTATATTCGCATGCTCGACCCGCAGAAACTCGTGCTCACCGGGCTCACACGCGACGGCAATTTTTTGATCGAGAATGGCCGCATCGCCGGGCCGGTCAATAATTTCCGCTTCAACGAAAGCCCGGTGGCGGTGCTCGCCAATGTGCTGGCGCTGGGCCCGAGCGAACGCACCCGCGGCGGGGAAATCGAAGATACGCTCGCCGCCGCGCCGACCCTTCTGGCGAAGGACTTCACCTTCTCGTCCCGCTCCGACGCGATTTGAGTTTGTAGGTGGGCAACCCGCGCAGCAAACACTGCCGTCATCCTGAGGGGCCGCTCGCATAGCGAGCGGCCGTCTCGAAGGATGGCCCCCGCACCGAGCTTGCTGCCATCCTTCGAGACAGTCGCGCGCAAGCGCGCGCGACTTCCTGAGGATGACGGTTGTGTTTGTTTCACCGCCCCGCGAGGACGGCGTCGGCGATCTTCTCCGCCGACATCAAGGTCGGGAAATTGGTGTTGGCGCAGGGCACCACGGGAAAGATCGACGCGTCGACGACGCGCAGCCCGGACACGCCGCGCACCCGGCCGGCGGTGTCGGCGACCGCCATCGGATCATTGTCGGCGCCCATGCGGCAGGTACACGAGGCGTGCCACACGCCGATCGCCGCCTTGCGCACAAACGCTTCCAGCTTGTCGTCATCGCGCATGACGTCGTCGAAGCCGTCGCCCTCGACAATGAAAGTGTCGATCATGAAGCGGCGAATCGCCGGCGGGCCGTCCATCAGCTTCGCCAGCACCGTGGTGAGCAATTTGTTCTTGGCGTTGACCTCGCCGATCTTCTTCACCCGCTCGGTGTAGCTCGCCGGGAACGGATCGCTCGTTACCGCCGCGAGCGCCGGACTCATCTGCATGCGGCCGGCGCGGCGGAAGCCGTCCATCAAGCGCTCGAGGTCGCGCCGATCGGAGAGCAGATTGAACTCGACGATCGGCTCGCGCCTAAAGTCGCGCGCGGCGAGCTTCACCTGCCCGGTCTCCGAATAGGTCTTGTAGACCGCGAGCAGCAGCGAGCCGATCTGCTCGCCCACCGGATGCCACGCCGACTTGTCGATCGAGACCAGGAACATGTCGCCGGCGGGCGCGGCGCTCATGCCCGACGAATAGCGCAGCGCGACCAGGATGTGCCGGCGCGTGATGCCGTTGAGCCGCGCCTCCGGCTTGATGAAAGAGGAAAGCGAGATTGCCGGGTGGTCCATCAAGCGCTGGCCGACGCCCGGCAGCGCCGCGCGCACGTCGATGCCGAGATCGCGTAGATGGCCGGCCGGCCCGATGCCGGCGCGCAACAGATGCGCGGGCGAGTGGATGGCGCCGCACGAAAGGATCACCTCGTTGCCGCGAAACTCGGTCTCGCGTCCGTCGACCAGCGCGTTGACGCCGACGCAGCGCGTGCCGTCGAACACCAGCTCCTTGACCTGCGTGCCGGTCGAGATGCTCAGGTTCGAGCGCTGGCGCGTCGCCGGATCGAGATAACCGATCGCGGCGGAGACGCGGCGGTCGTAGACATTCGAGATGGTGATCGGGAAATAGCCGTCGACGAATTCGCCGTTCTGGTCTGCGATGTAATTATAGCCGGCGGCCTTGAACGCGTCGGCGACCGCCGTGGCGTGGCCGTTCCACATGTTGGGGAAGATGCGGCGGACCGGGATGCGCCCCTCCTTGCCGTGCCAGGGGCCGTCGAAATCCATGTCGCGCTCGACCTTCTTGAAATAGGGGAGCACGTCGTTCCAGCCCCAGCCCTTGGCGCCGCGCGCTTCCCATTCGGCGTAGTCGGTGGGCGCGCCGCGGTTGGCGAGCTGCCCGTTGATCGAGGAGCCGCCGCCGAGCACGCGCGCCTGCTCGTATTTGCGCAACGGCACCGCCCGCTCGGTCGGATTGTTGTGGGAGATGACCTCGGTGTGGACCTTGAGCTCGGTCCAGTGGAAGCGCGGATCGAAATAGGCGGTGCCGGGATAGCTATCGAGAATCTCCGGCGGCACGCGGTCGTGCGGCGTGTCCTGCCCGGCCTCGCACAGCAGCACCTTGTTGCCGCTGCGCGCGGAGAGGCGGTGCGCCATGACCGAGC
>JAFAUQ010000083.1 GCA_019243195.1 Hyphomicrobiales bacterium
GCGGCGTCACCGATGTCATCGACCTCGGCGACTGCGCCTCCGGGCCGCTGTGGCCGCGCGAGACCTGCGAGCTGTTGATGGCACGCGGCTTGCCGACCGTGCGCGGCAATCATGATCGCTGGGTCGCGACCTTTGCGTTGGCCGATCTGAGCCCGTCCGACCGTTACACGCATGCCGCGCTCAACGAAGCGCAGCGGCAGTGGCTGCGCGACCTGCCGGCGACGGTGAGGCTAGAGCCGGACATCCTCGCCGTGCACGGACTGCCCGACGACGACAATCGCTATCTGCTGGAGGATATCGAGCAGGGCCGGCTCGTGCGCGCGCCCACGGAGGCGATTGCGCAGCGATTGGGCCGCACCGACGCTAAGCTGGTGCTGTGCGGGCACAGCCATCAGCAGCACATGATCCGCCTCCCCGACGGCCCGATCGTCCTCAATCCCGGAAGCGTCGGTTTGCCGGCCTATCGCGATCCGACCGGCATCCCGCATGTGTCGGAAATCGGCTCGCCGCACGCGCGCTACGCGCTGGTCTCCCGCGACAACGGCAGCATGACGATCGAGCTTATCGCGCTCGACTATGACCACACGAGCGCCGCCAAACGCGCCGCCGCCAACGGCAACCCCGGCTGGGCGCACGCGCTCGCGACCGGATTTGCGCTGCCGGCGTGAAGTTTAGTTGATCAAAGAAAACTCTGCGGGTCGATGTCGACTTCGAACCGGATGCCGCCCTTGGGCGCGGGTGCGTCGGCGAGCCATTCGCGCAAGTAGGCTGAGAGATCGAACGCGCGCGGCGACTTTATCAGCAGCCGCAGCCGATGGCGGCCACGCACCATGGCGATCGGCGCTTCGGCGGGACCGAGCACGCGCACGGTCTCGTCGCGAGGCGCGAGCGTCACCAGCCGGCGCGCGAAACTTTCGGCCGCCGGTTTTTCCGGCCCCGACACCACGAAACTCGCGAGCCGCCCGAATGGCGGATAGGAAGTCTTCTCGCGCAGGTCGATTTCCGCCGCATAGAAGGCGTCACGGTCGGAGGCGATCAGTGCGCGCATCACCGGATGATCGGGCTGATGCGTCTGGATTAGTCCGACGCCGCGGCCGGCTTCGCGGCCGGCGCGGCCGACCACCTGATGCAGCAATTGAAACGTACGTTCGGCCGCGCGCGGATCGCCGTGGCCGAGCCCGAGGTCGCCATCAACGATGCCGACGAGGTTGAGCTTGGGGAAATGATGACCCTTGGCGACGAGCTGGGTGCCGATGACGATATCGATTTTGCCGGCTTCAACGTCGGCGAGTTCCTCGCGCAGGCGCTCGACCGTGGCGACGAGGTCGCTCGAGAGCACCAGGATGCGGCGCTCGGGAAACAAGGTCGCGACCTCCTCCTCCAGCCGCTCGACGCCGGGGCCGCAGGCGACGAACGACTCGGTTGCCTGACACTTTGGGCACGCGGCGGGCGGCGGCGTTTCGAACCCGCATTGGTGGCACACGAGCCGCCGCTTGAAGCGATGCTCGACCAGCCAGCTGTCGCAGGTCGGGCATTGCAGCCGGAAGCCACAGGCGCGGCATAGGGTCAGTGGTGCGTAGCCGCGGCGATTGAGAAACAGCAGCGCCTGCTCGCCGCGCGCGATCGTGTTGCCGACCGCTTCCATCAGCCGCGGCGCAATGAAGCGTCCGCGCGACGGCCCTTCGCGCCGCAAGTCGATCGCCTCGATCGTCGGCAGATGCTGGCCGCCGAAGCGTTCCGGCAGCGCAAGTTTTCCGTAGCGGCCGCGCCGCGCGTTCACCTCGGTCTCGACCGAGGGCGTCGCCGAGGCGAGCACGATCGGAATCGCCGCGATACGCGCGCGCACCACCGCCATGTCGCGCGCGTGGTAGCGCACGCCGTCTTCCTGTTTGTAAGCGGGATCGTGCTCCTCGTCGACGACGATGAGGCCGAGGTCGGCAAAGGGAAGAAACAGTGCCGAGCGCGCGCCGACGATCGCCTTAACGTCGCCGGCCGCGACCGCCGCCCAGGTGCGCGCGCGCCGGCGCGGCGAAAGCTCCGAGTGCCATTCGGCCGGGCGCACGCCGAAGCGGGCGGCGAAGCGGTCGAGGAATTGCGCGGTGAGCGCGATCTCCGGCATGAGGATCAGCGCTTGGCGGCCGCGCCGCAGGATTTCCGCGACTGCCTCGAAATAAACTTCGGTCTTGCCCGAGCCGGTGACGCCGTCGATCAGGGTGACCGAATAGCCGCCGGTCGCCACCGTCGCGCGCAATGCCTCGGCGGCGTTGCGCTGCGCGGGCGTGAGGTCGGGCGCGTGATGATCCGGATCGGGCGGCGCGGCCACCGGCTCCGGCGCCATCGCGATCGCCTCGAGCGTGCCTTCGTCAACGAGCCCGTCGATTACGCCAGGCGATACGCCGGCCTCCTCGGCCGCTTCGCGCTTCGACCGCACCAGGCCGTCGGCCAAGAGCGCGAGCACGCGCCCGCGCGCCGCCGTCATGCGCTCGGGCGCGCGTCCGGCAAGCCGTACGCCGACCCGCATGCGCTCGGTCCCGAGATGCTCGCCGAGCCGCAGCGCCATGCGCAGAATCATGCCGCGCGGGGCCAGCGTGTAATTGGCGACCCAATCGACGAAGCGGCGTAGCTCCGGGCGCAGCGCGGGGACGTCGACTTTGTCCTCGATGTCCTTGAGGCGGTTGTCGAGGCCGGGGCGCATCACGCCTTCCGCCCACACCGCACCGGTCGCCGCGTGCGCGCCCAGCGGCACGCGCACCACGTCGCCGGGCACGACCGCAAGCCCCGCTGGCACGCTGTACGAATAGGGCTGGTCGAGCGCGACCGGGACGAGGACGTCAACGATGCGCCTTGCCATCATTGGCTCAGTTTTGTTGGAGCATGATCTTTTCCGAAAACCGGTACCCACTTTTCGGGATCATGCTCTGGGCGGTTAACGAAAGGTGAACGAAAGGGGTGGGATAACCGGTGTGTCAAGCGCGGGGCGAATGCTGCCGATGGCGAAAACCGAACAGGAGCCGGAATTTGCCTTCGCGGCAGCGGATGTCGCCGCGCAGCTGGTGCGCTGGCTCACCCATCTGGGCGCGGAGCGGCGCATGTCGGCGCTCACGGTCGAAGCCTATCGCGGCGACGTGGCCCGCTTCCTCGCCTTCCTGGCGGAGCACCTGGGCAGCCCGCCGTCGCTGGCGGCGCTCGCGCGCCTCGAGGTGCGCGACGTACGGGCCTTCATGGCGGCGCGCCGGGCGGAGGGAATCTCCAGCCGCTCGCTGATGCGGGCGCTGGCGGCCGCGCGCTCGTTCGCCCGCTTCCTCGAACGCAACGGCAAAGGCAAGGTCGGCGCGCTCGCGGCGGTACGCAGCCCGAAAATCCCGCGCACTTTGCCGAAGCCGCTCGAGGTCGCGGCCGCCAAGCGCGTCACCGATGCGGATGTGCGTGCGGGCGAAAACCGCGAGCCATGGGTGCTCGCCCGCGACGCGGCGGTGCTGGCGCTGCTCTATGGCTCGGGCCTGCGCATTTCCGAGGCGCTCGGCCTCAAGCGCGCTGACGTGCCGGAGCGAGGCAAGGGCGACACCATCATCGTCACCGGCAAGGGCAACAAGACCCGCATGGTGCCCGTGCTGGCGCAGGTGCTCGATCTCGTCGCGGAATACGTCGCGCTGTTTCCCGGCACACTGCCGCCGGAAGGCCCCCTGTTCCGCGGCGCGCGCGGCGGCCCGCTGTCGCCGCGCATCGTGCAGCTTACCATGGAGCGGCTGCGCGGCGCGCTCGCGCTGCCGGACAGCGCGACCCCGCATGCGCTGCGCCATTCGTTTGCCACGCACCTCCTGGCGCGCGGCGGCGATCTGCGCGCGATCCAGGAACTGCTCGGCCATGCCTCGCTTTCGACCACGCAGATCTACACGGCGGTCGATGCCGAGCACCTAATCGAGGTCTACCGCAGCGCCCATCCGCGCGCGTGATCTGGAACTCAGCCGTCGCATCGTCGCCCCTTGCTTAGCGCGCGCGCTTCGGTAATCGTCGCGCGGGAACAACAGCCGCGAGGGGATCATGAGCGCGCATGAGGCACACGAGCGTGCGGAACAGGCCGAGGAGGCCGGCCATCACAACAGGGGCATCGCGCTGGTCATCTCGGTGCTGGCGCTGTTCCTCGCCTTCTCCGAGACGCTCGGCAAAAGCGCGCAAACCGCGGCACTGTCCGACACCGTGAGGGCATCCGACACGTGGGCGTTCTACCAGGCGCGCAACGTGCGGCAGACCACCGTCGCCACCGCGAAGGAGGTGTTGGAGCTCCAATTGCCGGGTTTGACCGACCCGGACATGAAAGCCGCGGCAACCAAGAAACTCGAAGAGTGGGACAAACGGATCAAACGGTGGGAATCCGACCCGGAACGCGCCGAAGGAATGAAGGAGCTGCGCGAGAAGGCGACGGGCCTGGAAAGGCAACGCGACCGCGGACTCGAGCAGTATCATAATTATGAGATCGCCTCCGCGGTCCTGCAGATCGGAATCGTGCTGGCGTCCGCCGCGATCATCACCTCGATGCCGATCCTCGCCTGGATAAGCGGCCTGCTCGGCATCATCGGGATCGCCTTCATGGCGTTCGGCTTCTACGCGCCCGAACTGGTGCTCGGTTTGTTTGAACACGCTCCTGCCGCCGGCCACGCGGCCGGGCATTGAGGCGCAATACGTCATTGCGAGCGGAGCGAAGCAATCCAGGGCAGCACGTGCGACTCTGGATTGCTTCGTCGCTTCGCTCCTCGCAATGACGATCACATATTGATCGCACGGCCAGCGACGGCGAGGGCCGCTTCCTTCACGGCTTCCGGCAACGTCGGATGCGCATGGCAGGTGCGCGCGATGTCCTCGGCCGCCGCGCCGAACTCCATGGCGATCGCGGCTTCCGCGATCATGTTGCCGGCATCGGCGCCGAGGATGTGCACCCCGAGCACGCGATCGGTTTTCGCGTCCGCCAGGATTTTCACGAAGCCGTCGGTCGTGTGATTGACCTTGGCGCGGCCGTTGGCGGTGAACGGGAACTTGCCGACGTTGTAAGCGACGCCCGCGGCCTTGAGCTCCTCCTCGGTCTTTCCGACCGACGCCAATTCGGGAAACGTATAGACCACGTTGGGAATCACGTCGTAGTTCACGTGGCCGGCCTGCCCGTCGAGAAACTCGGCGACCGCGACCCCCTCCTCCTCGGCCTTGTGCGCCAGCATCGGACCCGCGATCACGTCGCCGATCGCGAATATGTCGTGCACGCTGGTCTCATAATTGCGGTTCACGACGACGCGGCCGCGCTCGTCGGTGGCGACGCCGGCCGCTTCGAGGCCGAGGCCGGTCGTGTACGGCACGCGGCCGATCGCCACCAGCACCACGTCGGCCTCGATCGTCTCGGCCGTGCCGCCGGCGGCCGGCTCGACCTGCGCCTTGAGCCGGTTGCCGGAAGCGTCGACGCCGGTGACTTTGGAGGAGAGGCGAAACGTCATGCCCTGCTTCTGCAGGAGGCGCTGGAACTGCCGGCACACGTCGGCGTCCATGCCGGGCAGGATGCGGTCGAGGAACTCGACCACGATCACTTCCGATCCGAGCCGCCGCCACACCGAGCCGAGCTCGAGCCCGATCACGCCGGCGCCGACCACCAGCAGCCGCTCCGGGACCTTGTCGAGCACGAGCGCGCCGGTCGAGGAAACAATCCGCTTCTCGTCGATATCGATGCCTTTGAGGCGCGCCACGTCGGAACCGGTGGCGATCACGATCGCCTTGGCGTCGAGCGTCTCGGCCTTGCCGTTGCGGGCGACCTCGACCTTGCCGGGCGCGGTGATGCGGCCGGCGCCGATGTAGCTGTCGATCTTGTTCTTCTTGAACAGAAAGGCGACGCCCTTGACGTTGCCGTCGACGCCCTCGTCCTTGAACGTCATCATCGCGGGCAGGTCGAGCTTCGGTGTGCCGACATTGACCCCCATGCGGGCGAGCATGTGGCCGGCCTCCTCGTAGCGCTCGGACGCGTGCAGCAGCGCCTTCGAGGGGATGCAGCCGATGTTGAGACAGGTGCCGCCGAAGGTCTTCTCCTTCTCGACCACCGCGACCTTCATGCCGAGCTGCGCCGCCCGGATGGCGCACACGTAGCCGCCCGGGCCGGAGCCGATGACAACGAGGTCGTAGGGCATGGTCTCTCGCGTGCGGCCTAGGTCTTCTTCGAGGTGCGGTTGGCTTCAATGTTTTTGCGGTCTGAATCGATGCAGAAATCGATCTCCTCTCCTAACACATCGAGGTTCCAACCAAATGTGTGACCGTACTCACCAATGGCGACGTGATTGAAGTACTCGGGATCTTTCAGCGGCTCGCTGATAGGTCCGCGCCCAATAAAGTGGCTGAGATCATATTCGCCGCTGAAGCCATCATCGTACGTCACGAGCAGGACCGGATAGCGTACGACTTCAACGCTCTTAATGCGGGGCTGTTTCATGCTCACAAATCCAGCACCAGCCGCGCCGGGTCCTCCAGCAGTTCCTTCACGCGCACCAGGAACGTCACCGCCTCGCGGCCGTCGACGATGCGGTGGTCGTAGGAGAGCGCGAGATACATCATCGGCCGCGGCTTGATGGCGCCGTCGACGATCATCGGGCGTTCCTGGATTTTGTGCATGCCGAGGATGCCCGATTGCGGCGCATTGAGGATCGGCGTCGACATGAGCGAGCCGTAGACGCCGCCGTTGGAGATCGTGAAGGTGCCGCCCTGCATCTCTTCGATCGAGAGCGTGCCGTCGCGCGCGCGCCGGCCGAAGTCGGCGATCTGCTTTTCGATCTCCCCGAGCGACAGCTGGTCGGCGTCGCGCACCACGGGCACCACCAAGCCCTTCTCGGTCCCGACCGCAACGCCGATGTGGTAGTAATTCTTATAGACGAGGTCGCTGCCGTCGATTTCGGCATTGACGGCGGGGATATCCTTGAGCGCCTGCACGCAGGCGCGCACGAAGAAGCTCATGAAGCCGAGCTTCGCGCCGTGCTTCTTCTCGAACAAATCCTTGTACTCGGCGCGCAGCGCCATCACGCTCGCCATGTCGACCTCGTTGAAGGTCGTGAGCATGGCGGCGGTGTTCTGCGCCTCCTTGAGCCGGCGCGCGATGGTCTGGCGCAGGCGGCTCATGCGCACGCGCTCTTCCCGCGCAGCATCGTCGGGCGGCGAGGGCGCGCGCACCTGCACGGCCGCGGCCGGCTGCGCGACCGGGGTCGGCGTCTGCACGGCGCGCGCGATCGCATCGAGCATGTCACCCTTGGTGACGCGGCCGTCCTTGCCGCTGCCCGGCACGGTCGACGCGCTGACGCCGCTCTCGGCCGCAAGCTTGCGCACCGACGGCGCGAGCGGCGCGTCGGCGGGGGCGGCTTTCGGCTTAGCCGGCGCGGGCGCCGCTTGCGGCGGCGGCGATGCCGGTTTCGCGGGCGGCGGTGCTGTCGCGGCCGCCGGAGCAGCGGCGGGCTTCGCGGGCGCTGTCGCGCCTTCCTTGATCTGGCCGAGCAGGGCGCCGGGCGCCACCGTCTCGCCGTCCTTGACGAGGATTTCCGCGAGCACGCCGGCGGCGGGCGCGGGCACCTCGATCGTCACCTTGTCGGTCTCGAGTTCGACCAGCGGCTCGTCGACGGTGACGCTATCGCCCGCGTGTTTGAACCAGCGGCCGATGGTCGCCTCGGTGACCGATTCACCCAAGGTCGGAACGCGGATATCGGCCATGACGGATCCTTTTCGCGGTTACGCGAGCGCTTCCTCGAGCAACTGCTTGAGCTGGGCCATGTGCTTCGACATCAGCCCGGTGGCGGTCGCGGCCGCGGCCGGTCGCCCGGCGTAGCGCGGCCGGCGCTGCTTGGCGCCGATCTGGTTGAGCACCCACTCGATGAACGTGTCGACGAAGAACCACGCGCCCATGTTGCGCGGCTCCTCCTGGCACCACACGATCTCCGCCTGCTTGAAGCGTGAGAGTTCCTGCACCAGCGCCTTGCTCGGGAACGGATAGAGCTGCTCGACGCGCAGCAGATAGACGTCGTCGAGCCCGCGCTTCTCGCGCTCTTCGTAGAGATCGTAGTAGATCTTGCCGGTGCACAGCACGACCCGGCGGATCTTGTCGTCGGGCACGAGCTTGATCTTCTCGCCCGGCAGCATCTGCGCGTCGTCCCACAGCAGGCGATGGAACGTCGTGCCCGCCGCCATCTCGTCGAGCCGCGACACCGCGCGCTTGTGGCGCAGCAGCGATTTCGGCGTCATCAGGATCAGCGGCTTGCGGATCTCGCGCTTGAGCTGCCGCCGCAGGATGTGAAAATAGTTCGCCGGCGTCGTGCAGTTGGCGATCTGCATGTTGTCCTCGGCGCACATCTGCAGGAACCGCTCGAGCCGCGCCGAAGAATGCTCCGGGCCCTGGCCTTCATACCCGTGCGGCAGCAGACAGACGAGCCCGGACATGCGCAGCCACTTGCGCTCGCCCGAGGAGACGAACTGGTCGAACACGACCTGCGCGCCGTTGGCGAAGTCGCCGAACTGCGCCTCCCACAAGGTGAGCGCGTTGGGTTCGGCCAGCGAGTAGCCGTACTCGAAGCCGAGCACCGCCTCTTCCGACAGCATCGAGTTGATCACCTCGTAGCGGGCCTGCCGTTCGGTGAGGTGATTGAACGGGACATAACGGTTCTCGTTCTCCTGATCGATCAGCACCGAGTGGCGTTGCGAGAACGTGCCGCGCTCGCTGTCCTGGCCGGAGAGACGGACCGGCGTCCCGTCGAGCAGCAGCGAACAGAAGGCCAAAGCCTCGGCGGTGGACCAGTCGATGCCCTCGCCGGTCTCGACCGCTTTGCGGCGGTTTTCCAGGAATCGCTGGATCGTCCGATGCAGATGGAAATTCGCCGGCGCGGTGGTGATCTTGCGGCCGATCTCGTGCAGGGTTTCGATTTCGACGCCGGTGTTGCCCCGCCGCGGATCGTCGGCTTCGCGCGCGGCCTTGAAACCCGACCAGCGGCCATCGAGCCAGTCCGCGCTGTTCGGCTTGTAGCTCTGGCTCGCCTCCAGCTCGACATCGAGCCGGGCGCGCCAGTCCGCCTTCATCTTCTCGACCTCGCCCTCGGTGACGACGCCGTCGGCGGCGAGCTTCTTGCCGTAAATATCCACCGTGGTCGGATGGGCGTTGATCGCCTTGTACATCAGCGGCTGGGTGAAGGCCGGCTCGTCGCCCTCGTTGTGACCGTGCCGCCGGTAGCAGAACATGTCGATCACGACCGGCTTCTGAAACTTCTGGCGGAACTCGGTGGCGATTTTCGCCGCGAACACGACCGCCTCCGGATCGTCGCCGTTGACATGGAAGATCGGTGCCTCGATCATTTTCGCCACGTCCGACGGATAGGGCGACGAACGGGAGAAGCGCGGATAGGTGGTGAAGCCTATCTGATTGTTGATGATGAAATGAACCGACCCGCCGGTGCGGTGGCCGCGCAAGCCGGAAAGGCCGAAGCATTCGGCGATCACCCCTTGCCCGGCAAACGCCGCGTCGCCGGAAATGAGCAGCGGCATCACCATGGTGCGGTCTTCAGGCGTCGCGCCGTGCTGGTCTTGTTTGGCGCGCGCCTTGCCGAGCACCACCGGGTTGACGATTTCCAGGTGCGATGGGTTGGCGGTGAGCGAGAGATGGACGTGGTTCCCATCGAACTCGCGGTCGGACGAGGCGCCGAGGTGGTATTTGACGTCGCCTGAGCCCTCGATCTCGTCCGGGGTATATGAGCCGCCCTTGAACTCGTTGAAAATCGCTCGGTGCGGCTTCGCCATCACTTGCGCCAGCACGTTGAGCCGGCCGCGGTGCGCCATGCCGAAGACGATCTCCTTCACCCCGAGGGCGCCGCCGCGCTTGATGATTTGTTCGAGCGCCGGGATCATCGACTCGCCGCCGTCGAGGCCGAAGCGCTTGGTGCCGGTGAAGCGCAGGTCGCAGAACTTCTCGAAACCCTCGGCCTCGATCAGCTTGGTAAGGATCGCGCGCTGGCCCTCGCGGGTGAAGCTGATCTCCTTGTCTGGACCTTCGATGCGCTCCTGGATCCAGCCCTTCTGCGCCGGATCGGAGATGTGCATGAACTCGACGCCGAGCGTCTGGCAGTAGGTGCGGCGCAGGATGGCGACGATCTCGTTGATCGTCGCGAACTCGAGCCCGAGCACGTTGTCGATGAAGATTTTGCGGTCGAGATCGGCGTCGGTGAAGCCGTAGGCTCGGGGATCGAATTCGTCGCTGTCCTTGGGCGGCTCAAGCCCGAGTGGATCGAGATTGGCGTGCAGGTGTCCGCGCACACGATAGGCGCGGATGAGCATCAGCGCGCGCACGGAATCGCGCGTCGCCTGCTGAACGATCGCGGCCGAGATCTCGGTGCCGACGCCCTGCGCCTTGGCGCTGATCTTGTCGCCGACGGTCTTGGCGATCTCGGCCCAATCGCCGTCGAGCGCCGCGGTCAGTTCGTCATGCGGGCGCGGGGGCCAGTCCGGCCGGGCCCAGGAGGGCGCATGGGCGCCGTTCCCACGCGCGGCACCGTCGCCAAGGCCGGCAAAGAACCGGCGCCACTCGTCATCGAGGGCGGCCGGATCGGCCTCGTAGCGCGCGTAGAGATCCTCGAGGTAGCGAGCATTGCCGCCGTAGAGAAACGACGTGCGGGCGAAAGCTGCGTTCGCGTCCTGGCGAGACATGTGCCGCATCCTGATTTCGGCCGCGCCGCAAGCGGTGCGCACCGATCTGACCGGTCCCGGCGGATTAGCCCCTTGTAGCCTATTTAGTGCGACGCGGACGCAACGAAAGGTCTAAGAAGTGAATCACGATTTAAGCAGTTCCGCGAGCGTCTTTCCGATGCGCGCCGGTGACGCGGATACGCGGATCCCGGCCGACTCCATCGCCGCGATCTTCGATTCGGCATCGCCCTTGCCGCCGGAGATGATGGCGCCCGCGTGACCCATGCGCCGGCCCGGCGGCGCGGTGCGGCCGGCAATGAATCCGACCATCGGCTTCTTGCGCCCGCGCCGCGCCTCGTCCTTGAGGAACGCCGCGGCATCTTCCTCCCCGCTGCCGCCGATCTCGCCGATCATCACGATCGACTGGGTCGCCGGGTCGGCGAGGAACATCTCGAGGATTTCGATGAACTCGGTGCCTTTGACGGGATCGCCGCCGATGCCGACGGCCGTCGTCTGCCCGAGCCCCTCGCGGCTCGTCTGGTAGACCGCCTCGTAGGTGAGCGTGCCCGAGCGCGAGACGATGCCGACGTTGCCTGGCTTGAAGATGTTGCCCGGCATGATGCCGATCTTGCAGGCGCCGGCGGTCATCACGCCCGGACAGTTCGGACCGATCAGGCGCGACCGCGAACCGGAAAGCGCGCGCTTGACCCGGACCATGTCGACCACCGGGATGCCCTCGGTGATGCAAATGATGAGCGGGATTTCCGCCTGGATCGCCTCGCAGATGGCGTCGCCCGCGCCGGCCGGCGGCACGTAGATCACGCTCGCGTCGCACCCGGTTTTCTCGCGCGCCTCCGCGACCGTGTCGAACACCGGCAGTCCCAGATGCTTGCTGCCGCCTTTGCCGGGCGACGTGCCACCGACCATTTTCGTCCCGTAGGCGATGGCGGCTTCCGAATGGAACGTGCCGTTGCGGCCGGTGAAGCCCTGGCAGATGACTTTCGTGTCTTTGTCGACGAGGACGGCCATGTCACGCCCGCCCGATCGCTTTGACGATCTTTTGCGCGGCGTCGTCGAGATCCTCGGCCGAGACCACGTTTAGTCCGGACTCCGCGATGATCCGCTTGCCGGGATCGACGTTGGTGCCTTCGAGCCGCACCACCAGCGGCACCCTCAGGCCGACTTCCTTGACGGCCGCGACGATGCCTTCGGCAATGATGTCGCAGCGCATGATACCTCCGAAGATATTCACCAGGATGCCCTTCACGTTCGGGTCGGCGGTGATGATCTTGAACGCGGCCGCAACCTTCTCCTTGCTGGCGCCGCCGCCGACGTCGAGGAAGTTTGCGGGCGCCTCGCCATAGAGCTTGATGATGTCCATGGTGGCCATGGCGAGCCCGGCGCCGTTGACCATGCAGCCGATGGTGCCGTCGAGCGCCACATAGTTGAGATCGTATTTCGACGCCTCGATCTCCTTCTCGTCCTCCTCGGTGAGGTCGCGCAGCGCGGCAACATCGGCGTGCCGATAGAGCGCGTTGTCATCGAAGCCGATCTTGGCATCGAGGCAGATGAGCTGCCCCTCTTTGGTGACGACGAGCGGATTGATCTCGAGCAGACTCATGTCCTTGGCAAGGAACGCCTCGTAGAGCTTGGCCAGCACCACGCCCGCCTGTTTGGCGAGGTCGCCGAAAAGCCCAAGCACCTCGGCGGCGCGCCGCGCGTGGTGCGGCATCAGGCCGGTCGCGGGATCGACCGAGAAGGTGAGAATCTTCTCTGGATGCGTGCGCGCCACCTCTTCGATATCCATGCCGCCTTCGGTGGAGACCACGAAGGCGACGCGCGAGGTTTCGCGGTCGACGAGCGCCGAGACATAGAACTCGCGTTCGATCGCCGAACCCTCTTCGACATAGAGGCGGTTGACGACCTTGCCGTGCGGGCCGGTCTGATGGGTGACCAGCGTCGAGCCGATCAGGCGGGTCGCCTCGCGCTCCACGTCCTCGATCGAGCGCACGACCTTGACGCCGCCGGCCTTGCCGCGTCCGCCCGCGTGGATCTGCGCCTTGACCACCCAAACCCGGCCGCCAAGCGTGTGCGCGGCGCGCACCGCCTCTTGCGCCGTGAAGGCGGGAACGCCGCGCGGGACCGGGACGCCAAACTCGCGCAGGACCGCCTTAGCTTGGTATTCGTGGATGTTCATGGCCGCCTTTCATACGCGCGACGCTGAGGAAACTCAGCGGCCGAGGTCGGGCGCAATCTTCCGGCAGGCGTCGACCAACGTGCGCACCGCGGTCACCGAGTGATCAAACATTTCGCGTTCGGCGCCGTTGAGTTCGATCTCGACCACGCGCTCGACGCCTTTGGCGCCGATCACGACCGGCACGCCCACGTAAAGATCGCGCACGCCGTACTCGCCGGAAAGATGCGCGGCCGCCGGCAGCACTCGCTTCTTGTCGCGCAGATAGCTCTCCGCCATGGCGACCGCCGACGAGGCGGGCGCATAGAAGGCCGAGCCGCTCTTGAGCAGATTGACGATCTCCGCGCCGCCGTCGCGGGTGCGCTGAACGATGGCGTCGACGCGCGCCTGCGAGGTCCAGCCGATCTTGATCAGGTCGGGAATCGGAATGCCGGCAACGGCGGAGTAGCGAACCAGCGGGACCATGCTGTCGCCATGGCCGCCGAGCACGAAGGCGGTCACGTCCTCGACCGAGACGTTGAACTCATCGGCGAGGAAATAGCGGAAGCGCGCCGAATCGAGCACGCCGGCCATGCCGACCACCATGTTGTTCGGCAGCCCGCACGTTTTCTGCAGCGCCCATACCATGGCGTCGAGCGGGTTGGTGATGCAGATGACGAAGGTTTCCGGCGCATATTTGCGGATGCCGGCGCCGACCTGCTCCATCACCTTGAGATTGATGCTGAGCAGATCGTCACGGCTCATGCCGGGCTTGCGCGGCACCCCGGCGGTGACGATGCAAACGTCGGCGCCCTGGATCGCCTCGTAGGAATTGGTTCCGGTGAACTTCACGTCAAAACCCTCGATCGGGGAGGATTCGACGAGGTCGAGCGACTTGCCGTGTGGGATGCCTTCCATGATGTCGAACAGCACGACATCGCCCAATTCCTTGAGGCCGATGAGGTGGGCGAGCGTGCCGCCGATCTGGCCGGCGCCGATCAAAGCAATCCTGTGTCGCGCCATGGGAACCTCGGAATTGTTGCGGGGCAATCGGCGGCCGAAGGGATAACCGACGGTCGGATTAACCGGTTCCGCCCACCCGTTCAAGCGGCCCCTGACTGACACTTAAGTCTCGACGATCCCCTCGGTCGAGCCGGTCGCGGCCGAATCCTTGCGGCCGTGCGGGAGGGCGAGATAGGCGCGCGAGCCCATCTCGATGAGGCGCGAGGCGGTGCGCTTGAACTCCTGCACCTCGAAACCGTCGCTGCCCCGATAAAGCGCCGCCGGCGCCGCCTCGGCGGAAGCGACGAGCTTCACCGTATGGTCGTAGAGCGTGTCGACAAGCGCGATGAAGCGCTTGGCCTCGTTGCGCTGCGCGTAGTCCATGACGGGAATGCGGTCGAGCACGATGGTGTGAAACTCATGGGCGAGTTTCAGATAATCTTCCGCCCCCAACGGCCGTGCGCATAATTCGGGAAAGGAAAAGCGCGCGGCGCCCATGGCGGCGCACGGCACGTGCAGGGCATGGCCTTTGACCACGAGTTCGCGCGGCGACGCCGCGTTGCCGGCCGTCAGGCTCCGCCATGCCGCGTCGAGGGCGGCCTTGGCCGCGGCGTCGGCGGGGACGTGCCACACCGGCGCATCGCCCAGCTTTTCCAGCCGGAAGTCGGTGCGCGCGGCAAGCCGCACCACGTCCATGTGCTCCTCGATCATCGCGATGAACGGAAGGAACAGGGAGCGATTGAGGCCGTCGCGGTAAAGCTCGTCGGGCGCGACGTTCGAGGTGGCAACCACCACGACGCCGTTATCGAACAGCCGCCGGAACAGGCGCCCGAGGATCATGGCATCGGCAATGTCGGCGACGTGAAACTCGTCGAAGCACAGCAACCAAGCTTGCGCGGCCAGGGCGGCAGCGACCGGCGCGATCGGGTCTTCGCCGGAAATCTCGCCGCGGCTGCGCCGCTGACGCCAATCGTGAATGCGCTCGTGTACGTCCACCATGAACTCGTGAAAATGGACGCGGCGTTTGCGCAGCACCGGGCTCGCGGCGAAAAACAAATCCATCAACATCGTCTTGCCGCGGCCGACCTCGCCGTAAATGTAGAGGCCCTTGAGCGGCCCCGGGTCCGGTGTGCGGCTCGCGAACATCCAGCCGAGCGAGGACGATTTGCGCGCCAAGCGGTGATGGGCGACGCGGGTCTCCAGCCGCGCGAGCATCGCGACGACGGCTGCCTGCGCGCGGTCGTGCTCGACCTCGCCAGCGGCCACGAGGGCGGCGTAACGCTCGCTGATGCTGCCGGGCATTGAGAAAGGATGGGCGCAAACGGTCTGTGCGGCACGCATAGCCGTCCTGCGCGGTCACCCGCAAGGCGATCGTTGGCGATGCGCGGCCGGTGGTTGGGGGCAACGACCTCTCCACCAGCGTCGGCTTAAGTCTCTGAATTGCCGCCGTAAACGGACGCCGAAACGCGCCCAACGGTTTCTGAGCATTCCGATCCCCGGGTCGATACGCCCGGCGTGAAGAGCAGCCGGCCCTTGGGCCGGCTGCCTCGCGTTTAAGGCTTTGTTTTCCTTCGTAATTCTGTCGTGATGCGGCATTTGGCCCAGGCCGGTGTCACGCTTCTGCTGCATTGCAGCATTAGGTTCTGACAGGGCAGCGATTCGACGTTCGACGCTGCTGCCCGGAGGAAGCGGCCGGAGGGTCGTTGCAACGACCAACCATCAGGAGACAAGTCCATGCACGACCCCCTGCTCGACGGCGGTGTGATCCGCAAGCTGTGGATCAGTGAGACCGACCTTTACCGTGACCACCTGCTGCGTCTCGACGGCGAAAGCCGGCGCAACCGATTCGGCGGCGGAGTGTCGGACGAGTTCATCCGCGGTTACGTCGATCTGTCGGTCGGTCTTGACGCCGTGATCCACGGCTTCTTCGTCGACGGCGCGTTGCGCGGTGCCGGCGAGCTGCGTTCGCTCGGCACGACGTTGGCCGGGGAGGCGGAGGCCGCATTCAGCATCGAAAGGGCGTGGCAAAGCCACGGCGTCGGGACGGCGCTGCTCGAGCGGACGTTGCTTGCGGCGCGCAACCGCGGATTCCGCCATCTGCACATGGCCTGCCTCGCCGAGAACCGGCGCATGCAGCAGCTCGCCCGCAAGTTCGACGCGGAGCTCACGTTCGATTTCGGCAGCGTCGTGGGCGAGGTGCAGGCGGCGCAGCCGACGCCGCTGTCGCTCATGCGCGAGATGGTGGCGGACGGGCACGGCTTTGCGACCGCGATGCTCGAGGTGCAGTCGCGGCTGCTGCGAACCGTGTAAAACAAATAAAACCGTCATCCTGAGGAAGTCGCGCGCGTTTGCGCGCGACTGTCTCGAAGGATGGAAGCAAACGCGGTGCATGCGGCCATCCTTCGAGACGCTCGGCGCGCAGACGCGCCGAGCTCCTCAGGATGACGTTGGAGCTTATTTGCAGCGACGAACCGCCACGGACGGCAATCACACCTGCCGCTCGATCATCAGTTTCTTGATCTCGGCAATTGCTTTCGCCGGATTGAGATTCTTGGGACAGGCTTTCGCGCAATTGAGAATCGTGTGGCAGCGATAGAGCCGGAACGGATCTTCCAAATAATCGAGCCGCTCGCCGGTCGCCTCGTCGCGGCTATCGACGATCCAACGGTAGGCCTGCAGCAGCGCCGCCGGGCCGAGATAGCGCTCCGGCTGCCACCAATAACTCGGGCATGCGGTCGAGCAGCACGCACAGAGAATGCATTCATAGAGGCCGTCGAGTTTCGCCCGGTCGTCGTGGCTCTGCTTCCACTCCCGGTCGGGCGCAGGGGTCACCGTTTGCAGCCACGGTTCGACCGAGGCGTGGTGGGCGTAGAACATGGTGAGGTCGGGCACGAGGTCCTTGACCACCGGCATGTGCGGCAGCGGATAGATGCGCACCGTTCCCCTGATCTCGTCCATGCCGCGGGTACATGCGAGCGTGTTGGTCCCGTCGATATTCATGGAACAGCTTCCGCACACGCCCTCGCGGCAGGAACGGCGGAACGTCAGGGTCGGGTCGATGTTGCTTTTGATCCAGATCAGCGCGTCGAGCACCATCGGGCCGCAATCGTCGAGATCGACCAGATAAGTGTCGATGCGCGGATTTTGGCCGTCGTCCGGATTCCAGCGGTAGACGCGGAATTCGCGGGTGTTGCGTGCGTTCTCGGGCTCGGACCAGGTCTTGCCTTCGCCGACGCGGGAATTCTTCGGCAGCGTGAACTCGACCATATCAGTACACCCTCGCCTTCGGCTCGATGTAGGACACGTCGTTGGTCAGCGTGTAGGTGTGCACCGGGCGGTAGTCGATCGTCACCTTGCCGGTTGCTTCGTCGAACCAGGCGAGCGTGTGTTTCATCCAATTCTTGTCGTCGCGTTCGGGGAAGTCTTCGCGCGCGTGCGCGCCGCGGCTTTCCGTGCGGTTGCGGGCCGAGTCCATCGTCACCACCGCCTGGGCGACCAGATTGTCGAGTTCGAGGGTCTCGACCAGGTCGGAGTTCCAGATCAGCGAACGATCGGTAACGCGCACGTCGGCGACGCCGCCGCGCACGTCGTGGATGAGCTTGTGGCCTTCCTCGAGAACTTCGCCGGTGCGGAACACCGCGCAGTTCGTCTGCATCACGTGCTGCATCTTGAGCCGCAGGTGCGCCGTCGGCGTGCCGCCGTTGGCATGACGGAACCGGTCGAGGCGCGTAAGCGAGCGCTCGGCGGAATCCTTCGGCAGGTCGGGGTGCCGGTCGCCCGGCGTTACCGTTTCGGCGCAGCGCGCCGCGGCCGCACGGCCGAACACCACGAGGTCGATAAGCGAATTCGAGCCGAGCCGGTTGGCGCCGTGCACCGAGACGCATGCCGCTTCGCCGAGCGCCATGAGCCCGGGCACGACCGCGTCGTCGTTGCCGTTCTTCTTGGTCAGCGCCTCGCCGTGATAATTCGTCGGGATGCCGCCCATGTTGTAGTGCACGGTGGGCAGCACCGGGATCGGTTCGCGCGTCACCTCGACGCCGGCGAAAATTTTTGCCGACTCGGAAATGCCCGGCAGCCGCTCATGCACGACCTCGGGATCGAGATGATCGAGGTGCAGATAGAGATGGTCCTTCTTGCGGCCGACGCCGCGTCCTTAGCGGATTTCGATGGTCATGGCGCGCGACACCACGTCGCGCGAGGCGAGGTCCTTGGCGGACGGCGCGTAGCGCTCCATGAAGCGCTCGCCCTCGGCGTTGACGAGATAGGCGCCCTCGCCGCGCGTGCCTTCGGTGATCAGAACGCCGGCGCCGTACACGCCGGTCGGGTGGAACTGCACGAACTCCATGTCTTCGAGCGGGAGCCCGGCGC
>JAFAUQ010000106.1 GCA_019243195.1 Hyphomicrobiales bacterium
AAGCGGGGCTGCTCGCGCTTCACACAGCCTGGCTTGACGCGAGATACTCCCGATGAGGAAACCACCGACTGGAGAGCCGCATGCGGGAAAACCGCCCGTGCGGTTCGGAGGGCGGGGAGAGCTAAACTCTTCCCGACCCCTATCGAGGCAGGAGATAATTCAGCTGACCGCGCCGGTGGTCATCGCCTCGGCCCAGTCCGGCCGGCCGTTCTCGGCGGCGCGCCGCGCGGCCGACGTCCAGTCATATTCGAGCGCCAGCAACTCCGCGCCCCAGCGTCCATTCCGCCGGGTCAGGATGGCGTAATAGGCGTGCGGAGAGCGGAGCTCGAATATGGTTGCGGCCGGATGGTCGGCGAACGCCGGGCAGCCGACGCTGCCCGGATTGAGCACGAGGCAGCCGCCCGGCACTTGCCGCAGTTGTTGATTGTGGCTGTGCCCGCACAGCACCACGTCGGCGTTTATGTGCGGGCCGAGCCGGGCGACCACGTCTTCGCGCGCGGCCGGGATCAGCCGTTCGTTGTGGACATCCTCAAGCAGAAAACTCGAGTCGTCGTCGGGGGTGCCGTGAATCGCGAGAATGCCCGGCGCAATCTCGATCCGTGTCGGACGCGCGCCGACCGCCTCGCGCTGCTGTGGCGTGAGCGCCGCATAAGCAAATTTTCCCGCCGGCGGCAGATCGTCGAACGCGCCGGTCAACGCGCGATCATGATTGCCGCGCACGGTCGGAAGCGAGAGGCTCGCCAGCAGGTCGAAGGTCTCGCGCGGCCAGAGCGGACTGGTGACGCAGTCGCCCAGGTTGACGATCGCATCGGCCCCACGCGACTTTATGTCGGTCAATACGGCCTCCAGCGCCCGAAGGTTGCCGTGGACGTCGGAGATCACTGCAAGGCGAGGGGAGGAAACGTCGGTGGGCATTGGTCTCGTCGCGCGTTCAGAGGCATCGCTCAATCGACGTTGCCTCAGAGGCGCAGTCGGAAGACCATAGCTAAGGGGCGGAGGCGCGGGGCTCTGTGAACTACTTCACACAATGCAATTATATCGGGAACGGTATCTTATCACCATCCTGCGCGCGTGGAGTAATCGAAGACTATTGCGAGCTTGTAATCACGCCGGAAGGCGCGTCGATTGCCACGCGACCATCTGCCATCGCCCACCGCGTTTGGCATAAGCGTCGGTAAAACGGACGCCGAAATCGAGTTGTTTGCCCTGCGAGGCGACCTTGATCCAGGCAACGCCGGTGAGCACCACCGCGTCGCCGAGATCCTGCGCCTTCACCTCGGACGATTCGATGGAAGAATAGACTGTCGCGCCGGACTTCATGTTGGCGATCAGGCTCTGCTTCGAATCGACCCGGGCAGAGGAATGCGTGTAGATCAGGTCGTCGGCCAGCAGGGAATCGAGGGTGGCAAGGTCTTTGTCGCTCATCGCCTGCATGCGTTTTCGGTCGAGTTCAAGGACCGTGTCTGCGTTGTTTGCCACCTTACGCCTCCATTCGTTACGCGATCCGCGCCCATCCTACCGCAACGCGGCTCGCCGTTCGAGCCGCAGGCTCGCGCGGGAGAGCGCGAAGCAGAGGAGCCAGTAGATCGATCCCGCGAAGACGTAAGCTTCCAGCGTCATGCCGACCCACGCGGGATCGGCGAGGGCCGCCTGGGCAACACCGAGCAAATCCAGGATTGAAACGATCAGCACCAGTGAGGTGTTTTTGAGCAGAGCGATGAATTCATTCGTCATCGCCGGCAGCGCGATGCGCAGCGCCTGCGGCAGCACGATCAGCACGGTGGCCGCGGGATAACGCAGGCCCAACGCGGTCGCTGCCTCGGATTGCCCCTTGGGAATCGCCTGCAGTCCGCCGCGCACGGCTTCCGCCATGTAGGCGGCGACCACCAACGCGAGCCCGATCACCGCGCGCGCCAGCCGGTCGACCCCGATGCCGGACGGAACGATCAGCGGCAGGATGAGCGAGGCTAGAAAAATAACCGCGATGATCGGCACGCCGCGCCAGAACTCGATGAACATCACCGCGAGCGTGCGGATCGCCGGCAGGCGGGACTGCCGGCCCAGCGCCAGCACGATGCCGAGCGGCACCGCCAGCAGACCGGCGTAAATTGCGATGAACAGGGTGAGCATCAGCCCGCCCCAATCGCGCGTCTCGACCACCGGCAGGCCGAACCCGCCGTAGAAGAGGAAGAGCACCAGCGGCGGCATGACTACGGCGAGCCCGGCCGCAAGCGCGCCACGATGGGGCAAGCGTTTGACCGCGAGGAGCGCCGTGCAGGCGATCACGAGGACCGCGACAAGATCGACCCGCCAGCGTTGATCGATTGGATAAAAGCCGTAGACGAACTGCCCGAAGCGCGCCCGAATGAATACCCAGCAAGCTCCGGCGCCGGTACAGTCCGCTCGCGTGGCGCCGCGGAAGGTCGCGTCGATAACGAGCCAGCGCAATAGCGGTTCGGCGATGCGCGCCAGCGCCCAGCAGCACACGAGCGTGATGACCGCATCGAGTGGCGTCGCGAATAGGCGGCGGCGCGCGAACCGCAGCAGCGATGTCACGCGGTTCGTCATTGCGTCACCAGCGCGACCTTCGCGTTGTACCAATTCATCAGCGCCGACACCGCAAGGCCGATGACGAGGTAGATCGCGAGCGTGATGGCGATGATCTCGACCGCCTGACCGGTGATGTTGAGCGCCGAGCCAACGAATACGTTCATCAGCTCGGGAAAACCGATCGCGGCGCCGAGTGAGGAGTTCTTCAGCACGTTGAGATACTGACTGGTCAGCGGCGGGACCATCACGCGCAAGGCCTGCGGAATGACCACGAGACGCAGCACCTGTCCGGGGCCGAGCCCGAGGGCACGCGCCGCCTCCAGCTGTCCCTTCGGGACCGCGAGAATTCCCCCGCGCACGATCTCGGCGATGAACGCCGCCGCATAGGTGGCGAGGGCGGCGACGAGGGCGACGAACTCCGGAATAAGAACGAAGCCGCCGCGATAGTTGAAGCCGCGCAGCACCGGGGTATCCCACGGGGTCGCTGCGATCGCGGCGGCGAAAGCGACCAGCGGCACACCCGCGATGAGAACGGCGCCGCTCGTCCACAGGGGAAAGCCCCGCCCGGTCCGGTTGCGGCGGTGGCGCACCCATGCGGCGAGCACGAACTGGGCGGCGATAGAGATTGCGCTGGCGAGCGCCGCGGCCGCGAAGGCTCCGGTCGCCAGCGGCGTCGGTACGGTCAGGCCGCGGTTGCTCAGGAACGCGACCGCGAAAATCCCGATCGCCTCGCGCGGGCCGGGCAGCGCCGCAATCACCGCGAAGTACCAGAACAGGACGAAGAACAGCACGGGGATGTTGCGCACCACTTCGACGTAACCGCCGGCGAGACTCGAGAGCAGCCAATTGCGTGACAGGCGCGCGATCCCAAGCGCGAAGCCGAGCAGCGTCGCCGCGACGATGGCAATGAACGCGACCGTCATCGTGTTGACGACGCCGGCCCACAGCAGGTCGAGGATGCTCGATTGCGGCGTGTAACGGGTGAGCAGGAATGGAAGCTCGATCCCGGAGGTGCGTCCGAGGAAGTCGAAACCCGAGGCGATGCCGGCCTTGGCCATGTTCTCGGACGCGTTGCGCACGAAATACGCAATCAGTCCGACGACCGCCGCCCATACGGCGACCTGCCAGAAGGCGTCGCGAACCCGGCGGTTGTAGACAAAAGCAGACATCAGGAAATCAGGGATCAGGAAATCAGGGATCGGGCATCAGGTTGATGTCTGATACTTGATCCCTGATACCTAACTACCTGATCCCTGCTCACTGGAACGGCGGTGTGTACAGCAGCCCGCCCTTGGTCCACAGCTCGTTCTTGCCGCGCGCGAGCTTGAGCGGCGAACCCATGCCCACCGTCCGCTCGTACGACTCGCCGTAGTTTCCGACCTGTTTGACCACCTGATAGATCCAATCGTCGGAAAGGCCGAGCAGCTGACCGAAGTTTCCCTCGACCCCGAGCAGGCGGCGCACCTCGGCGTTCGCCGACTTCGCTTTCATCTCATCGACGTTGCGCGAGTTTACCCCGAGCGCCTCGGCGGCGATCATCCCGTTGAGCGTCCAGCGCACGACCGCTTGCCAACGCTCGTCGCCCTGGCGCGTTACCGGCCCTTGCGGATCGTTGGAAATGGTCTCGGTCATGATGACGTGCTCGCCGGTCTGCTTCAGTTTGATGCGCTGGCCGGCGAGCGCACCGAGGCCCGCCGTATAGGCATCGCAGCGGCCGGCATCGTAGGCGGCGATCGCGTCGTCGTTCTTCTGAAAATTGACGATCGTCACCTTCAGTTTGCGCTCGGCGTACCAATCGGCGGCCGTCTTTTCTTCGGTCGAGCCGGCCGCGACGCAGATGGCGGCGCCGTCGAGGTCCTTCGGTTCCTTGGCGCCCGATTTCGCCCGCACTACGAAGGTTTGCCCCTCGTAGAAATTGATGCCCTGGAAATTGACGCCGAGCGACGCATTGCGGGAGAATGTGATCGTCGTGTTGCGCGACAGCAGGTCGACCTGGCCCGACTGGAGCACCGGCCATCGTTGCTGCACCGAGGTCGGCGTGTATTTGACCTTGCCGGCATCGCCCAGCACCGCGGCCGCCACCGCGCGGCAGAAATCGACGTCGATGCCGCTCCACTCGCCCTTGTCGTTGGCAAACGAGAAGCCTGGCAGTCCCAGATGGACACCGCACTCGACATGGCCGCGCGCCTTGATCGCATCGAGCGTCGGGCTTGGCGCCAATTGCTGAGCTAGGGCGACAGCCGGCAGCAAACCCATGACGGCCGCCCCAAGAACCGCACCTCGGATGAACATGTGTCTCGCCCCCTCTGTCCGGTCGTGCGGTCATGGTGCGGAGATTTGGCTGCCGTTGCAAGGCGCAAGCCCTGCCGTGCGGGGCAAGCGCATGGTTCCATAGGCGCGGGACAGGGCGGATGAAGGCATTTTTCTTCGAGCATGCGCTGCTTCCCGCCGGTTGGGCACATGAGGTGCGCATCGACGTCGACGACGGCACGATCGTCGCCGTGCAGCCCGGCTCGCCCGCCGGCGGCGCCGAGCGCATCCCTGGCATTGCGCTTGCGGGACTGCCGAACCTGCACTGTCATGCATTTCAGCGCGCCATCGCCGGCCTCGCCGAGCGCCGCGGCGCCGCCGATAGTTTCTGGAGCTGGCGCGCGGTGATGTACGGGTTTCTCGCGGCGCTGACCCCCGACGATGTCGAAGCGATTGCCGCCTTCGCCTATATGGAAATGCTGGAACGCGGCTTCACCGCGGTCGGGGAGTTTCACTATCTGCATCATGACGTGGACGGTCGCCCATTCGCCGATGTCGGGGAAATGGCCGCGCGCATCGCGACGGCCGCGGCCGAGACCGGTATAGGCCTCACCCTGCTGCCGTCGTTTTACGCCAACGGCGACTTTGGCGGTGTTGCCGCACTGCGCGGGCAGCGCCGCTTCCTCAACGATCCCGACGGCTTTCTGAGACTCCTCGCGCGCACGCGCGAAATCGCCGCTTCCGTCGCCGACGCCGCGGTCGGGATCGCGCCGCATTCGTTGCGCGCGGTGACGCCGAAGACGCTGCGCGCCGTGGTCGAGGCCGGCAGCAGCGGGCCGATCCATATCCATGTCGCCGAGCAGACCAGGGAAGTCGTGGACTGCGTCGCCGCGCTCGGGCAGCCGCCGGTCGATTGGTTGATCGACAATTTCGACGTCGGACCGCGCTGGTGCCTGGTGCACGCGACCCACATGGGGGCGGGCGAGATTTCGCGCGTCGCCCATTCGGGTGCTGTTGCCGGCTTGTGCCCGCTCACCGAAGCCAATTTGGGCGATGGTATTTTTCGGGCCGCTGAGTTTCTTGCCGAGAGCGGGCGGTTCGGCGTTGGCTCCGATTCCAATATCGAGATCGACGGAGCGGCCGAATTGCGCCAGCTCGAATATTCGCAACGCCTGAAACTGCACGCGCGCAACGTGCTCGCGGCCCACGAGGGCCAGTCGACCGGCCGGCGCCTCTACGAGGGTGCGCTAGCGGGCGGCGCCCAGGCGCTCGGTCGCGGTATCGGATCGCTCGAGGTTGGCCGGCGCGCCGACATCGTCATCCTGGCGGCCGACCATCCCGATCTCGCCGGGCGTCGCGACGATTCCTGGCTCGATTCCTATGTGTTCGTCGCCGGCAGCAAGCTGGTGCGCACGGTTATGGTCGGTGGCACCATCGTCGTCAGCGACGGCCGGCACCGCGCGCGCGCCGTGATCGCCGAGCGCTACCGCAAGGTCGTGACGCGGCTCATCAGCAAATAGGGTGAGCGCCGGGTGATCGTGGAGATGCGAGTATGACGCCCGCAGGACTCAAACCCCACGTAACAACGTAGGATCCGCTGAAGCGTCGATATTTGATTGATAGGTTTACGCCTAAACAATATCGACGGCGATTACCTGCCATGTAATTGCGCCGGCGCGCGGCGTCGGTCAGCTTCGCCGCGTGTCCGCCGCCGATTCCTCCGTTGCCGCGCGCCTCGGTGTCGCTGCCGCCGTGCTCTCGAGCGCGCTCGGCGGCATGGCGCTCGCGTGCTCGCGTTTCGTGATCAGTGCGACCGACGCGGTTGCGCTCGGTGCTTGGCGCTATTGCGTCGGCTTCGTGTGCCTGCTGCCGATCACGCTTGCCGTCCGCGGACGCTGGCCGCCGCGCGCCGACTGGACGGCGGTGGCGCTGCTCGGGCTCCTGTTCTTCGCGATTTTTCCCGTCCTCTACAATCTTTCGATCGCTTACACGACCGCCGCGCGCGCCTCGCTCGCACTCTCGACGTTGCCGCTGCTCACGATGCTGGCGGCGGCAGCGCTTGGAATCGAGACGCTCACGTTGCGCAAGAGCGCGGGCGTCGTGATCGCGGTCGCTGGCGTCGCGGCGGCGCTCGCGGCCGGTCTCGCCGACGCGCCCGCGGGTGCTTGGCGCGGCGACCTCCTCATGGTGGCGGGCGCCTTCTGCATGGCGCTCTATAACGTGTGGTCCCGGCCGTTCATCGCCCGCTCGAGTCCGCTTGCATTCCTCACCGGCGGCATGGGCGTGGGCGCGGCCTGCCTTGCAGTTGTTGCCCTTGCCGGGGGTGGGCTCGTTCCGCAGGCTTTCGGCGCGCCCCAATGGGCGGCGGTGCTGTTCGTCGGCGTGTTCGGCGCCGCGCTCAATTTCTATCTTTGGGTCTGGGCGCTCGAACGCACCACGCCCACCCGGGTCGCCACCACCATCACGGTCAATCCGGTCAGCGCCTCGCTGCTGGCAGTGCTCATTCTGGGCGAGCCGATCGGGCTCAATCTCGGGCTCGGCATCGCCGCGGTGCTCGTCGGCATTTGCATCGCCGCGAGCTAGTGTCCCGATTCCGAAGTTCGCCCGATTTTGCCGCACGCTCCGAAGCGAACTTCGGAATCGAAGGACACTAGCCAATCTATGATTCTAGTGCCGCTTTGAACCCGAAGTTTGCAATCCGACTCGCGGCAATTGTAGTGCGAACTTCGGGTTCGCGGCACTAGCGGCGGGCGTCGGCGCAACCCGAATAGGGTCAAAAAAAGAGCAGGGCCAAGGCCCTGCTCGGATTTATTTATGCGGCCCGTGATCCCCGGCTGGTACTGGGTACGGACAGACGCTTGCGCGGGGTTGGCTGCGGGAAACCGCGCCGGGCGGGCTTCTTCCTCCCAAGACTTGGACCACGACGTGGGCCGCAGGAGACCGCTTGTCACGGCTTTGTCCTGCTGGCCGTTACGCTAACCGACCTCGCATTTGCAAATCAAGTGCAACGACACAACGACTTGCGGCAACGGCAGCGACCGACTGTAGCAGCCGACGCAGGGCCCGCCGGGAGCAACCTTCGCGCGCTGCTGCGACACCGTGATGACGCCAGCGCGCGCGTGGAAAGCGTTGTCGCCCCTTGTGTTTTCGCCGCCGATCCGGTTTCTCTCGCAGAGTCTCCCCGAAGCCTCGCGAATCGTGGGCTCAACGCCGATGCGCCTGTCCCGTTACTTTCTACCTATCCTCCGCGATACGCCCAAGGACGCCGAAATCGCGTCGCACCGCTTAATGCTGCGCGCCGGCATGATCCGCCAGGAGGCCGCGGGCATCTACTCGTTCCTGCCGCTTGGCCTGCGCGTGCTCAAAAGAATTGAGCAGATCGTCCGCGAAGAACAGAACCGCGCTGGGGCAATTGAACTCCTGATGCCCACCATTCAGCTTGCTGAACTTTGGCGTACCAGCGGGCGCTACGACGCCTATGGGCCTGAAATGCTGCGCATCAAGGATCAGCGCGGGAGGGAATTGCTTTACGGCCCTACGAATGAGGACATGATCACGGATATTTTTCGCAACTTTGTCCGCACCTATCGAGAGCTGCCTAAAATCCTGTATCACATACAATGGAAGTTTCGGGATGAGATCAGGCCGCGCTTCGGTGTCATGCGCGGGCGTGAATTCCTGATGAAGGATGCATATTCTTTCGACCTGGATGAGGCCGCAGCCCGGCTCTCGTACAATAAAATGTTCGTCGCCTACCTGCGCACGTTCGCGCGGATGGGGCTGAAGGCGATTCCAATGCGGGCAGAAACAGGCCCGATCGGCGGCGATCTATCGCATGAGTTCCTGATCCTTGCGGAAACCGGTGAATCAGCTGTCTATTGCAATAGGGATGTTCTTAATTTGCCTGTTCCGGGCGCGGATGTCGATTACGATGCTGACCTCACGCCCTATATCCGACCGTGGACGCAGTTTTATGCCGCCACGGAAGACGTCCATGATCCGGCTCGCTTCGAGCACGAGGTCCCCCCCGAGAAGCGACTGCACACTCGGGGGATCGAGGTGGGACAGATATTCTATTTTGGGACGAAATATTCTGACCCCATGCAGGCCTACGTCGCCGGCCCCGACGGTATGAGGCGGCCCGTTCATGGTGGTTCCTACGGAGTAGGGGTCTCGCGTCTCGTCGCCGCCATCATCGAAGCTTTCCACGATGATGCTGGCATCAAGTGGCCGGAGCCGGTCGCCCCGTTCAAGACGATCGTGCTTAACCTCAGACAGGGCGACGGCGCGACCGACGCGGCGAGCGAGGGGCTCTACCAGGCGTTGTCCCACCGCGGGGTCGAGGTCCTCTACCACGACCTCGACGAGCGGCAGGGGGCCAAGTTCGCGGTCGCAGACCTCATCGGCATACCGTGGCAGGTCATGGTCGGGCCGCGCGGCCTCGCCGAAGGGAAGGTCGAAGTCAAAAGCCGGGCCGATGGCAGCCAGGAACTCATGACCCCCGCCGCCGCCATCGACCGGCTCGCCGGATAATTCTGTTCGTATTACTGCCGCATTCCATTCGCTCTGGCTTGAATCCGCCTGAATCGGATGAAATGCCGCTAGGGGGCCTATTCCATTGTTCCCGGCAGGGATGCTCCGGCGCCTTCCCACACGCCGGCCGCAACGCAGGACCTTCGCATTGGACGCACGAGCGGACCACGTCGCGGACACGGGGACTTCGCCTGTGACCCACGAGCCGACCGGGACACGGCCGTTTGCCGCATTCGAGTGGATGCTTTCGCTGCGCTACCTGCGGGCGCGGCGCAAGGAAGGATTCATCTCGGTCATCGCCGGCTTCTCCTTCCTCGGCATCCTGCTCGGCGTCGCCACCCTGATCGTCGTGCTCGCGGTGATGAACGGTTTCCGCAAGGAACTGCTCGATAAAATCCTCGGGCTCAACGGACACTTGCTGGTGCAGCCGCTCGAGTCCCCGCTCAACGACTGGGCCGCGGTTGCCGAGCGCATCGCCAAGGTACCGGGCGTTACGCTTGCGGCACCGGTCGTGGTGGGCCAGGCGCTCGCCTCGTCGCAATACGATTCATCGGGCGTCCTGGTGCACGGGATCCGGGCGCAGGACCTCGGGCGGCTCGGCTCGATCGCCGGCAACATCCGGCAGGGCACGCTGGATAATTTCGACGCGGGGCAGGGGCTCGCGATCGGGCGGCGCCTCGCCGAGAAACTCTCCGTCCACGCCGGCGACCGCCTCACCATGGTGGCGCCGCGCGGGGCGGTGACGGTGATGGGCTACACGCCGCGCATCAAGCCCTACAACACAGCGGCGGTGTTCGAGATCGGCATGTCTGAATACGACCTCGGCATCGTATTCATGGCGCTGCCGGAGGCGCAGGCCTATTTCAACCGCGGCGAAACCGTCGACGGTATCGAGGTCTACACCAACGATCCCGACCGTGTCGACGAATTCCGCCGCCAGGTCAGCGAGGCCGCCGGCCGGCCGATCTTCATGATCGACTGGCGCCAGCGCAACCGCACCTTCTTCGGCGCGCTCCAGGTCGAGCGCAACGTGATGTTCCTCATCCTGACGCTGATCCTGGTGGTGGCCGCGCTCAACATCATCTCCGGCCTTATCATGCTGGTGAAGGACAAGGGCCACGACATCGCCATCCTGCGCACCATGGGGGCGACCCAGGGAGCGGTGATGCGGGTGTTCCTCATCACCGGCTCCTCGATCGGCGTGGTCGGAACGATTGCCGGCTTTATCCTTGGTCTGTTGATCTGCACGAACGTCGAGTCGATCCGGCAATTCCTCTCGTGGGCGACCGGCAGTCGGATTTTCCCGGAGGAGCTTTATTTCCTCTCGCATTTGCCCGCGCAGATGGATCCTGCCGAGACCATTGCGGTCGTGGTGATGGCGCTCACGCTTTCCTTCCTCGCCACCCTCTATCCCTCGTGGCGCGCCGCGCGGCTCGATCCGGTCGAAGCGCTGCGCTACGAATGAGGCGGCGATGAACGACAAAGGTCCCGCGCTTTTCCTGCAAGCGGTGGAACGGCGGTATCATCAGGGTGAGACCACCCTCGAAATACTCAGCGAGGCGGAATTTGCGGTGTGGCCCGGTCAGTCGGTCGCGCTGATCGGCCCGTCCGGCGCTGGCAAGTCGACCCTGCTCCACGTCGCTGGCCTGCTCGAACATCCAGACGGCGGCGAAGTCTTCATCGAAGGGGTGCCGACCTCGACGCTCTCGGACGGCGAGCGCACCCGCATCCGCCGCACCGAGATCGGCTTCGTCTATCAGTTCCACCATTTGCTCGGCGAATTCTCGGCGCTGGAAAACGTGGTCCTGCCGCAGATGATCCGTGGCTTGCCGCGCAGCGAGGCGCAGCGGCGCGCCGGCGATTTGTTGAGCTACCTCGGGCTCAAGGACCGGCTGCATCATCGGCCGGCGGAATTGTCGGGCGGCGAGCAGCAGCGCGTCGCGATCGCGCGCGCCGTCGCCAACGCGCCGCGCATCCTGCTTGCCGACGAGCCGACCGGCAACCTCGATCCGCGCACGTCGGAGCACGTGTTCGGCACGCTCGCGCAATTGGTGCGCGCCTCGGGTCTCGCCGCCGTCGTCGCCACCCACAACATGGACCTGGCGCAACGGATGGACCGGCGCGTTACGCTTCGCGACGGCCAAGTGGTCGAAATGGAGTAAGGAATAAGGAGGGCGACCGATGCGAATTCTCACGGCTGCTTTGATTGCGGTGGCCCTGGCGGCGAGTTCGTCCGCATCCGCGCAGACGGTGGACGTCGCCACCATCACCTGCAAGGATTTCAGCGCGCACAAGAAGGACGACATGCTGGCCATCGTGATGTGGCTCACCGGCTACTACACCAAGGACGACGATCCGACCGTCATCGATTTCGCCAAGGTGAAAGCCAAGACGGACAAGGTCGCCGATTATTGCGCCAAGAACCCGGCCGTTGGCCTGGTGCCGGCAGCCGAGCCCATTTTGGCGAGCGAGTGATAATCCACTGCCTCGTCATCGTCCGCGAAAGCGGACGATCCAGTAAACACCGGCCAGCGAGCTAAAATTACAACGTCGCCGTTTACTGGATGCCCGGTTTCGCGGGCATGACGAGACAGAGCAATGAACGACAAAGTTTTTCTCGACTACGATCAGGCCGCGCTCGATCGCCAGTATAATCAGCGCGCGTGGGTCGCCAACGCCGACGAACTGATCCGCCGCTACGCGGAGCAGAGCGACGCGGTTCGCGCGCGCGTCGGCGAGCCCGAGAGCATCGCCTACGGCCCAGCACCCACGGAGACCTTCGACCTCTACCGCGCCGCCCGCGCGGCGGCGCCGCTGCTCATTTTCGCGCACGGCGGCGCGTGGCAGCGCCTGAGCAAGCGCGAGAGCGCGTTCGCGGCCGAGGCCTTCGTGCGTGCCGGTGCGCATTTCGCCGCGCTGGATTTCGCCTCGGTGCCGGCGGTAAGCCTCGCGGACCTCGTCGACCAGGTGCGCGGCGCCGTCGCGTTCGCCTATCGCAACGCCGAGCGCCTGGGCGTCGTGCGCGAGCGCATCCATCTCGCCGGCCATTCCTCCGGCGCGCATCTCGCCGCCTGCGCCCTGACCACGGACTGGGCGGCGCTCGGCCTGCCGCAAATCATCAAAAGCGGCATGTGCGTCAGCGGCATCTACGACCTGCGGCCGGTGCGCTTGAGCGCGCGCAACGAATATTTGCGTCTCGACGAAGCAGCCGAGGATTCGCTCAGCCCTCAGCGCCATGTCAACCGCTTGGGTTGCCCGCTGATCGTCGCCGCCGTCGACCTTGATCCTCCGGAGTTCCGCCGGCAGGCGCGTGACTTTGCGGCCGCGGCCGCGCGCGCCGGCGCCACAGTCCGCCACGTCGAAGGTCGAGAATTCAATCATTTTGATTTCATCGAGACGCTTGCCGACCCGCAGGGTTTGCTCGGCAAGCTCATGCTGGAGCAGATGGATTTGTGAGCTCCGTAGATGCGTAGGGTGGGCTAAGGCCGCCGAAGCGCGTAGCGCAAGGTGGCCGTGCCCACCATGCATCAACAAACAATCATCGTTGGTGGGCACGCGGCCTTTCGCTGCGCTGCGGCCGCTTAGCCCACCCTACGGTTTGCGTTCCTTCCCGGCAAATAATGCAGCACGCGCTGCTCGGTCAGCACCACGCCCAAATAGGCGATGCCGCCGATAAGGGTGAGCAGCACGATCGAGACGAACACCATCGGCGTGTTGGCTTGGCCTTCCCCGAAGGTGAGCAGAAAGCCGAGGCCGAGATTGCCGCCCACGAATTCGCCGACCACCACGCCGACGACCGCCAAGGTCGCGCCGATGCGCAGCCCCGCGAACAGGGCTGGGATCGAAGCGGGAAATTCGATTTTCCAGAAAATCTGCGCGCGTGTCGCCTTGAATGAGCGGGCGAGGTTGATGAGGTCGGGATCGACGGTGCGGATCGCGGTAAGCACGTTGACCATCACCGGGAAGAACACGATCAGGACGGCGACGAGAATTTTCGGATAGACGGAGTACCCCATCCACAGGATGAACAGCGGCGCGAAGGCGACCTTCGGGGCGATCTGCAAGGCGAGGATATAGGGCGAGAGCGCGACTTCGGTCGCGGGCGACATGCCGAGCAGATAGCCGATGAAGGCGCCGAGCAGGCTGCCGAGCGCAAAGCCGGCGAGCACTTCGCCCGCGGTGACGCCGGTGTGCATGAGCACGTGGCTGACCTGCCACATGCGCACGGCCTCGCGCGCGACCTCGGAAAGCGACGGGATGATGTAGGAGGGGATGCGCAGCAAGCCCGGACCCCACTCCCAGGCGGCGAGAAACACAACAAGCAGGGCAACGCTGGCGGCGGCGCCGGGTGGAAGCCGCGGCCGCGCACTCATGCGCCACCTCCGATGGCCTGCGGCTCAAGCGTGTCCTCGCCGATTTGCAGGCGGTCCATCAGCCGCGCGACATAGTCGTTGACGCGCGGATCGCGTCGCCGCGCCAGCGGATCCTCGCGCTCTGGCAGGTCGATCGTCATCTCTTCCAGGATGCGGCCGGGGCGCGCGCTCATGACGAGCACGCGGTCGGAGAGCGTGACCGCCTCGAACAGGTCGTGGGTGATCAGCAGCGCGGTCTTGCCGGCGCGCGTGAGCGTGCGCGCGAGGTCGCGCTGGAGCACCATGCGGGTTTGCGCATCGACCGCCGAGAACGGCTCGTCCAGCAGCAGCACGCTCGGCTCGACCGCGAGCGTGCGGGCGAGCGCCGCGCGCTGGCGCATGCCGCCCGAAAGCTGATGCGGATAGCGCCCGGCAAATTCGCCAAGACCGAAACCGTCGAGGAGCTCGTGCGCCCGCCGGCGCCGTTGCGAACGCGGCTGCCCGTGGATTTCGGCGCCCAGCATCACGTTCTCCGCGACCGTGCGCCACGGCAGCAGCAGATCCTTCTGCAGCATGAAGGCAACGTGCGCGTTCGGGCCTTCCACCCTTTCGCCGTCGACGAAGGCCGCGCCATCGGTCGGCGCATAGAGGCCGGCGCCGATGTTGAGCAGCGTGCTCTTGCCGCAGCCGCTCGGCCCGATCAGCGCCACCACTTCAGCGTCGGCGATGGCCAAGCTCACGCCGGCAACCGCAGTGACGCCGCGGCCCGCCGTGTCGGCAAAGCGCATCGTGACGTTGCGGTATTCGAGACGTGTCGCTCGCGCCATCCTTGCTCTCAGCCGGCAGGCGCGCTTTGCGGCCTCGGTCGCGCCAGTATACTGGCAAGCTTCGCATTGCCGATAGACGGCGCGCCGGGAGATGAGGCATGAACGAAATGTTGGTGAAGGCCGCGCGGGCTGTGATGCTGGTGGCGCTGGCCCTGGCTAGCGCGCCGGCTGTCCATGCGGCCGAGGCGATCACCTATCTGTTCCCGGCGCCGCCCAGCCTGCCGGCGTTCGGGCCGATCCAGCTCGCCAAGGGCAAGGGCTACTTCACCGCCGCTGGGCTCGATGTCACCTTCGCGGTCGGGCGCGGCGGGGTCGATGTGGCGAAGCAGGTCGGTGCCGGCAACGCGCCGCTCGGCGGCATCGTCGCCGACGCGCCCATCGTGGTGCGGCAGAACGGGGTGCCGATCAAAATCGTCGCGCTGTTCGGCGGCAAGGGCTTTATGCAGCTCGTCGTGCGCGAGGATTCCGGCATCACCAAGCCGGCCGATCTCAAAGGCAAGACGATCAGCGTGATGTCCTATCAGGACACGACCTACTATGCGCTGCTCGGGTTGCTCGCGAGCGCGGGACTGACCCAGAATGATGTCAACGTCGAAGCCGCGGGTCCGGTGGGCGTGTGGCAGGCGCTGGCGTCGGGCACGTCCGTCGCGATGGCCGGCGTCCCCGATTGGATTCCGCCCGTGCAGGCCGCGGGCGTGAAGGTGAGGGTTCTCCCGACCGACGAGTTCTTCCCGCACATGGCCCAGGCGGTTGCCGCGTCCGATGAGACCATCAAAGAAAAGCCGGCGCTCGTGCGCGCGTTCGTTCACGCCGCGCTGCATGGGATGAAGGACATCATGGATGACCCCGACAAGGCGGCCGCTGATTTCGTCGGATTCGTGCCGGAGTGGAAAGGCAAGGAAGGCGGCGTCAAGGCGGCGTTCGAGTATTACGCCACGCTGGTTTATCCGGGACAGAAGGTGCTCGGCGCCGTCGACGTCGATCGACTCACCAAACTTCAGGACTTCTATCTCGCCAAGGAGATCATCCGTCAGAAGACGCCAGTCAACGAGCTTTATACGAATGAGTTCGTGCAGTAGGACGCAAATCCCCCTCCTCGTCATCGCCCGCGAAAGCGGGCGATCCAGTAAACACCGACGGTTCGATTAAGAGCGGAAACAACGAGCGGGTCCCATCAGTACGTGAGATTATCGGTGATATGGCCGCCGGCAATGCCAGGATAGAGGTCATCCCAATTCGGATTTTGTTTTTGGACGAGTTCGATTTTCCAGCTGCGTTTCCATTTCTTCAATCGTTTGTCTCTGTGGATAGCGGCCTCGGCAGTGCTAAATTGCTCGAAATACACGAGGCGATGAACTTCATATTTCGCCGTAAATCCACGAACGAATTTCTCACGGTGTTGGTACACCCGTCGCACAAGATCATTGGTGACACCGATGTAAAGCTTTCCGCCGATGCGACTCGCCAAAATGTAGACCCAGTATTCGCGTTCTCGCTTCATCTCATCTGGCGCTGATTACTGGATCGCCCGCTTTCGCGGGCGATGACGAAGAGGGGAGGCTGTTCGCGGACCTACTTCTCCTTCGCGCCGTCGGTGCCGATCCAGCCGCGCTGCGAAATATCGAAAATCACGCCGTCCGGGTCCTTGAATTTGCGCTCGAAATTTCCGTGCCGCTCGTCGCCGAGATCGAAGAAGAACTTGCCGCCGGCGCCCTCGATGCGGCGCTGCGCCTCGGCGAGATCGTCCACCTGGAAGCCGAAGTGGTGCGCGCCGACAAGCCCGCGCGGGTCGGCCGTGTCGGCTGCTTTGGCGCCGGGGCCGGCGGAGAAATTGAGCAGCGCAAGGTTGATGACGCCGTCGGTGAGATAGATCGCCGAACCGATTTCGAGGTCCTCGCGCCCGGCGCGCTTGAGCTCGAACACCGTCTCGTAAAAGTTCGCCGCCTTCTCCAGGTCCTTCACGCAAACCGCAAAGTGGCGCAGCCGTGCCATCCCGTCCTCCTCGCGCGTATTGTTCGCCGAGCGCTCTGTTATATCCCTCGCCGGCGCCGCGGGGGAGGGATCAGTCACGCGATGACGCAACGCCACGCCGAAATTGCCGGGGCCGGCTTTGCCGGCCTCACCGCCGCCTGCGCGCTCGCGCAGCGCGGCTGGAGCGTGCGCGTGCACGAGCGGGCGGATCAGCTGCGCACCGCCGGCGCCGGCATCTACGTCTACGAGAACGGCCTGCGTGTGCTCGAAGCGGTCGGCGCCTGCGCGGCGGCGGTGGCGGGTGCCAATCCGGCGCATCGGCGCGAGGTGCGCGATGAAGCCGACCGGCTCATCTCTGTGCATCAATGGGACGCCAACGCCCGCGCGTTCAGCATCGTGCGTCAGCGTGTGATCAACGCACTCGCGGCGGCCGCTACCGGCGCCGGTGCAGAAATCGTGACCGGCTCCCATGTGACGGGCGCGAGCCCCGATGGCGAACTCGTGCTCGCGGACGGACAACGGCTCAAGGCCGACCTCGTGATCGGCGCCGACGGCAGCAATTCGCGCGTGCGCGACTCGCTCGGCCTGTTGGCGCAACGACGCCTGTTGCCGGATGGCGCGATCCGCCTGCTGATCGAGAAGACCGCGGCGGAGCGCGCGTCGGAGGAAGGGAACAAGACGGTCGAATACTGGTCCGGCAGCCGGCGCCTGCTCTATACCCCGTGCAGCGACACGGACATCTACATCGCACTGACCATGCTCGACAGCGATCTCGCCGCCCGCCGGGTGCCGCTCGACAGGGCGGAGTGGACGCGCTCGTTCCCGCGGCTCGGCGCGCTCATCGGCCGGTTCGGCGACGAGGCGCGCTACGACCGGTTCGAGGTGATCAGGCTCAAGCGCTGGTCGGCCGGGAAGGTCGGATTGATCGGCGACGCCGCCCACGCGCTGCCGCCCAATCTCGGCCAGGGCGGTGGCTTCGCTATGATGAACGCGCTCTCGCTCGCGGTTTATCTTGACCGCTCCGCGGATGTTGCCGACGCGCTTGCGCATTGGGAACGCGATGAGCGCCCGCGCACCGAGCACATTCAGCGCCTCTCCGTGTTCTACGGTGTGCCGACCACGTGGCCGCCGCTCGCGCGCACGCTGTTCTTCGCGCTTGCGGGCAAATGGCTGGTGCGCCAGCGTCGGCGCGTCGCCGCGAGCCGGCCGACCGGAACGGCGGCATGAACGGTCCGGTCGTGGTCATCGGCGCGGGTCAGGCCGCCGCGCAGCTTGCCATGAGCCTGCGCCAGGGCGGTTTTGCCGAAGGCATCGTGATCGTCGGCGACGAACCTTTTCTGCCGTACCAGCGGCCGCCGCTGTCGAAGAAATTCTTGAGCGAGCGGCGCGAGCCTGATGTGCTCTATCTGCGGCCGGAGAAATTCTGGCGCGACCAGAACGTGACCTTCGAGCTTGGCGCCCGCGTTGCCGCGGTCGATCCGGTGCGTCGGCGCGTGATGATCAAGGACGGGCGCGAGATCGATTACGGCACGCTCGTGTTTGCGACCGGCACCTCCGCGCGCATGCCGCCGATCCCCGGCCTCACCGAGGCGGGTGTGCACGTGGTGCGCCGGATCGAGGACATCGCACGCTTGCGCCCGGCGCTCGATGAGGCGCGCTGGGTCGTTATTATCGGCGGCGGCTATATCGGGCTCGAAGTGGCGGCGGTCGTGCGCGGGGAGGGGCGTGACGTCGTCGTGCTCGAAGCCCTGGACCGGGTGCTCAAGCGCGTCACCGGGCCGCCGATCTCCGAGTTCTATACGGCCTATCACCGTGAGCGTGGCGTCGAGATGCGGCTCGGCGCAAAGATTCTCGGCATCGAGGCCGCCGGTCGTGGCGCCGCGGTGCGGCTCGAGCCGGACGAGCGGATCGCCGCGGATCTGGTGCTGGTCGCGACCGGCGCGCGCGCCAATGACGAGATCGCCCGCGCGGCCGGCATCGCGTGCGAGGACGGCATCCTGGTCGACGAAGAAACGCGCACCTTGACGCCCGGCATCTACGCGATCGGCGATTGCACGCGTTTTCCGAGCCGCCGTTACGGGCGTCGTCTGCGCCTCGAAAGCGTGCAGAACGCGATCGACCAAGCGAAGGCCGCGGCAAGTTCGATCCTCGGCGCGCCGCAGCCTTATGATCCGGTGCCGTGGTTCTGGTCCGACCAGTATGACCTCAAGCTCCAGATGGCCGGACTCTCCGACGGCTATGACGATGTTTCGATCGTCGGCGATGTCGCGGCCAAACGTTTCTCGGTCGAATATCGGCGCGCCGGCCGCCTGATCGCAGTCGACGCCGTCAACGACGCGCGGGCGCACATGCTCTCGCGCAGAAGGATTGCGGAGGAGACAGCGTAGCCCGGATGAGCCCGCGAAGCGGGCGACATCCGGGAATCTTTTCCCGCATTTCGCTGCGCTCATGCGGGCTACGTGGCTACAATCACCTTCGCGTCCGCGAGCGCGGCGATCTCCTTCTCGGAAAACCCGGCCTCACCCAGCACCTCGCGGCTGTGCTCTCCCATGCGCGGCGGCTGGCGCGAAAGGCCCGGCCGCTGCGCGCCGCCGAACTGAATTGGCAGCGCCGGCATGCCGTATTTGCGGCTTTCGCCGCCGATCTGCGAGATGAACACATCGATGAGCCCGCCGGTCGCGAGCAAATGCGCATCGGTGAAGAGATCGATGGGCTTGCCGACCGGCGCCCAGGAGACGTTGCAGCGTTCGCAGCGCTCTTCGACTTCGGCTTGCGGGAGCTTTGCGACAACGTCCTTGAGCGCTGGGATGAGCCAGGAGCGTTCCTGGCAGCGCATCACGTTGGTGGCGAGGCGCGGGTCGGCGGCGAGCTTCTGCAGCCCGAACTCTTCGACGAAGCGCGCCCACTGCTGGTCGCTGGTCACGCCGATGAAAAGCTCGCCGTCGGCAGTCGGGAACACCTCGTAGATCGCCCAGGCGCCGCGCCGCGCCGGCATCGGCTCAGCCTCGATGCCGGTCACCGCGATGCCGGCCATGTGAGTCGCCATCAGGAAGGCGGCGCTCTCGAACAGCGCGCTCGATACCCGCTGGCCCTTGCCGGTCGTCTCGCGCTCGCGCAACGCCGCCTGCGCCGCCACCACGCCGAACACCGCGCCGAGAATGTCGATGATAGAGGCGCCCGCGCGCAGCGGCCGCCCGGGTGGGCCGGTCATATAGGCAAGGCCGACCTGGAACTGCACCACCTCGTCGAGCGCCGGGCGGTGCTCGTAAGGGCCGGCGAGGTAGCCCTTGAGCGCGACATAGACCAAGCGCGGATTGACCCTTGCCAGCGCCTCGTAGCCGCAGCCGAGCCGCTCCATGGTGCCGGGCCCGTAATTCTCGATCAGCACGTCGGCGTGGGCGGCGAGCCGCCGCATCGCCGCCTGTCCCTCGGGCCGTTTGAGATCGATGGCTAGGCTGCGCTTGTTGCGATTGAAGGCGGCGAAGAAGCCGGCCGCGAAACCGCCGAGCCCGCGCGTGTGGTCGCCGCGCGGCGCCGGCTCGACCTTGATGACTTCGGCGCCGAGGTCGGCGAACACGAGGCCGCAGGTCGGGCCCATCACCGTGTGGCTGAACTCCAGGACCTTCAGCCCGGCCAGAGGCTGCGAGGACATCAGCGTAGGGTCCGGCTCAGGCGGCCTTGCGGCGGAAGGCGTCGAGGCTCCCGGCGTGGATCAGTTCACTCGGCAACTGGTGTCCGACCACGGTTTCGGCCAACCGCCCCACCTCGATGAGCCGGTCGAGGTCGATGCCGGTGCGGATGCCCATCTCCTCGCACAGCAGCACCAGTTCCTCGGTGCAGATGTTGCCAGCCGCGCCTTTCTGGCCGGCGAACGGGCAGCCGCCGAGGCCGCCGACCGTCGAGTCGAACTGACGCACGCCCATGCGCATCCCGGCGTGGGCGTTGGCGACCGCAAGGCCGCGGGTGTCGTGCAGATGGAGCGCAATATCCTTGTCGGGCCAGCGCGAGCGCACTTCGCCCAGGGTCCGCTCGATGCGTGCGGGCGTCGCCCAGCCCATGGTGTCGGCGAGCGAGAACAGCGTGATCTCGGTACCGGCCTCCTTTGCAATCGAAAGTCCGTCCTCGATCGTGCTGATCACCTGGGCGGGCGTGATGTCGCCCTGATAGTTGCAGCCGAATGCCGCCATCACGCCGATGCGCTTGACCGGCACGCCGCGTTCGAGATGCAGCGCCGTCTGCTTGCGCATGGCCGCGACGTTCTCGGCATGGCTGCGGTTGAGGTTCTTGCGGGTGAAGCCCTCGGACGCGGTGAGCGAAATCGCGCCGGTCACGTGGAGTTTGTCGCGGAAAGCCAGCGCCCGCTCGAGCCCGGCCGCGTTGAACCACAGCGCCGTGTAGGCGATGCCCGGCTTGGCGTTGAAATCCGAGACCACCGCTTCAGCGTCGGCCCAGCCCGGCACTAGGCGCGGATTGACGAAGGAACACACCTGGATGTGGGTGATGCCGGTCTCGGCCAGCGCCTCGATCACGCGGATCTTGTCCGCGGTTGAGATCGGCCCGGGCTCGATCTGGAACCCCTCGCGCGGGCCTTCTTCGTGAATTTCTACCGTCGCCGGCAAGTCGGACATGTGAGCGCCTCCGTCAGAGACTCGTAGATAGGGCAGGGGTCTCGTTACGGCCAGTATAGCAGGCCGTAGGGCGCAACAGCGAAGCGTGTTGCGCCTCCCCGATGTGCTACCACGTCCTCCATGACCGAAGTCGAATCCCTTCTCGATCACCTGCGTCACATGCGTGGCGCGATCGACGCCTTGCGTGAGGACATGCGCGAGGTGAAAACGCGCCTCGGTATTCTTGAAAACCAGTATGCCAGCATTTCGAGCCGCCTCGACCGACTAGACGCCAGAGTCGAACGCATCGAGCGACGGCTTGATTTGGTCCACGCATGATTTCTACGCATTAATTGACGCTCACTGCGCCAGCGCTTTTTCGATGCGGCGCTCGGGAATGAGCCAGACGACGGCCACGGCTACGTAAAGGGCGAGGGCGGCCCACGGCTCAACGAACGAGATCGCGATACCCACTGCATAGAGCACGAGCGAGCCCTTGCCCTTGAGGTCGCGGCCGACCGCACGCGCAAGGGTCGACGTCGGTCCCTCGATCCGCAGGATCGCTCTGACCAACAGGTAATAGGCACAGCCCGGCATCAGGAAGGCGATGCCGTAGACGGTGGTCGGCACCGGCGTAACCGGATTTTCTCCGACCCATGCGGTGGCGAACGGAATGAGCGAGAGCCAGAACAAGAGGTGCATGTTGGCCCACAGGATCGTCCCGTTGACGTGGCTCAAGGTGTAGAGAAGGTGATGGTGATTGTTCCAATAAATCGCGACGAAGGTGAAGCTCAAAACATAGCTGAGAAATACCGGCGCCAGCTTGACGAGGTCCGACCAGTCGGTGCCGTGCGGTGCTTTTAGCTCCAGCACCATAATGGTGATGATGATGGCGATGACGCCGTCGCTGAACGCGAGCAGCCGATCTTTTTCCATGGATGGTCTCCACCGCGTCATGCCCGGCCTTGTGCCGGGCATCCACGCCTTGAATAACAAATAAACCAAAGGCGTGGATGGCCGGCACAAGGCCGGGCATGACCGCTTACGCGGTCACTTGCTCGCCGAGCCAATCGATCGCCGCCTGGGCGCCGCCAGAGCCGTGCGGGATGCCGAGAGCATTGAGCCCGACTTCGATAACGCCCAGCGTGCCGAGCACCATCGGCGCGTTGACGTGGCCCATGTGCGCGATGCGGAACGCCTTGCCGGAGAGATCGCCGATGCCGATGCCGAGCACGACACCGCATTTTTTGTTGCAATAATCCACCAGCGGCCGCGGGTCGCGGCCATCGCCCATCAGCACCGTGGTCACCGTGTCCGAGCGCTCGGACGGCTCTATCACGTTGAAGCCGATCGCCTGGCCTTGCGACCACACGTCGACCGCCCGCCGCACCGCTTCGGCAAGCAGGCGGTGGCGCAGGAATACGTTGTCGAGCCCTTCGGCCAGCAGCATGTCGAGGGCGCGGCGCAGCGCGAACATCAGGTGCTCGGGCGGCGTGCCGGCGTATTTCTGATAGTGCACGTCGCCTTCGCGCGCGGTCCAATCCCAGTACGGCGTGCGCAGGTCGGCGGTCTCGTGCACCGCGCGCGCCCGCGCCCCGGCGGCGACGAAGCTCAGGCCGGGCGGCGTCATCAGGCCTTTCTGCGAGCCCGACATGGCGACGTCGACGCCCCAGGCGTCCATCTCGAACGGCATGCAGCCGAGCGAGGCGACGGCATCGACCATGAACAGCGCGTCGTGACGCGCGGCCTTGATCGCCGCGCCGATCGCGGCGATGTCGTTGACCACGCCCGAGGCGGTGTCGATCTGCACCGCGAGGATCGCCTTGATGCGGCCCGCCTCGTCCGCGCGCAGGCGCGCCCCGACCTCGGCCGGCCGCACCGCGCGGCGCCAGTCGCCGGCGAGCGTCTCGACCTCGCACCCGAGCTTCGCCGCCGCGTCGCCCCAGGCGCGAGCGAAGCGGCCGCTTTCCAGCACCAGCACCTTGTCGCCGCGCGAGAGCACGTTGGTGAGCGCGGCCTCCCAGGCGCCGTGGCCGTTGGCGATGTAGACGTAGGCGCGCCCGGCGGTGCGAAAGATTTTGGCGAGGTCGGCGAACAGGCTGTCGGTGAGCGCGATCAGCGGTCCCGAATAGATGTCGACCGCAGGCCGGTGCATCGCCTGCAGCACTTCATCCGGCACCGTGGTGGGCCCGGGGATCACCAGGAACTCGCGCCCGCCTCGAACGGTCATGGGTTTTCCAGAGGACGGAGGACAGAAGACGGAAGGAGGGCTACTTTATCCGGGCCCGCCTGTCATCCCTCATCAAGAATTGTCATCGGAGCCATCAATGCCGCTATCCGGCCAGGGAATGCTCATCACCATCATGGATGCCGATCCGGCCGAGGAGGCGGATTTCAACAGGTGGTACGATCGCGAGCACATCATCGAGCGCACCGCCATTCCGGGCTTCCTGGAGTCGCGGCGCTACGTAGCCGTGGACGGCGCGCCCAAGTACGTCAATTTCTACACCACGGAAAACATCGCGGCGCTCGACAGCGCGCCTTACCGCGCCAAGCTCGACAACCCGACGCCGTGGACCGCGCACCACAGCCCACGTTTTAAGAACTACACCCGCGTGGTCGGGCGGGTGACCGGGAGCAAGGGCCAGGGCCGCGGCGCCGCGCTGGCTTTCGTACGCGTTCGGCCACCCGCCGATCGGCCCGAGGCGTTGCGCAATTCCATCCTTGCTCATTTCGATGCGCTGATCGGCATCGACGGAGTCATCTCGGCGCATCTTATCGAAGCGGACGCGGCGCTCTCCAATCCGAAGGGCGACGCGGCGGCACGCGCCGCGGCCGGCGATTGGTACGTAGCCGTGGATGGAACCGACGTGGATGCGGTCCGCTCCGCTGCGGCCCCGCGCTTCGGCCGCGAAGCTAAGCTGGCGCCCGGCGAGCTGATCGCGTTCGGCACCTACCGTCTGCTGTGGGACTTGGCCAAGGCCGAACTCTATCGGGCGTGAGAGAATGGACCCCTTCCTGCGCCGTCGTATCGGCGAGACGTCGTTCTCGGTTGCGCAACTCGGCATGGGCGGAGCAAGCCTCGGCGACATGCGCGAGGTTCTGCCCGAGGCCCAGGCGACCGCCACTCTCGAAGCCGCGCATGCGGCCGGCATCGGGTACTTCGACACCTCACCGTGGTACGGCAACGGCAAGAGCGAGCTGCGGTTCGGCCATGTGCTGCGCACCAAGGCACGCGGCAGTTTTGTGATCTCGACCAAGGTCGGACGCGTGCACGTCCGCCCGGCCGATCCCGACGGCTACCGCCATCCCGGCTGGGCCGGCGGACTGCCGTTCGAGCCGCGCTTCGACTACACTGCCGCCGGCGTGCTCAAGAGTTACGAGACGAGTCTTGCCAGACTCGGGCTCAACCGTGTCGAGGCGCTGCTCATCCACGACCTCGATCCCCGGCATCAGCGCTCGGAGGAGGGTGTCGCGCGCTCGCTTGGTGAGCTTGAGGCGAGCGGCTACCGCGCGCTCGCCGATCTCAAGGCGTCGGGTGAGATTCTGGCGATCGGCGCCGGGATCAACGTCACCGGTATGATCCCGCGCTTCCTCGAGCGATGGCCGATCGATTTTTTCATCGTCGCCATGCCGTACACGTTGCTTGATCAGACGGGCCTCGACGAGCTCGACCTCTGCGCCGCGCGTGGCGTCTCCGTCGTCATCGGCGCGCCCTACGCCTCCGGCATCCTGGTGCGCGGGCCGCGTCCCGATGCCATTTATGACTACCGGCCGGCCAAGCCCGAGGTCATCGCCAAGGCGCAACGCATTCTCGAGATCTGCCGGCGCCATGACGTGCCGCTCGCCGCCGCCGCGCTGCAGTTCCCGTTCGGCCACCGCAGCGTCGCGGCGGTGATCCCCGGTCCGGTCGCGCCGGAGGAGGTGCGCACCAATCTCGCCTGGATGAGCCACGACATTCCGGCCGCGTTGTGGGCCGAACTCAAGGGACAGGGGCTCATTCGCGCGGAGGCGCCGATGCCCGTGTGAGGGCGGAGCCAGCCGACATCCGGATACTCACTTCATCGTCATTCCGGGGCGCGCCGAAGGCGCGAGCCCGGAACCCATGAACACCGAGGGTGCAGAACTGGCTCCGCCTGTGTTCATGGACCCCGGGCTCCCTCGCTTTCGCTCGGGCCCCGGTGTGACAGCGGCGCGCAGATCCGAGTAAATCAGGCGGATTCCGAGTCACTCCGCCGCGGTTTGCACCGCGGCGTCTTCCACCGCCAGTCCCAAGGCGCGCCGGATCGATTTGTGATAATGCGCCAGCGCCGGCTCGTTGCGGCCGTAGACCACGTGCGACTGCGCGCCCGAGCCGAAGCCGATCTGAGTGGTCCGGCCCGCCGCAAAATCCTCGGTCGTGATCACCTTCATGGCGAGCTCGACGTTCGCGTCCCAATGCCGCTTCTCGTCGGCGCTCGCGACCGGCTTGGGGATGTAGAAAGACGCCTCCATCACCGCGCGGTCGGTCCGGCCGTCGACCGGAAACATCCGGTAGATCTCCATGTGGTCGCCCTGGGGCGAGAAAATGGTGTTGGCGAACATCGAGTAGATGATGGTCGAGTTCCACATCAGGTCCCATTCGCTTTCCGGCGTGGTTCGCAGCCGGTCGAGCTTGGTGCGCGGGTAGACGATGCGGAAATTCGGGCCGAAGGGAGTGAACTCGCTGACATTGGGAAGGAGAATGCCGCTGAGGCTGTCCTTGTGCAGGAAGCCGAAATGATAACCCTCGTGGAAGGTATCGACGAGCAGCTTCCAGTTCATCTCCTCATGATGCACGCGGCGATCATGGAAGTGATAAGTGTCGAGGTTCCATGACGCGAGGTCGGGCCCGAGGCCGTCGAGCCAGGGCTCAATGTCGAGGTCGGCCGCGCGATTGGGCGCCGGCGTCGGCACAACCCACACCATGCCGTACTTCTCGGCGAGCGGCAGCGGAATGAGGCCGGGTCGCTCGGCGCGCACGCCGGGAAACGCAACAGCTTCCTCAGGGAGCCCGCGTAGCATCCCGTCGCTGCCGTAGGTCCAGCCGTGATAGGGGCAGGTGAAAGCCGCCGCGCTGCCCGACCCTTGCGCGACCTTCGCACCGCGATGCCGGCATACGTTGAGAAACGCGCGCAGTTTCCCGTCTCGGCCTCTGACCGTGAGGATGGGCACGCCGGCAAAATCGTCGGTGCGATAGGCGCCGGGCTGCGGCCAGTCGCAGGAGAGCCCCGTCACCAGCGGACGCTTGCGGAAGAGAATCTCCTCTTCGCGCGCGTGCCGCTCGGGGCAGGTGTAGGCGGTCACGTCGTTGCGCCACGGCGCGTCCGCCGTCGCCGTCGTCTTGGCGTCGACGTAGTTGAGCAGCGTCTTGAGGAGCGCAATCTGGCCCGCGCGGTCCATGGCCTGCTCCAAAAAATTAGAGCGTGATGACGATTCCAAGAAAAGTCATCACGCCCCAGGTATCCGTAGCGCTAGTTTCATTGCGAGGCACTACATGCCTCGCAATGACAAATCAAATTACTGATGCCAGCGGAACTGCTGCGGCTTGCGTGCAGAGCCCTGCGACAGCACGACGTTGACGAGGGCGGGGCCCGGGAATTCCATCGCGTCGTCGAGCGCGCCGCGGATGTCCTTCGGGTTCTCGACAAAGAATCCCTTGCCGCCGAAGGCCTCCATCACGCGATCATAGCGAGCGCCGTAGATCAACGCGTTGGGCCTGAGATTGAAGAACGGATTTTCCGGGATTTCCGGCATGCCCGGCCCGATGCCGCCGTTGTTGAGCACGACGATCTTGGCCGGCAGGTTGTAGCGCACGAGCGTTTCCATCTCCATCCCGGAGAAGCCGATCGCCGAGTCGCCCGAGAGGTGGACGACCGGGCGGTTGGGATGCGCGACGCAGGCGGCGATGGCATGGCCGAGGCCGACCCCCATCGTGCCGTAGGTGCCGGCGTTCAGGCAGGAGCGGGCGTTGAAGCTCGGCAGTTGGGTGAGACCGATATCCATCGTGCCGGCGCCCTCGGCGCTGAGGATCGCATCCCGCGGCATCCAGGCGGCGACATCGCGCAAGGCCCGGAAGTAATTCGCCGGTCCGGTTTCGTCGTCGATCTGCGGCTTGATCGTCGCGGCGTTCTCGGCCGACTTCTTGGCGATGGTCTGGCGCCACGCCGAATCCTTCGGGTGGAACCACTGGCGTACGCTGAGCGCCTTGTTGAGCTGACTGACGATCGCCTTGCCGTCGCCGACCAGTGCCACCTCGGTCGGCCTGTTGTGTCCGATTTCCTCGGGCGCGATGTCGAGCTGGATGACCCGAACTTCTTTCGCGAAGCGGGGCGGCAGGCCGAAATGGAAAATCCAGTTGAACCGCGCGCCCATCAGGAAGACCACGTCAGCCTGCTGCAAAGCGAGCGTGCGCGCCGCCGCGACCGACAGCGGATGGTCGTCCGGCATCACGCCCTTGCCCATGGGCGAGCGCAGGAACGGCAGTTGCGTGCGCTCGATGAAGGCGCGCACTTCGTCCTCGGCGTGCGACCACGCCATGCCCTTGCCGATGAGGACGAGCGGCCGCTCGGCCTGTTCGAGCACGTTGAGCGCCGCCTCGATGTTCTCCGCCGGGGCGACCGAGCGCGGCGGCTCGGGCACACGCTGGACCTCGGTGACTTTCTCCTCCTCGCATTTGCCGGTGATGATGTCGTCGGGCATATCGAGATAGCAGGCGCCGGGACGGCCGTAGATCGCGTGCCGGGTCGCCATCTCGACGTAATAGGGGATGCGCTGCACGCTCTCGATGCCGTGGGCGAATTTGCAGAAGGGCGTCGCGATCAGCACTTGGCGCTCTTCCTGGAACGCGCCCATGCCGCCGCGATAGGTTTCCGAGGCGCCGCCGATGAGGATCATGGGCCAGCAATTCTGCTGGGCATTGGCGAGGCCGGCGAGACCGTGCACCACACCCGGACCGGTCACGGTGATGACCGCGCCGGGGCGGCCGGTCAGATAGCCGTAGGCCTGCGCCGCGTAGGAGGCGGTCTGCTCGTTGCGCATGCCGATATAGGCGACACCTTCTTTCTGCGCGGCGGCGGCGATCGGGGTTACCGGGAAACCGACGACCCCGAACAGGTGATCGATCCCTTGCTGCTTCAGGCTCCGCGCTATCAGGGTAGCGCCGTCTACTTCGCTCATTGCTTTTCCTCTCCTCGTGACTTTTGACGCAACTGGCGCGCCTCGTGGCGCACCATGACGCATTTGCGCTGGGGAAGCCAATCCCTCCCCCGAAGGGGGAGGGTGGCGCCGCGCGCATAGCGCGGCGACGGGTGGGGGTCTCACGCGATGACCCGAATGTTTGTACCCCACCCGGCTCGCTTCGCTCGCCACCCTCCCCGCTACGCGGGGAGGGATGTAGTTATTTCATCGCCCACTTGGCCGTCCCGGTGCCCGGGCCCTGCGGATAGACCGTCACCGGGACGCCGTTCTGCCACTGGAAGATCACAAGCGGCGCGTCGATGCGGCGGCCGGCCGCGTCGAACTTGATGTGGTTGCCGGCGAAGAATTTGGCCGAGCCTTCGCTTGTGTCCATGGCGTGGATCGCCTCGTTGACCTTGCGCTTGTCGGCGACGCCCGCCTTCTCCACCGCCTCCTTGAGGATCCAAACGTGCCCGTAGGCGCACAGGCTGTCCTGGGTCAGCCACGGCTCGCCGGTGCGCTTCTTGAAGCGATCGAACAGGTCCTTCTGCGCGTCGGTGCTCCAGTTGGCGACGGTCACCAGCAGGCCTTCGAGTACGTCCGCGCCGGCGACCTTGACCAACTCCGGCGCGCCGAAGTGCGCACCGTTACCGACCGCCGGCAGCTTGTCGGCGCCGACGCCCATCTCGGTGAGCTTCTGCATGAGGAGCGAGTCGTCCGGGATGTTGGTCGAGATCACCCACAGGAAATCCGGGCGGGCCGTGCGCACCTTGGCGACGAGCGGCGTCGCGTCGGAGAGTGGTGGGGTATAGACCTCGTCGACCACGACCTTGAGGCCGGCCTTCTCGAAGCCGCCGCCCCGCATGGGTTTCATGAAACTCACCGGGGCGGCGGTGTTGTCCTGAAGCACGCCCGTGGTCGTCGGCTTTTTGCCAGTCGATTTCTGCGCAAGGTCCATGATGGTCGGGAGCGCCATCTCGGATTGCTTATCCGCCGTCGCCGAGGTCTGGAACACGTAGTGGAAGCCGCGGCCGGTGATCTGGTCGGAATAGGAGAGAGTGAGCCACGGCAGTTCGGCGCGCTCGGTGACTTCGGTGACCGCGAGCGTGAACGAGCTGAGCCACGCGCCGACGCCGCCGATCACGTCCGGGTTCTGCGCGACCAGGCGCTGTGCCGCGTTCTTCGCCTTCTCGGCGGAGTCGCCGGTGTCGAGCACGACGAGCTTCACCTTGGCGCCGCCGAGCGATTTGATGCCGCCGGAATTGTTGATGTCGTCGATCGCCATCTCGGCGCCCATGCGCTCGAGCTGGCCCTGGCGCGCCCACGGTCCGGACAGCGGAACGATGAGCGCGATCTCAACGTCTTTCTGTTGCGCCGCCACCGGGCTGGGCGCCGCCAGCGCCGCCGCCAATGCCAGAGCGGACAAAGTGAGCCAAGGTCTATGCATCGCTTCCTCCAAGCTGTGTTATTATTACATCCCGAGATACACGCTTCTGATGCGGTCGTCCGCCAGGAGCGCGTCGTGGGTTCCTTCCAGCACCACGCGGCCGGTTTCGAGAACATAGCCGAAATCGCAGGATTGTACCGCTTCCGCGACCCTTTGCTCCACCAGCAGGATGGTCAGGCCGTCGCGGTGCAATTCCTCCACGCGCTCGAAGATGAGATCGGCGACAACCGGTGCGAGCCCCATCGATGGCTCGTCGAGCATCAGCAGGCGCGGCGACGACGCGATGCCGCGGCCGATCGCGAGCATTTGCTGCTCGCCACCCGAGAGCGTGCCGGCGGCCTGATTGCGCCGGTCGGCAAGGATCGGGAACAGCGCGAAGATGCGCTCGAGGTTTTTCGCCCATGCCTGGCGGCCGGACTGCGGGTAGGCGCCCATTTCGAGATTCTCCAGCACCGTCATGCTGGGGAATACCTGACGGCCTTCCGGCACGTGGGCGATGCCGAAGTGCGCGCGCGCAGCCGGCGCCACCGCGAGCAGATCGTGCTCCTCGAACAGGATGCGTCCACGGCGCGGCCGCACGGTCCCGGAGATCGCCTTGAACAGCGTTGTCTTGCCGGCGCCGTTGGGGCCGACGATCGACACGAACTGACCGGCCCGTACGGAAAGCGAGACTTCAGCGAGCGCAGTGAGCCCGCCATAGGCGACGGTGAGGCCTTCAACCGCGAGCACGGATCGCCGCCCATTTCTTGCCGAGATAAGCCTCGATCACGCTCTCGTCCTTGACGATCTCGCCAGGCTGGCCGCTCGCCAGGATCGCGCCGTGGTCGAGAACGATGAAACGTTCGGCGAGCCGCACCATCGCGCGCATCGTGTGCTCGATGATGACGACCGTGGTGCCCTGGGTGGCGAGCGCGCGGATCACTTCGAGCATGTCCTCGATTTCGTGGCTGGCGAGGCCAGCGAGCGGCTCGTCCATCAGCAACAGGCGCGGCTGACCGGCGAGCGCGCGCGCCAGCTCCATCAGCCGCAGCTCCTTGTTGGTCAGATCGCCGGCGGCTCGGGCCACGCGATCGGCGAGCCCGACCGCTTCGAGCGCTCCTTCGGCGGCGGCGGCGGCCGCGTGGTCGTCGAGGCCGGCCCCATAGCCGCCGACGATCACGTTGTCGAGCAGCGAGAGCCGCGGAAAGCTGCGCACGACCTGGAAGGTGCGTCCGATGCCGCGCCGCGCGATCTGGTGCACCCTATGTCCGCGCAGCTCCCGCCCGTCGAAGCGGGCCGCGCCGCTGTCCGCCGGAAGCACCCCGTTCAGCAGGTTGAACAGCGTGGTCTTGCCGGCGCCGTTGGGTCCGATGATGCCGAGGATTTCGCCGGCCGCGACCGTGAAGCCGACATCCTGCACCGCGCGCAGCCCGCCGAAGGATTTGGTCAGCCCCGCGACCTCGAGCAGCATCCCGCTCGCGGTCGGCACGGCAAGGGGCGCAGCG
>JAFAUQ010000205.1 GCA_019243195.1 Hyphomicrobiales bacterium
AGCTCTCGACCTTTCGGCGTGAGAGGGGCATTCTTGTGCGTGTCCATTCGGTTCCCCCGCGAATCGCTGTTGTCTGGCGACCTCAGCGTTCCTCGTCGGGACCGAATGGACAACCTCCTGAAAGTTCACACTTAGCCCACCCTACGGTTCGTTCGCGTTTCGTCAATGCCTGATTCCCGGCACGTTGAGCTTCAGCCCGTTGCTCTGGGCGGTGACATATAGCTCGAGGTCGCCGTATTCCTTCGCGTCGGGCGGCAGTTCGTCGGCCCACACTGCGACCTGGCACCACTGGAAGCGCTTGCGCACGTCCCAGGTCGCCTGCAGGCTGGTGCGCCAGGTGGGATAATGGTCGAGCGCGCCGCGCAGCTGCGCGAGCCACTGGCCGCGGATCCATTTGCCGGCGCCGCGACCGGCGTCATGGCAATCGAGGCAGGCGAAGTTGAGCTGGCCTACCTTGCGGTGCGCGAGCGCCTCGCCGCGCGCGTAGGCAGCCTTCGCGGGCGCGCTTTCCTGATCGACCGCGATCGTGCTGCCGTTGGCGAGAAAGCGCAGGTAGACCGCGAGCGCGCCATTTTCCGCGCTTTCGATCGGCCACGCGTGGCCGGTCGTCGCCCGCGCGTGGCGGGTCACGAACTCCTCGATGCCCATCACTTTCTCGAGCCGCGGCTCCCAGCGCGGCATGCCCGCTGCCCAGGTCTTGAACGCCCGCGCCGGGTCGCGATGGCAGCTTGCGCAGGCGGCGCCCTTGGGGCCGGCCTCGGTCCACAGCGCCGGGGCCTTGTCGTCCACCGCCCACATGGCGGGATTGAGCATGCTGTCGAGATTGTCGCGATTCTCGACCGGCGGTGGGCGCTTGGCAGGATCGTCGAGGTCGCTTTTGAACGGCGCCGGCGCCTTCAGGGTTTTCAAGAACGCGACGAGGTGACCGATTTCCTGATCGTCGAATATCCCGTGCGTACCCCAGGGCGGCATCAACGTGTCGGCATTATAGACACGCGCGTCGTAGACGAAATTGAACAGCGTCTCGTCGCCGAGGCCGGCGTTGCCGATTTGCGAAAGGTCGGGCCCGAGATTGCCGGGAAGATCGGCGTCGCCGGCGGGCCCCATCACGTGACAGGCGAGACACGAGCCGCCGCGGCTACGATCGGCGGCGAGTTTCGCGCCCAGCGCAGAATTGCCGGCAACCGACCCCGCGACTTTGCGCGGCTGCGTCGGCGCGGGCGGCGAGGCAAGCATCGCCAAGGTGTTGAATTTCGCCGAATCCCGCTGCGGCCATTCGTGATAACGGTGCCACGGCCGCGCCGAAGCCTCGCCATCGAGCGCGAGCGGCACGGCGGCGCTCTGCGCTGCAACGTTCGACGGACGCACGCCGGGACCGAGCGTGATACCCGCAACAAATATTGTAACGAGCGCCGCGCGCCGCATCTATGCGACCGTGATGGTTTCGTCCGCCATGATCGCGGTGCCGTCGTCGTCGATCCAGGTGAAGCGGAACGTGCCGCTTTCTTCCAGCCGGACCGTGAACTGAAAATACGGATTGGCTGCGATCGCAGGCTCTAGCTCGCAGGCGAACGCGAGCGCGCCGTTGAACTCGCAGGTGAAGCGGTTGATGATCTTGCGCGGGACGAGCGCCCCGGCGTCGTCCTTGCGCAGGCCGGATTCCATCGGATGCGCGAGCAGGGTCTTGATCTCGACGACCTCGCCTTTTTTCGCCTCTTTTGGGACTTTGATCCGCGGTTTCTCAGCCATCGAACCTCCGGTCCAGGCATCAGGGATCAGGAAATCAGGCATCAATGGTTCGCTTGATCCCTGATCCCTGATTGCTGATGCCTGTTATCCGCCGCAGCCTCCGATCGTCACCTTCACCTCCTTGCGGGCGGTGAAGAAACGGCCGTCGCCGGTGCGCGCGACGACGATCACGTTTTCCGTCGCATTGAGGCGGATGCGCGTCGCGACCTCGGCGCGGCCCGACATGGGCGTGAAACGAAACGTGGCGACGCGCGGATTGGGATTGCCATCGGCGACCACCAGCACGTCGGTGATGCGGTCGCTCGCCGTCATCGGGCTTTCGACCGTCACCGTCAGCGGCACCGCGGTGCCGTTCTCGGCGATCTCCGGCAGGTCGATCGTAATAGGGCCGGGCTCAGCGGCCTTGCCGCCGGTGAACTTGCCGATGGCTTCGTCTGCTTCGCCTGGCGTCGCACGCGCGGGGTCAGCGGCCAAGGCAGCCGCCGTTCCTAGTCCCAACGCCAGCGCCGCACGTCGGCTGAGCGCGCCCATCTTTTTTTCCTTCGCAGTCGGCGCGACCATAGCGAAGGCCCTCGGAGTGTTCAAACGAGAGTCGGCGGGGAAACTTATTCATTATTGCCACCCGCCATGGCATAACATCAGCGATAGGAGAGCCCTATGAAAGTGACAATCGACATTCCCGATGGGCTATGGCGCGACGCCCAAAAGCTCGCGATGCGCGAGGGCGTCACGCCATCGGCATTGATCGAACGCGGCATTCGTCGCGTCCTCAGCGAAGCGAAGCCGTTCAAGAAGCCGTCCAATCAGCCATTCAAGCTGCGAGACGGAAGCTTCAAGGGCAACGGCCTGCGGCCGGAGCTGCGCGATGCTCCATGGTCGGTGATCCGGGCGCTCGCCTACAGGGATTAGATCGCTTGATGTCGCACCAGCTACCGAAGCGCGACGTGATGCGCCGTCTCAGGCTCGCGCTCTCGTTCGTCTTTATCCTCGCGCTGATCATCGCCGCACCGCCGGCGCACGCGCAAGATAAATGGGTCACCGCCTGGGCCGCTTCGGTGCAAGGCCCCTACCCGGTCGGCAATCCATCGGCGCAGCCCGACCTGCGCTTTGCCTTTCCATCACCCGCGACCGGAGCGCGCGACCAGACCTTCCGGCTGATCGTCATGCCGGACATCTGGGGACGCGAGATGCGCCTGCGTCTGTCGAATGCGCTCGGCACGCGGCCGGTCAGCTTCGACGGCGTGCGCGTGGGCTTGCAACTTGCGAGCGCCAGCGTCGTCGCGGGATCGAACCGGCCGGTGAGCTTCGGCGGCAAGCCCACCATAACGATAGCGCCGGGCGAATCTGCCTGGAGCGACGCGGTTACGTTGCCGTTCGTCACCGATGGCATCGCGCTCGCCGGGCGGCGGCTCGCGGTCACCTTCCAGGTCGCCGGCGAAAGCGGGCCGATGACTTGGCACGCCAAGGCGCTCACCACGTCCTACGTGGGCGCGCCGGGCGCCGGCGCGATCGCCGGCGATGACGAAGCTGCGTTTCCGTTCAGCACCGCGTCCTGGTACTTCCTCGACGCCGTCGACATGATGGCGCCGGCCGACACGCAATTGATCGTCGCGTTCGGCGACTCGATCACCGACGGCACCGCCTCGACCATGAACGGCGAGGATCGCTGGCCCGACGTGCTGTCGCGCCGGCTGCACGCGGCTGGGCGCCACGTCTCCGTCGTCAACACCGGCATCGGCGGCAATCAGGTGGTCGGGCCGGCCGAATATTCGCCGGGCAAACCGTTCGCCGGGGGGCCGTCGGCGGGCGCACGGCTCGAGCGCGACGTGCTCAGTCTATCCGGGCTCTCGACGGTGATCTGGCTCGAAGGCATCAACGATTTCAGCCGCAACGGCAACGCCAGCCTCGAAGCGGTCGAGGCTGGCATGAAAGAGATCGTCGCGCGTCTGCGCGCGAAGGTGCCGGGCGTGCGCGTCATCGGCGCCACGCTCACGTCAGCGCTCGGCAGTTCGAACGCCGCGCACGGCTTTCCCGAGCAGGACGAAAAGCGCAAAGCGCTCAACGAATTCATCCGCACCTCGGGCCTGTTCGACGGCGTCGCCGATTTCGACAAGGCGACGCTCGATGCGCAGACCGGCGGCATCAAAGCCGAATTCATTCCCGAGAGCACCACCGGGGGGCCGGGCGACAAGCTTCATCCCAACCGGGCGGGCTATCTCGCCATGGGCATGGCGATCGATCTCGATTTGCTGAAGTAGCGCGAGCTAGTGCTCCGATTCCGAAGTTCGCATCATTTTGCGGCACGCTCGTTTGCGAACTTCGGAATCGAAGGGCACTAGCAACTTATTGAATCTAGTGTGGCTTTGGTTCAGAAGTCCGCATCTCGGACTCGCTGCAAGAATGATGCGGACTTCTGAAC
>JAFAUQ010000234.1 GCA_019243195.1 Hyphomicrobiales bacterium
TCCCCACCCCGATCAACCGATCCAGCTTCGCCGGATCGCGCGTCAATTCCTCGCTCGGGCCGTCGTAAACGATACGGCCGCGGTCCATGACGACGGCGCGCGGGGAAATATCGAGCGCAAGCCGCGTGTTCTGCTCGACCAGAACCAGCGTGAGCCGCTCGGTGTCGGAGAGCTTGCGCAGCACGCGCGCCAATTCATCGACGATCACCGGCGCGAGCCCTTCGGACGGCTCGTCCATGAGAGTGACGGTGGGATTGCCGACGAGCGCGCGGCCGATCGCGAGCATCTGCTGCTCGCCGCCGGAGAGCTGGTTGCCGCGGTGGCCCTGGCGCTCGCCGAGGCGAGGAAACAATTCGAACACCGCATCGACGCTCCAGCGGCCGGGGCGCGCGGCGATCTCGAGATTCTCGCGCACCGACAGCGAGGGGAAGATCTCCCGCTCCTGCGGCACGTAGCCGAGCCCGGCCCGGGCGCGGCGGTGGATCGGCAGGCGGGAAATATCCGTGCCGTTGAGCCGCACCTGGCCGCGGTGCAGGTTGGTGTGGCCCATCACGGTGCCGAGCAAGGTCGACTTGCCGACGCCGTTGCGGCCGATCACCGAGAGCCGCTCGCCTTCAGCAAGCGTGAGGCGTACGTCCTCGATCACCACGGTCTCGCCGTAGCCGGCCGAGACACCGTCAAGCTCGAGCGCGACGCGGCTCTCAGCCATGGCGCGCCTGCCGGCGATGGTCCTCGCCCAGATAGACCGAGCGCACGCGCTCGTCCGCCGCGATTTCCTCGGGTGCGCCCTCGGTAAGCACCGCGCCCGAGACCAGCACCGTGATGCGCTGGGCGAAGCGGAACACCACGTCCATGTCGTGCTCGATGATCAGCACGGCGATGTCCTTGTCGAGCCGGCCGATCACGTCGAGGATGAGATGGCTCTCCGACGACGGCACCCCGGCGGCCGGCTCGTCGAGCAGCAGCAGCTTGGGCTTCTGCGCGAACGCCATGGCGATTTCGACGAGCCGCTGGCGCCCGTAGGGCAATTCGCGCACCGGCTTGAGCGCGTCGTCGCCGAGCGCGAGCGTCTCGATCAGTTTGATCGCCTCGTCGATCACCGCGCGCTCGGCCCCGGCCGGGCGCCACAGCCGGTCGCACGCGCCGGTGCGCTCGCCGATCGCGAGGTAGATGTTGTCGAGCACCGTGAGCCCGCGGAACAGCTGGTTGATCTGGAAGGTGCGGGCGATGCCGCGTTGCGCCCGCTTCGCCTGCGAAAGGTGCGTGATGTCCTCGCCGTCGAGCAGCACCTGGCCGGCGGATGGCTTGAGCGCGCCGGTGATCAGATTCACCAAGGTGGTCTTGCCGGCGCCGTTCGGGCCGATCAGCGCGCGCCGCGCGCCCTTTTCCAACGTCAGCTCGATATCGCGCGCGACACGCAGCGCGCCGAAATTTTTGCTCAGGCCGCGGGTTTCGAGGACAGGAGTGGTCATGCGGGTGGTCTAAGGACGATCGGCAAGACTATAGCCTAGCGCCGTCCGAGCAGCCCCCATAGCGTCGCGAGGTCGTCGAGGCCGACCAGGCGATAGCGGTAGATCACCTGGAAGGCGGCGAAGATGACCAACGAAACGACCGTCGTCCAGATCACCTTGGACAAGAGTTTCGGCAGCGCCGGCGCGCCGGGATCGCTGCCCGGCACCACCTCGCCGGTCTCGACCTGCGAGCGGATGCCCCAGGGCAGGACCGCGAACAGCACTACCCACCAGATGATGAAATAGATGGCGATCGAGGTGGAGACGGACATGCCTTACGCCTGCTCGAGCTCAACGAGGGTGCCGCAGAAGTCCTTCGGATGCAGGAACAGCACCGGCTTGCCGTGGGCCCCGGTCTTCGGCTCGCCGTCGCCGAGCACGCGCGCGCCTTGCCCCTTGAGCGCGTCGCGGGCGGCGCGGATGTCGTCGACCTCATAGCAGAGGTGGTGGATGCCGCCGTCCGGGTTGCGCTCGAGGAATTTGGCGATCGGCGAGCCCTCTCCGTAGGGCTCGAGCAGCTCGATCTTGGTGTTGGGCAAGGTGATGAAGACGGTCGTCACCCCGTGCTCGGGCTGGGCGGTCGCGGCCGACACCTCGGCGCCCAGCGTGTCGCGGTAGACCGCCGCCGCCTTGGCGATATCGCGCACCGCGATCGCCACGTGATTGAGCCGTCCGATCATATCGGGACCTTGCGTGAATGGGCGCGGGCAGAGATAGGCGAAGCGCCATGAAAGGACAATCGGCGGCGTTGGCGCGGCCAGCTTGTCATTGCGAGGCGCCCCGCAGGGGCGACGAAGCAATCCAGAGCGTCACGCGCTGCCCTGGATTGCTTCGCTGCGCTCGCAATGACGGCTGCCGGAATGGGCCGCGGCGATGATTGGGTTCGGGCGCACGCCGTGCGACGAAGGCGTCGTTCGGGGCGGCCGCGGGACGGCGGGCTGTGCCGAACGCAGCCGGCCGTGGGTGCTGGCGGCGACCATCCTCGGCTCGGCGCTCGGGTTCATCGACGGCGCGGTCGTCAACGTGGCGCTGCCCGCGATCCAGGCGGATCTTGGCGCCTCGATCGAAGGCGCCCAATGGGTCGTCAACGGCTACATGCTCATGCTCGGCGCGCTGACTCTCGTCGGCGGAGCGGCGGCCGACCGGTTCGGGCGCCGGCGTGTGTTCGCGGCGGGCGTCATACTGTTTACGGCGGCCTCGGTCGCCTGCGGCCTTGCGCCCAGCACCGGGGCGCTGATCGCTGCGCGGTTCGTCCAGGGCGTCGGCGGCGCGCTGCTCGTGCCGTCGAGCCTCGCCATCATCAGCGCCGCCTTCCCGGAAGAAACGCGCGGCAAAGCGATCGGCACCTGGGCCGGTTTCTCGGCGCTCACCACGGCGCTCGGCCCGATCCTCGGCGGCGCGCTGGTCGACGCGCTCTCCTGGCGCGCGATCTTCTTCATCAACGTGCCGCTCGCGGCGGTGACGCTCGCGATCACGTTCACGCATGTGCCGGAGAGCCGGGACAACACGGCGGCCGGCCTCGACTGGCGCGGCGGGCTGCTCGCGACCGTCGGGCTCGCCGCCCTCGCCTACGGCCTGACCGCGGCGTCGCAACAGGGCTGGAGCGACGCGGCCGTGCTTGGTTCGCTCGTCGCAAGCGTCCTCGTGCTTGCCGCGTTTGTTTGGTGGGAAGCACGCGCGCCGGACCCCATCCTGCCGCTCGGCTTATTCCGCTCGCCGATGTTCACCGGCGCGAACCTGCTGACCTTGCTGCTCTACTTCGCGCTCGGCGGCGCGTTATTTTTCCTGCCCTTTAATCTCATCCACGTGCAGGCCTATTCGGCGACACAGGCCGGCGCCGCCTTCCTGCCGTTCACGGTCATCATGGGGACGCTGTCGCGCTGGTCCGGCGGGCTGATCGCGCGCACCGGCGCGAAACTGCCGCTGACCGTTGGGCCGGTGACCGCCGCCGCCGGCTTCGCGCTGCTGGCGCTGCCCGGCATCGGCGGCTCCTATTGGACGACGTTCTTCCCGGCCACGGTCGTGCTCGGCTTCGGCATGGCGATCACAGCGGCGCCGCTCACCACCGCGGTCATGGATTCCGTCGACCAGCGCCACGCCGGCACCGCCTCGGGCGTCAACAACGCCGTCGCCCGCATCGCCGGCACGCTGGCGGTGGCATTGCTGGGGACGTTGGCGGTTGGTTTATTCGGCTCGGCACTTTCGGCACGGCTCGACGGGCTACGCGTTTCGCCCGACGTCCGCACAGCGATGCTGGCTCAAGCCGGGCGGCTCGTCGAGGCACAAGTGCCGCCTGTCGACGAACCCACACGACACCTGCTGGAGCAAGCTATTGCCGGCGCCTTCGTCCACACCTTCCACCTCGTCATGTTGATCTCCGCCGCCCTCGCCCTCGCCAGCGCACTCTGCGCCGCGCTAACTCCCGCCAACGTTCATCAAAATCGAAATCGTCGTATATCTTGACTATTCGGCGGCCCAGCAACGGGTAGCGATCATCATGACCGAAAGCGAAGATATGGAACGCCTGCGTGCCGCGCGTGATCCGCGAAGGGCCTATCGCGTCGAGGAGACTCCCCCGAACTTGCTAAGATCTTGATCCCCGCCCTCGACCGCCTCATTCACGATTTGTCGGTCGAGCAACAAACAAAAACGTCATCCTGAGGAGGGCGCGCGCACTTGCGCGCGACCGTCTCGAAGGATGGCCACAAGCACCGAGCGTGCTGCCATCCTTCGAGACGCGCGCCTTCGGCGCGCTCCTCAGGAGGACGCCGGAGATGGTGCAAACAACCTAAGAGAGCCGTTCACACCGCCAGCACATGCACGTGGCACACGGGCTTCTTGCCCCAGCGCTCGTTGATCGCGGCGCGGACGGCACGGCGGATCGATTCCGCGGTCTCGTCGGGGTCGCGCCGGCGCGCGCGGGGGAGTGACTCGAGCGTCGCCTTGACCGCGTCGTAGGCGATCTCGGCCATCGACTCGCCGGCGGCGTCGAGTTCGGGAATCCCGATCAGCTCGACCTCGGGATCGCCGACGAGTTCGCCGCGGTCGGTGAGCGCGAGCGCCACCGTCACCATGCCGTTGTAGGCAAGGCGCCGGCGCAGCGGCACGGTGCGGCCCTCGGCCTCGACCAGCAGGCGGCCGTCCTTATAGAGGCGCGCGGCCGGCACCTCGTCGATGATGCCGGCGGGCTCGGGCGCGAGCTTGATGAGGTCGCCGTCGCGGCACACGATCGTCGCCGGCACGCCGAGCGAGCGGGCAAGAGCGGCATGTTCGGCCAAATGCAGCGCCTCGCCATGCACCGGCACCGCGAAACGCGGCTTGACCCAGGAAAACATGTCGGCGAGTTCGGCGCGGCGCGGGTGGCCCGACACGTGCACGAGGTGCGTGCGGTCGGAGATGATCTCGATGCCCTGGCGCACGAGACCGTTGACCACGCGGCCGACCGGCTTCTCGTTTCCTGGAATCGTGCGCGAGGAGAAGATCACCCGGTCGCCCTTGGTGAGCGACACGTCCGGATGCTCGTCGAGCGCAATGCGCGCGAGCGCGGCGCGCGGCTCGCCCTGGCTGCCGGTGCACAGCGCCAGCACCTTGTCGGGCGGCAGATAGCCGTAGACGTCGGTGCCGCGGAACTCGCCGATGCCGTCGAGATAGCCGGTCTCGCGCGCCACCTGGATGACGCGCTCCATGGCGCGGCCGATCACCACGACCTCGCGGCCGGCGGCGAAACCGGCGAGCGCGGCGGAACGGATGCGCGCCACGTTGGACGCGAAGGTGGTCACGGCAACGCGGGCGGGCGCCTCGCGCACGAGATCGGCCAGCACCTTGGCGACGTCGGCTTCCGACGGCGAGCGGCCCTCGCGCACGGCGTTGGTGGAATCGCCGATCAGCGCCAGCACGCCTTCTTCGCCCACGGCCCTGAGCTTCGCTTCGTCCGTCGGCGCGCCGATCACCGGCGTCGGATCAATCTTCCAGTCGCCGGTGTGCAGCACCGTGCCGAGCGGCGTGCGGATGATGAGTGCATTCGACTCCGGGATCGAATGGGCGACCGACACCAGCTCGATATCGAATGGCCCGAGCGAAAAGCGCGCGCCGAGCGGCACGACCTTGATCGGAATTTCCGGCGCGCCGGGCTCGCCCAGGCGCTTGGCCTCGAACAGCGCGGCGGTGAACGGCGTCGCGTAGACCGGCACGCGCAGGCGCGGCCACAGGTCGATCAGCGCGCCGAAATGATCTTCGTGCGCATGGGTGAGCACGAGGCCGACGAGATTGTGCCGCTCCTCGGCGAGGAAGCGCACGTCCGGCATGATCAGGTCGATGCCGGGCAGCAGCTCCTCGCTGCCGAAGGCGACGCCGAGGTCGATCGCGAGCCACGTGCGCCGGCGCTCCGGGCCGAAGCCGTAGATCGAGAGGTTCATGCCGATTTCGCCGACGCCGCCGAGCGGCGCAAAGACGAGTTCGTCCCCCGCGGCCATCAGGCCCGGACCAATGCGGCGAGCGGAAACATTTCGCCGGCGGCGATGCGCTCGCGCGAGCCATCGGCAAGGCGCAGCACCAGGCGGCCGGTTTCGTCGAGGGTCTCGGCGATGCCGTCCACTTCGCGTTCCGGCAGTCGCACGCGCGCCGGCGCGCCGAGACCCGCGGCACGCTTGAGCCAGGCGGCGCGGATGGCGTTGAAATTCTCACCCCGGTTCCACTCGGCAAGGCGCCGCGCCATGGCGGCGATCAGCGCCTGCGCGAGGCTTGCTGGCGCAACCAGCGCGCCTGCCGCCGCGAGATTCGTCGCCGGATAGGCCGTGTCGGCAGGATGATGGGCGCAGTTGACGCCGGTGCCGATGACGACCGCGAGCGGGCCGCCGGGCAGCGCCTCGCCTTCCACCAGGATGCCGGCGAGCTTGGCGCCGTCGCACAGAACGTCGTTCGGCCATTTGAGCGTGAGCCGCGGGCCGAGGACGCCGGCGCGTTCGGCGAGCGCATCATGCAGCGCGAGCGCCGCGACCAGCGACAGTTCGGCAGCGCGCTGGGGCGGCGCCGGATCGGTCAGCAATAGGCTCGCATAGAGGTTTCCCGGCTCCGACACCCAGGCACGCCCGCGCCGGCCGCGTCCGGCGGTCTGCAGGCGCGCCGTGATCCATAACGGGCCGCGCTCCCCTGCCCGCGCGCGCGCAAACGCCTCCGCGTTGGTCGAGCCGACCGCATCGAGGCTGACAAGCCGCGCGCCCGGGGCGGCGGATGAAGTTACGTTCATTTTTGTTGGCGCATGATCTGATTCCGAAAACCGGTACCCACTTTTCGGGATCATGCTCTAGAAGAGTGACTTCGCAGCCACGGCGGCCGCGTCCACGAGCGGCGAAGGATAGACGAAGAACAGCAGCACGAACACGCCGGTGACGCCCAGCACCGCGTTGAGCTCGAGCGGCAGCACCTCGAACTCGCCTTCCGGCTCGTCGAAATACATCACCTTCACGATCATCAGATAATAATAGCAGCCCACCACGCTGGCGAGCACGCCAATCACGGCGAGCGTGTAGAGGCCGGCCTTGATGGCGGCGAGGAACACGTAGAATTTGGCGAAGAAGCCGGCGAGCGGCGGCACGCCGGCCATGGAAAACAGCAGCATGGCGAGGAAGAACGCCATGGCCGGCTTGGTGCGGGCGAGGCCTTTAAGATCGGCGATCTCTTCGACCATCAGGTTGCCGCGCCGCATCGCAAGAATGCAGGCCCAGGTGCCGAGCGTCATGGCGACATAGATCGCCATGTAGACGATCACCCCCTGCACGCCTTCCGGCGTCCCGGCGGCGAGACCCACGAGCGCGTAGCCCATGTGGCCGATCGAGGAATAGGCCATCAGCCGTTTGATGTTGCGCTGGCCGATGGCGGCAAACGCGCCGAGCACCATCGAGGCGATCGAGACGAACACCAGAATCTGCTGCCACTCGACGGTAATGCCGGGAAATGCGCCGACCGCTGCGCGCACGAACACCGCGATGGCGGCGACCTTCGGGGCGGCGGCAAAGAACGCGCTGACCGGCGTCGGCGCGCCCTCGTAAACGTCGGGCGTCCACATGTGGAACGGCACCGCGGAAATCTTGAAGCACAGCCCCGCAAACAGGAACACGAGCCCGAAAACGAGGCCGATGCCGCCCTGGCGCGCTTCCGCCGCGATGCCGGCGAAGTTCACGGTGCCGGTGAAGCCGTAGATCAGGGAAGCGCCGTAGAGCAACATGCCGGAGGAGAGCGCGCCGAGCACAAAATACTTCAGCCCCGCCTCCGACGCGCGCACCTGGTCACGCTGGAATGAGGCGAGCACGTAGAGGCTGAGACTCATCAGCTCGAGGCCGAGATAGAGCGCGATCAGGTCGGCCGCGGAAATGAGCATCAGCATGCCGGTGACCGAGAGCAGGATCACCACCGGATATTCGAACGTGGCCCGCATTTGCCGCTTGGTGTAGTCGAACGACATCAGGATGGTGACGGCCGCGCCGATGATCGCCAGGACTTTCAGGAAACGGGCGAAGTCGTCGATGACGAAACTGCCGCCGAGCGCCGCCGGCTTGCCGTCCGGCATCAGCGCGACGACCACCCCGGCGGCGATCAGGATCACGATGGCGGCGGTATCGGCGACATTCGCCACCCGCTCGCCGCGGAAGGCGCCGAGCATCAACAGCGCCATGGCACCGACGGCGAGAATGAGCTCCGGGGCGATCGCCGTGAACGCGGAGAGCTGGGCGGGAGCGTTCATGGCAGGACCGCCGCTTTCGTCGCGCTGAGCGCGTGGCTGTAGTTTTCGACCAGGCTCGCGACCGAGGTCGCCGATACGTTGAGCACCAGATTCGGGAATACGCCGAACAGGATGGTGAGAACGACGAGCGGCGCGAGCGAGATGACCTCGCGATAATCGAGATCCTTGAGCGCCGCGAGCGCCGGCTTCTCCAGCGGCCCGAAGATCACCCGGCGGTAGAGATAGAGCGCGTAGGCGACCGAGAGGATGATGCCGGTGGTGGCAAGCGTCGCCACCCACGTGTTGATCTTGAAGGTGCCCAGCAGGCTCAAAAACTCGCCGATGAAGCCGGAGGTGCCGGGCAGGCCGACGTTGGCGAGCGTGAACACCATGAAGACCGCGGCGTAGAGCGGCATGTTGTTGACGAGTCCGCCGTAGGCGGCGATCTCGCGCGTGTGCATGCGGTCGTAGACGACGCCCACGCACAGGAACAGCGCGCCCGAGACGATCCCGTGCGAGATCATCTGGAAAATGCCGCCGGCGACGCCCTGGGTGGTGAGCGCGAACAGCCCCATGGTGACGAAGCCCATGTGCGCGACCGACGAATAGGCGATGAGCTTCTTGAAGTCCTCCTGCACCAGGGCGACGTACGAGGTGTAGATGATGGCGACGACCGACAGCGTAAAGATCAGCGGCGCGAAATCGTGCGAGGCGGCCGGGAACATCGGCAGCGAGAAGCGCAGGAAGCCGTAGCCGCCCATCTTCAGCAGGATGGCGGCGAGGATCACGGAACCCGCGGTCGGCGCCTCGACGTGCGCATCGGGCAGCCAGGTGTGCACCGGCCACATGGGCAGCTTCACCGCGAACGAAGCGAAGAAGGCGAGCCACAGCCACTTCTGCATGCCCAGCGGGAAGCCGTGGCTCATCAGGGTCGGGATGTCGGTCGTGCCCGCTTCCCAGTACATCGCCATGATGGCGAGCAACATCAGCACCGAGCCCAAGAACGTGTAGAGGAAGAATTTGAACGTCGCGTAGACGCGGCGCGGCCCGCCCCACACGCCGATGATCAGGAACATCGGAATGAGCCCACCCTCGAAGAACAGATAGAACAGCACGAGGTCAAGCGCCGTGAAGGTGCCGATCATCAGCGCTTCGAGGATCAGGAAGGCGATCATGTATTCCTTGACGCGCCGGGTGATCGGGTCCCAGCTGGCGATGATGCAGATCGGCATCAGGCCGGTGGTCAGGATCACGAACGGCAAGGAAATGCCGTCGACGCCCATGTGGTAGCCGATGGTGCCGGCGAGCCAGCGCCCCTTCTCGACGAACTGGAACTCGGGCGAGGCGGGATCGAAGCGCCACAGCAGGATCAGCGACACCGCGAAGGTGACGAGCGTCGTCCACAGGGCGATCCAGCGCGCGTTGCGCGTGCCTTCCGTCGTCTCGCCGCGCGCCATGACGACGATCAGCACCGCCCCGAGCAGCGGCAGGCAG
>JAFAUQ010000245.1 GCA_019243195.1 Hyphomicrobiales bacterium
GCCGACAAAAGCGATGAGCAAAAAGGTTGCTGCCTCCGGCTGGGAAAGCGAGTAGCATTCTCCCCGGTTCAAGCCGGGGAGAACATGCCATGAAGCGGTCGATGGCTTTTGCCGCGCTGCTGAGCGCGGTCGTTCCGTTTGCGGCGCTCGCGCAGACGGCCGACGATTTGCGCAACGACGTGAAGACGCCGGGCGACGTCCTCGTCTATGGCATGGGTTACACGGGCGAGCGTTTCAGTCCGCTCAGCCAGATCAACAAAGACAACGTGCGCCGGCTGGTGCCGGTGTGGGCCTATTCGCTCTCCGATCTGCAGGGCGGCGAGTCGTTCCCGCTCGTCAAGGACGGCGTCATCTACGTGACGACCCACAACGCGACCGCGGCCGTCGATGCGCTCACCGGCCGGCAGATCTGGCGCGTGCTGCACGAATACCCGCCGGAAACGCTGCGCGTCGTTTGTTGCGGCATCGTCAATCGCGGCGCCGCGATCTACGAGGGCATGATCATCCGCGCGTTGATGGACGACCGGCTGGTGGCGCTCGACGCCAAGACCGGCAAGGAGATTTGGTCGGTCAAGTCGCCCGATCCCGTCACCTATGCCAACGGCTACGCGATGACCGGCGCGCCGCTCATCGTTGACGGCATCGTCATCATGGGCGTGGCCGGGGCCGAATACAGCCATCGCGGCCTGCTCGAAGGCTACGACGCCAAGACCGGCAAGCACCTGTGGCGGCTCTACACCATCCCGGCGAAGGGCGAGCCCGGCTCGGAGACGTGGGAAGGGGATTCCGAACTCACTGGCGGCGGCAGCAGCTGGGTCACCGGCACCTACGATCCGGAGCTCGATCTCGTCTATTGGGGCATCGGCAATCCGTCGCCGTGGAACCCGCGCGCCCGTCAGGGCGACAATCTTTTCACCAACTCGATCTTCGCGGTGCGGCCCAAGACCGGCGAGCGCGTCTGGTATTTCCAGACGACGCCGAACGATCCGTTCGACTATGACGCGGTGCAGACGCCGGTGATCGCGTTGATCAAGGTCAATGGCGAGCCGCGCAAGGTGGTGATGCAGGCAAACCGCGGCGGCTTCCTCTACGTGCTCGACGCCAAGGACGGCAAGCTCATCGCCGCCAACGCGTTCGGCAAGGTCACCTGGGCAAACGGCGTCGATCTCGAAACCGGACGCCCGAACGTCACCGACGTGTTCAGGGGCGCGCTCGAGGGCAAGAAAGTCACCGTGTGGCCATCGGTCTCCGGCGTGACCAACTGGCAGCACATGTCGTTCAGTCCGCTCACCGGCCTGCTCTATATCAACACGTTGCACGTGGGGATGACCTACGAAGCGCCCGAGCCGCCGAAGCTTGCGCCCGGCAAACCGTCGGGCCCCGGCACCGTCAAGCGCACCACCGTCACCGACGATCCCAACGTGCGCGGCTATCTCAAGGCGGTCGATCCGCTCACCGGCAAGGCGAAATGGGAAGTGCCGTATCGCAGTCCGAATTATTCGTCGACCTTGGTGACCGCGAGCAACTTGGTGTTCACCGGCGTCATGACCGGCGAATTCCAGGCGGTCGATGCCGACAGCGGCAAGATTCTGTGGAGCTTTCAGACGCCATCCGGCATCGTCGGCCAGCCGGTAACCTGGGAGCGCAACAACAAACAATACGTCACGGTGCTCAGCGGCATCGGCGGCGTCTATGCGCAACGCGCCGGCGATCCGGCGCTGGAGAACGCGCCGGCCGGCGTGTCGCTGTGGACCTTCGCGCTGTTCGATCAGTGACGCGTTCGACGGCGAAAAGTCGGCGGCTGGTCTTTGCGCTCGCCGTGAGCGCGCTCGCGCCGGTGGCGTCGGCGCGGGAGGCGGCGCGCGATCAGGCGGCGATCGAGGCCGGGGAAGCCGTCTACAACAACTACTGCCAGACCTGCCACGGCGATCGCCTGGTCAACACCGGCCAGACCTTTGACCTGCGGCGGCTCACGGCGGGCGATCGCGCGCGCTTCGAAAACTCCGTGCGCAACGGCAAGAGTCAGATGCCGCCGTGGAAGGACGTGCTCAGCGACGAGGAGATCGGGCAGCTGTGGGCCTATATCCGCGCCAACGCGAATCAGAAATAGCGCGCGGTGGCGGTAGCTTTCCTCCGTACCACGGTTGTGGTTTGATGCCTGAAACGCAGCGCAGGAGACTTTCGATGCACACGGTAATGTGGACATTCAAAGTTCCGGCCGGCACCGCCAAGGCGAAGCTGGTCGAGACCATCAACGCCACCGCCCATATGTACGAGGGCATCCCCGGGCTGATCCGCAAGTATTACGGGATCGCGCCGGACGGCGCCTCGCTCGTCGGCATTTATTTGTGGGACAGCAAGGCCGCGGCTGACGCCTTCTACACGCCCGAGTGGCTGGCGATGGTGACGAAGCGCTGGGCCTCGCCGCCGCAGCGCCAGGAATGGGAAACCCCGATGGTGGTGGAGAGCGCCGAGCGCCGCCTGGTCGCCGCCGAGTAGTATCTCACTCCGGCTCGTCATACCCGCGAAAGCGGGCATCCATATGTGGACGGCCCCCGGCCTGCAAGAGATTGAGCAAGGCGTGACCGGATCGGTTGCGATTATATGTCCGGTCTGATGTCGCGGTCGCACATGACCGCTGCCAAGATGGGTTCCGCGACGCGAGTTCCAAACAGTAAAGCGGCCCGTGAATACTGAGGGCCATTGGATGCCACGGAGTGCCTCGCGTCTGGGATCGATCGATCACGCCATCTGCCTTCTCGAGCAAGCTTCGGCCTCAACGTGCGGTTCTACGCACGTCGAACTCGGAAGAGATCAGGATCATCTTGAACACCTTATTATTTGGGTGGCGATGGCTTCGTTTTGCCGACGGCGGCGCTGTCAGCGCCGGGGCGGCAAGCGCGGTCAAGGCTGGCCGCAGGCCACCGCCGCAGGCGGCGCAACGCGGCCTTGACGGCGCGTGCCCGGCGCTAGACTGCCGGTCGGCGGAACGAAGTCGCCGCGGGCGTGCTCTCGATGGTAGCGTTCGCCACTGACCATCAGCTTCCAGGCGATACGCGCGGTCTTGTTGGCGAGCGCCACGGCGACGAGCTTGGGTGGCTTGCGCCGCATCAACTCGATCAGCCAGGGCGAGGGATTGCCCCGCCCCTTCCTGACCTGCTGGATCACCGCGGTGGCACCCACCACCAGCACGCGGCGCAGCGTCTCGTCGCCGGCGCGCGTGATCACGCCGAGCCGCTGCTTGCCGGCGGTCGAGTGATCCTTCGGGGTGAGCCCAACCCAGGCGGAAAAATCTCGACCGCAGCGGAACGCCTGGGGATTAGTCACCTTCATCACCAAGAGCGTCGCCCCGATCGGCCCGATGGATGGAATCTCCGCCAGGCGCCGGCTCAGCTCGTTGTGGCGATGCCAAGCAAGCAGTTGCGCTTCGAGCTTGCGAAGCTTCGGCTTGAGCGCGGCGAACTCCTCGCCCAGCGCCGCAAACAGCCCCTTGGCTAGCTCCGGCACCCCGGGCTCGCGCGCGATCCGGACCAGCAGTGGCTCGACCTTGTCGAGCCCCTTCGCCGCGGCGATCCCGAACTCGGCCGCATAGCCGCGGATCGTGTTGCTCAGTTGCGTCCGGCGGGCAACGAGCTGGTCGCGCACCCCTACCAGCATCAGCGCCGCCTGTTGGTCGGCCGTCTTGACCGGTACGAACCGCATGCGCGGCCGGCTCATCGCCTCGCAGATCGCGCTCGCGTCCGCCGCATCGTTCTTGCCCCGCTGCACGTAGGGCTTGACGTATTGCGGCGGCAAAAGCCGCACCTCGTGCCCCAAGGCCATGAGTTCGCGCGCCCAATAATGGGCGGCCCCACAGGCTTCGATGCCGATCTGCACCGGCGCCAGCTTGGCGAAGAAATCGAGCATCTGCTGGCGCCGCAGCTTCCTGCGCAGCACCGGCTGTTCCGCCGCGTCCACCCCGTGCAGCACGAAAACACTCTTGGACGTGTCGATGCCAATGCGGATAAGATCGTTCATGGACGGCTCCCTCGTTTGAGATCTCCAACGACCTCATTCTGGCACACTGATGCCGTCGGGGGCCGTCCACCCCAACAGTAAACGGCGCCGTCGCAGTTTTGTCTGATACACCTGCGATTACTGGATCGCCCGCTTTCGCGGGCGATGACGACCGCGTTTGATTGCAGAGGTCAAAACGTCCAGTGGAAGCGGCCGGAGAACACGTTTACCGGGCCGCGATCCGTGTTGTAGCCCGGGTTGACGACGAACTGATAATCGAAGGAAAGCTTGATCGAGGACGAGACCGCGTAGCTGTAGTAGGCCTCGAGGATCTGCTCGGGCCCGGGATGCGGCAATTGTCCGTCGCCGATGAGAATGCCGAGCCCCCCGGCGTCGAAGAAAGCCTGATGCACGCCGGAGATCCCGTTGAGGATGCCGGCGATGCCGACGGTGTCGTCGGAGCGACCCCATTGCTTGCCGTTGATCGAGACGCCGCCCGAGAGGGTGCGATCGATGTCGGTGAAATCCCACGGCTCGATCCGGCCGTCCGCCCATCCGGCGCGTGCAAACACGCCGACCGTGTCGTTGATCTGCTGCTCCAGGTTGACGCTGACGCCGGTGCGGTTCGTGGTCTGGCGCACCGCGTTGATGTCGGCGGGCTGCCCGGTCGCCTGCGCGAGCGCGATGGCGTCGGCGAAAAGTCCAGCGTTGCCGTGGCTGAGAAAGCCCGTGACCTTGAGCTTGCCGGGCTGGCCCCACAAGTCGTGGCGTTCCTCGATTTCGGCCACCACCTGATTTTGCCGGAAGGTCGGGTCGAGGTCCCCGCCGAGCGGGCTGATGCCGCCCGCGGGCGTCGCCGAGAGATCGAACGCGCCGGCCCGCACGGTCCAGCGCCCCTGGTACCACTCGGCGGCCGCGCCATAGGTGTAGCCCCAACCGTCGCCGGCGTAGTCGAAGGTGCCGGCGTTGACGAGCGACCAGTTGAAGAAGTCGGTCTTGCCGTTGTTGGCGTATTTGTTGGTATCGAAAATGTCGGTGATGGCGAAGCGGCCGACCGTGAACACGAGCCGGTCCTCCGTACGGGTGCCGGCGAACACGTTCGCGTCGGCGTCATATTTCTCGGACTTGCCGCCGAGATCGATGGTCTGGCGCAGGAACGCGCGCTGGATGCGCGCGTAGGGATACGTGCTTCCTTCCTTGTAAGCTTCCGCGCTGGTGAACCCAGCGACGCCGTGCGTATTGCCTAAGCCAAAGCCCTGATCGATCTCCGGGTTGAACCAAAGTTCCGCGCCTTGCCACAGGCGCAGGCCGGCATAGAGCGTCACGTCGAAGGTCTCGCGGCCCTCGCCGCTCGTCGGCAGGCTGTTTGGTCCCTGATAAGGCGAGCGGATGCGTGGATAGGCCTGTTCGACGAAGGTCGCCTGGCCGTGCAGGCTCAGGCGGTCGTCATCGGGCGCCGCCTTCCCGGACGCGGATTTCGCATCGTCGCCGAAGCGGTAGTTCAGGCCGACGCGCAACTGATGCAGCGCGAAATCGGAGACGAACTGCTGTCCCGCGGCCGGGAAGGTGACGCCGCTCGTGCCGTAATCGGTGAACAAATATTCGACCTTCATGGTCCAGTGCGGCGCGACCGGTGCCTCGACGCCAGCGCCCGCGGCCCAGCCCAGGCGCCAGTGGAACGTCGATTCCATGGTGCCGTTGGCGAGCTGCGTCAGGGTGAGGCTGTCGTAGGTCCAGGCGAATCCCGCGGTGGCATAGAACAGCCAGGGGCCGGGCGCGTAGCCGATGCGCCCGCGCAGGGTGCCGGAATGCACCACGGTCTCGCTGTATGTTTCCAAGCCGAGTGTCGGCGTTGCAAATGTCGAGGCGCCGCCGATCGAGATGCCGGAGAGATTGGGGAAGCTTGGAAATGAAACGTCACCCTCGACGCCCAGCACCACGCGGTTCGGCAGCATGCGGTTGTAGCCGGCCTGCAGCCCGGCGAAATAGCTTCCCGTCCCGGTGAACGCATCGAACGGCTGAAACAAATTGAGCGAGCCGGAGACGCTCGCGCCTGGCATTCCAACCGGAGTCTCAGTCCAATTCGATGTACCCGCGGCGTAGCCGAAATGGCCGCCCACGTAGAAGCCGGTCCAGTCGAAGGAGGGCAGGGCGGCCGGCGCCTTGAGCGGCATATCGGCCGCCATCGCGGAGGCGTACACCGCGCTCAGGGCGGCAACCAAGGAAGCTGCAGCCGCAAACGTTACGCTCGACCCCCGAGGGCATGCACGCCTGTGTATGGAGATCGGCAACAGGGCAGCCATGGCGGATCCTCCTGCGCGTGACATGTTTTCTCTGTCACCACAGCGGGAGACCGCCCCGAGCGCGCGCCCCGCACGCCGGAAGGATGACGTGTTCAGGCAGGTCTCCTGGCTCGCGGGTCATGGCCTTGCTCCGCCTTCCCGGGCCGGCTTGGCCCAGTGGCAATCTGGAGAAGGGCTCGCCGCCGACAGTTGCGGGGGCAGCTCCGGAATTGACCGCCGTGCACGCACGGCTGTCGCACCGGATTCCCTTTTGGCCGTTCAACGCGAACGGCGCACCTGAACGCAGCAATTAGAAAATCCGGCGGCGAGCCTGTCAACGCGAGCAACAAAATTTGCTCGACGTGTGGCATTTTTGCATGGGCGACCCCAAGCTGTGGGCGAGCGCGGAGGCGGCCCGCGCAAACAGCCTGATCTCCGCGATGAATTGAAATCTCAGTAGAACAAAGAGGGGCTCCGCTATCAGTGATAGCGGATCGGGAGGATGACGGAGAGAAGGTCTTCGGGGAGCCCAGCCGGGGGGATCGGCAGCGGTGCCGCGCTCTTCACGAGCGCCAGCGCGGCCGCGTCCAGCGCCTCGGAGCCTGAACTGTGCACGACGCGGCTGGTGAGCACGTTGCCGGCGCGGTCAATCGTAAATTCGAGCCGTGCCTCGCCAACCTTGCCGCGCGCCTGGGCAGGATAGCGCTTGTGGCGCTCCAGCTGGGCGATCAGGAGCCTCTCCCAACTTGTGATCGCAGCGCGTGTCGGCCTCGCGACGGTTTGGCCCACCGCCGGGGCCGCGACGCGCGGTGCTGGCGCCGGCGCAGCCTGCGGCGCCGTCGGCATGGGCGCCGCCTCGACCGGTTGCGTGACCGCCTTGTCCTCGGGGGGCTTTTCTTCGGGTATCGGATTCGGCCGGGGCATGCTTACGTCCGGATCCGGCATTGGCGTTTCCTCGACCACCTGCTCTTTCTCGGGTTCTTCGCGCTTCTGCTGCGCCTCCTCGCTGGCGCGCTCCTGGCTCTCGCTTTCCATCAACGGTCCGGGGGCGAGATCGCGCGGCGGTGCCGGCGGCGCGATTGCTTGCGGCGAAAGTTCGACCGTCGCCACCGGCACGCCGGCCGCCAATTCCACCTCATCCGACCGCGCGGCGAGCGCGAGCGCCACGAGCCCGTGCGCCGCGATGACCACAGCCGCGCACAGGCCCCAGCGGACGAGCTCCGGCCGGGTGACGAGGGGTCGCGAGCCGAATGCGGGCATTACTGCGGGTAGTGTCCCGATTCCGAAGTTCGCCAAACCTTGCAGCCCCTTCGACGCGAACTTCGGAATCGAAAGGACACTACCAACTTTATTATTCTAGTGCCGCTTTGAACCCGAAGTTCGCAACCGCACTTGCCGCAATGTAATGCGAACTTCGGGTTCGCGGCACTAGCAGGCTGCTGAAAAACCAGCTTTGGAGGCCGATTTTCGTGATGTGCGCGGCGACGAGTCGATCGCTGGATCGTTTACGCGGCTGCGCACACGGCATCGATGAGCATCTTTCTTCATTTTTTACGCTCCAGGCAGACTCACG
>JAFAUQ010000065.1 GCA_019243195.1 Hyphomicrobiales bacterium
CAGTTCGATTGAAACGAAAATCGTGTCACTATGGCTCGCGATGGGCGCGTTAACGTTGGATGCTTGCATCTGATGTCTCCGATGGTTCGAGTTGTTGCAAACCCAAACCTATCGGATGCGCGCCCATCGCCCCATGGTATCTACAACGATATCATCAAAGCGGCTTCTCGAAATGGAAGCGCTTGAGGCCGCTGCCGACTGTCCGAACGGACATCGTCTCGGCGACCTCGGTGTTGACGAGACAGTAGCCGTTCCTGCGGTAGAACTTGAGTGCCGCTCGCTGAATTTCCGCCGTACTCAAGATCATCGTTGAAAATCCGAGCGCGCGGGCCCGCGACTCGGCCCATTCGAGCATGCGTTGTGCGAGGCCTTTGCCGCGATGACGACGGTCGAGATACATCCGCCGAAGCTCGGTCGTGTCCCGGCCGCGGGCCTCGATGCCGAAGGTCCCGATGATTTCGTCACCGAGCGTTACTACCCAAAATACGTTGCGCTTGCCCGCCGCGAACACGTCGTGCAGCCGCAGCAATTCGTCCGCCAGCGGGCCGGCGATATATTGCTCGAACGCTTCGCGCAGATCGGCAGGAGCAAGTTCGCGATTGATCCGTGCCCAGAGTGCGGCGACCTGCTCGCGATCCGCCTGTCGATACGCGCGAATGCTTTCAGGCGGCGGTGTGTCAGGCATGAAGGTTTAGTCGCGCTCCGGCGGCTTGAGTCCCAGCTCGGCCCAGCGCGCCTTGGCGGCGTCGATGTCGGCTTGCTCCGGCCACACCAGCGGCGGGAACCGCGCGCCGCCGAGCTCGGGATCGGGGTCATAATCGAGGTTCATGGTGGCGTCGATCAGCACCCGATTCCATTTGCCGGTGCCGAACAGGGCGGCGTTGCGGTCGCGCCGCCGGGTCGAGGGATCGAGCCCCGCCCCGAAGGTCGACGGCATGATGACGATGTCGTCCTCGCCGGCGTTGACCCGATAAGCGATCGCCCAATCGACCGCCGCATAATCGTGAATATCGATGTCGTCATCGACCACGATCACGTGTTTGTAGCGCACGTGGGCGGCCGAGGAGCCCCACACGGCGTTCGCGGCCTGTTTCGCCTGCCCGCGATAGCTCTGCTTCATCTGAATCAGCAAATTGATGCCCGCGTGCACCGGCGGACAGAACACGTCGGTGATGCCGGGCACGCCGGCCCGGTCGAGCACGTCCCAGGCGGTCGCCGAGCGCATGATCGAGCTGCACACGGCGTTCTCCGAAAAACTCCCCGGCAGCGAGCCTTCGATCGTGCCGCGCAGGATCGGATCGCTGCGATGGGTGATGCAGGTGACGCGCACGCACGGCTTGGGCGAGCGGTCGCCGGCGAGATAGCCGGTGAACTCGGCAAACGGGCCTTCCATCACGTAAGAATCTTGATCGAGCCCGAGATAGCCTTCGATCACGATCTCGGCCAAGGCCGGAACGTAGAGATCGACGGTCTCGCATTTGACGAGATCGACCGGCTCACCGCGGATCGCGCCCATCACGTCGTATTCGCACACGCCCTTGGGAACCGGCGAGCCGGCGCAGAAGCCGAGCGAAGGCTCCCAGCCGATGACGAAGGCGATCGGCATTTCGTTGCGGCCGGCCTGCTGCCACGCGGTGGTGTGATGGCCGATGTGCTGCGCCCGCCACATCAGGATCGGAATTTGATCGCGCGCCGAGAGCATGCCGCGATAGATGCCGACGTTCATGACGCCGGTGTCGGGATCCTTGGTCACGCAGCCGCCGTAGGTGATGACGTAGCGGCCGCCGTCGAGCCGGTTCCAATAGGGCACGGGAAACTCATAAAGATCGACGTCCTTGCCGGCGATCGTGTGCTCCTTCACCGGGCCGTCGGCGACGATGCGCGGCGGGACGCGGCCGTTGAGGATGCCGCGGCCGATCTGCACCAACTCGCGCGGGTGCGTATCGGGCGCGAGCCCCAGCATCATGGCGACGCGGCGATAGCTCGACAGGCCGCAGCCGAAGACGCGGCGGCAGCGGCTCGAAGGTTTGTTGTAGTCCTTGATGTTGTTGAATACGAGCGCCGGCCCCGTACCGGCGCCCTGGGCCAGCCGCATGACCGTGCCCAGCTCGATGTTCCAGTCGACCTCGGCGTTTATCTCGTGCAGCTCGCCGGCCGCCGCAAGCGCCCGCATCCAGCCGCGCAGATCGCCGAAGGCGACCGGCTTTCGTTCGATACTCATGGCCCCGTCCCGGTTGCTTGCTCGCGCGTACCGACGCGCAACGCCGCCGCGCAGAACTGCGGCAGCGCCTGCTGCGGGTCGGCCTGCGCGCCCGTCGCGCCGCAGCGCACCAGCAGCGCAAACACATTGGCGATGAGCGCCTGTCGCGGCTCACGCCGGCGCCATGGCCCGGCTTGCGCGCGCAGCCACCCCCACATCATCGCCTGCTCGATCTGCTCGGCCTCGAGTTCGGCGCCCTTCACTTTCGTGCGCAGGGCTTCCACCATGTTGGCGAAAGGCCCCTCTCCGCTCCCCCAGGGTTTCAGCGTGCGCCGCACTTGCCGCAACGTGCGCACCGCATTGGCGTGCCACGCCCCGCTCGCCTCGAGCGCATCGGCAACGTCGCTTGCGGACAGCACCGCGCCTTCGACCGCCCCGACGTAGGCGCACAGCATCAACAAATTGACGTCGATCCCGAACCGCTCCTGCACGTCGAGGCATTCCTCGTGCACGCCGGCGCCGCGATAGACCGCGAGCGAGAAGCGCCACAGCGGCGAGTTCATCTCCACCGGCGGCGCCGTCATCTAGGCTTTCTCATCGCCGGCCGGCGTCTCGGAACGCCAACGCTTGACGATGCCGGCGTCGATACCGAACAGATCGAGCGCGCGGCCGACCGTCTGGTTGACGATGTCGTCGATGGTGCGCGGCCGGTGATAGAACGCCGGCACCGGCGGCATGATGATCGCGCCGTTCTCGGTCGCCGCCAGCATGCTGCGCAGATGGCCGGCGTGCAGCGGGGTCTCGCGCACGACCAGCACGAGGCGCCGGCGTTCCTTGAGCGTCACGTCGGCGGCGCGGCTCACCAGCGTATCGGTATGGCCGTAGGCGACGTCGGCGACGGTGCGGATCGAGCACGGAATCACGATCATTCCGCGCGTCTTGAACGAGCCGCTCGACACGGCGGCGCCAAGATCGCTATTGGGATAGACCGCCTCGGCGAGCCCGCGCACCTTGTCGACCGGCATGTCCATTTCTTCGCTCAGCGTCTGTGCCGCCGAGCGCGAAATGATCAGATGCGCCTGGATGCCGCCCCGCCGCAGCACCTCGAGCATGCGGACGCCGTAAATCGCGCCCGACGCTCCGCTGATGCCGACGATGAGCGGCAGCTCCATGCCGAGAACTCCTGTTGGCGGCGCCTTCGCCCGGATGGGCGGCGGCGAGACTAGAGCAGTTTCCTTTTGAGCTGAATACATACTTCGCGTCATTCCGGGGCGCCGCGAAGCGGCGAGCCCGGAACCCATGAACACCGGATGATGCAAGTCGGCTCGGCCTGTGTTCATGGGCCCCGGGCTCCCTCGCTCCGCTCGGGCCCCGGGGTGACAGTTGATGCCAAAGCGCTTTTACGAAAGCCGTTCCGCCGGTGGGGCGATTTCGGTGACGAGGTCGCGCAGCAGCGGTTTGTTGGCGAGCGGGGCAAGCATCATTTCCCGCGGCTCGAGCCGCGCGGTGCAGGCATAGACGGTTTTGCCGTCGAGCTCGATCATGCATTCCTTGCAGGCGTTGGCATTGATGCAGGAGAAGCGGATGGCGAGGCTCGGATCGCGGTTGGCGCGGATCCAGCGCAGGCCGTCGAGTACCGACTGCCCCGGCTCGAACGGAACCTCGTAGCGCTCCCAGCGCCCCGCGGCGCGATCAACCCCGCGCCAGATCTTGAGCTGCGCATGCTCGGTCATTGCGCCGCCATCTCGACCGCCGCCGGGTTGCGGACAAGCGCCAGTTCACTGTCGCGCCAGTGCACAATCTGATTGACGCGCCAGGACGCCTCCGTCTCGGGAAAGTCTTCGCGCTGATGCGCGCCGCGGCTCTCTTGGCGCGCTAACGCGGTGGCCGCAACGGCTCCAGCGACAAGCAGCATGTTGCGCAAGTCGAACCATTCGAGCCGGCGCAAATCGAACGCGGTGGGCGCGCCGAACGGCCGCTCGCCGAGCGCAACGGTCAATTCCTCGATGCGCGCCAGCGCGCGCCGCAGCCGCGCCGCGTCGCGCAACGGCCCTACCTCGTCGGCCATGGTCGCCTGCAGCTTCGTAATCATTTCCGCCGTGTTCGGTCCCGCGCCGCCGCCGTCCGCCGCGATGAGATCGAGCGACGCGCGCGCTACCTCCGGGCGGAACGGCTGCGCCGCGATGCCGGCGGCCCATTCGGCGGCGCTGCGCCCGGCGCGGCGACCGAACACCAGCGCCTCGGTGATCGCGTTGCCGGAGAGGCGATTGGCGCCGTTGGCCCCGCCCACCGCCTCGCCGGCGGCGTAGAGGCCCGGCACGTTCGTTGCCATGCGCGCGTCGGCCGTAATCCCGCCCATGTGATAATGGGCGATCGGCGCGACCTCGACGGGCATGCGGGTGAGATCGATGTCGTTCTTGGCGAGGCGATCGATCACCGGCCCGAACGCGGCGCGCAGCGCCGCCGCCGAGCAATGCTCGAAACTCAGATACGCGCCGCCGTGCGGCGAGCTGCGCCCGGCATCCACCTCCTTGATGATGGCGTAAGTCGCAAGGTCGCGCGTGAGCACGTATTTGCCGGATTCGTCCGAGCCGTAGCGCGAGGTGAACTCTTCTTTGTTGCCGTTGAGCAGCCGGCCGCCGAGCTTGTAACGAAACGGATCCCACATAATCGGGTCCATGCCGATGAGCCGCGGCGCGAGATGCCCGATCGGGAAGAACTGCACGAACTCCATGTCGACGAGCGTCGCGCCGGCGCGCAACGCGAGCGCATAGCCGTCGCCGCCCATGTTGGCCGACGCGCTGTTGCGGCGGTAAAGCCGGGTGAGGCCGCCGGTCGCGAGCACGGTCGCCTTGGCGGCGATGGTCACGGCCGCGCCGGTGACGAGATGCAGCGCCGCCGCGCCGGTGACTTCGCCGTCGGCGACGATGAGATCGACCACGGCGAGGTCGCCCGCCTTGCGGATGCCCGCGGTGCGGTTGACCACGGTGCGCAGCGTCTTTGACACCGCCGGCCCGGTGTTGAGGAAATCGACGTAGACGCAGCGCGGCCGGTCGTGACCGGGTGCCTGCGCCTGCACGATGCGGCCGTCCCGGCGCGCCCAGCCGATACCCCACGCGTCCATCTCGCGGATGCAGTCGGGGCCCTCCTCGCACAGAAGCCGCGCCAGCGGCTCGGCGCACAGGCCGCGCCCGGCGGCGAGCGTGTCGGCGTAGTGGTGGCTCCAATGGTCGGGCGTCTGCGCGCCGAGCGCCACCGCGACGGTCATCTGCGCCATCACGGTCGCGCCGCCGCGGCCGATCAGACTGCGGTCGATCAGCAGCACGCGGGCGCCCTGCCGCGCCGCGTCGATCGCCGCATACATGCCGGCGCCGCCCGCGCCGATGACGAGGACGTCGGTTGAGGTGTGCAGGGGGTTTGCCATAGAGGGATTATAAGGTGCTCGTGCGCCTGATTGAAGGTTTCGGGGAACTCGCATCGTTGAAAGTCTGACCTTACAACCGGGACGCGCTTGCGCGAGCTCTCTAACACGATGGAAACATTGCGCCGGCAAAGTCCGTTCGTGCGTTCCACCGAGGCGATCTTGCCAAGATATAGTGACAGTGGTTTCGCTCGTATCTACTACTAGAAGAATCGCTCCACCGCTGTTAAGACGAACGTGATCACCTATGGTCAGCGGGGGCTCGTGCAGGTCCCAAAATGATTCGGGCTGCGCGATTAGAACCAGTTGGTCGATAGGAACGCGAATTGACTTCATAGGAGATCCCTCAGATGTCACAGCAGATCAAAGTCGGCAGTCTTGTGCGGCTGAAGTCGGATGCCGTGCCCCGGACAGTAGTAGAAATTAGCGAAGCGAACGGCCATCAAATCGCTACGTGCGTCTGGCTCAATAAGCAGGATAGGGAAGAGACGGGCACCTACCCGTTCGATGCTTTGGTGCTTGTGGAAGGCAACAAACTTTCACCGGTGCGGTGAAGCGGGCGTCTCTGCTAGACTGTATAAAATCTCCGCCTCCCCCGTCCGGGTAAATTCGCGGGGCGGCTCGTGAACCGTTTTCACGTAAGCGGCGGGCGCCTCTTGCGGCGTCGGGAAAGTGCCGAGATGTGTCTCTTCCGTTCGCGGGCAAGCGTAGCGCCATCGCGACACGCTGTTCCACTCAGGTTAGCCGTCTCTCTTCGTGAAGTGCTTCTGCCAATCTTTCCGTATCGACCAAATCAGTGTTTCTGCCGACGCGTCGCAGATCGCGCGCTGCCCGCTTTACTGTGGCTTCAGGGACGCCATCAGCCCGCATGTGCACGTCGGTGCCGACGACGACGGGACGGTCCGTATGCGTGAACTCGATCGTTCCCCACGGCGTGTCGAAGCGACCGGGCGAGCCGGTCGTCATGCATGTCAAAGCCGTCGACACCTGCGAGATCGCTCCCACTTCCGACAATTTGGACTCCAAACTGATATAGCTAAGCTCGCGCGGGCGCAGGAATCGAAGGAGGCCGGCCCGGACGTTGTCCGGCATGGAACGAGCGTGCGGGTTCACATAAACGCCGCGCGCGGCTCTCACCAGGACGCCCTGGTCGGCCAAGCGCTTCATGGCGAGCCTCAGGTATTCCGGCGTGGGATTCCCAAGCAGCACCGACAGGCTTGCGGGGGTAAACGCCCACACCCCGCGCCGGTCCATGTCGGCGAGCTTCTGATCCAAAAGGCGGCGCCTCATAAGTCAGATAATAATGACCGAAAACGATAATTCCAATGGGACTTCCGTCTCGTGGGGTGCGCTCCGGACTCTGCGGGATGTATAGACTAGCTTCCACCTACTCCGTCCGGGCAAATTTGCCGAACAGCTTGCGGGCGGCCTTCGCGTAGGCGGCGTGAGCCTCCGCCGGCGTTTCGAAATATCCGAGAAAATGCTTTCTACCCTTCAAGCCAATAGTTGCGTACCACTTTCCGCGGTGTAGCGACACTCCCTTCAATCCACACTTATTGTGGCGAGGGATGCGCCTGTTTGCACAGTTCTGCGAGCTGGTCGCGGGACGCAGGTTCTTCCAGCGATTGTTCGAGGGGTCACCGTCCCGGTGATCGATCATCAGTCGACACCATTTGCCCTTTACGTAAAACCAAGCGAGATGGTGCGCTGAGCATATTCTGCCGTTGATCATAATTTTGCGGTAACCTCGGCTATCCTGTGTCCCGGCGATGTCGCCAGGTTGGATCGATCGGTTGACACACTCGAGCCATCGAAACTCTCCGGTGTCTCGATCATAATGCAGCATCTTGCGCAGCCGCGCGCGGGTCACTCGCGGACGTTTCTTCACGGCCGTCTCGCAAAATGAAAAAGGACCGCGCAGGCGGCCCTTTGAGGGAGGTTTTTGGATTGGACCAGGAGATGCGCGCGAGCGGCGCGCGCGCAGTAGGGTGGGCTAAGGCCGAGGAGCGTAGCGACGAGGCCGTGCCCACGCGTGGGCACGCCCGCCTTCGCGCTACGCGCTTCGGCGCGGCTTAGCCCACCCTACGGGTCTCGGATTTGGCGAAGAGCTGCCGCAACAATGGCAGCATGAATTTCGGAAGCTCTCACAAAACGAAAGTTATGTCAACTGTTTCCTGCAAAAATCCGCTACCTATTTGTAAGTGCATCAGAAAATCACGCCGACTCTCCAGACCTCATACGAAATACAACAAAATGTAAAAACCCCTTCCACGCGATCGTGAGAATTCCAGAATTCTCACATACGTCCGCCGCCTAAACCTTCTCAGGCAGCGGCTTGCCCACGGTCTCCGGCAGGAACGGCACGGCGGCGAGGCCGAGGATGTAGATCAGCGCGACGATGCATGCGGCCGGACCGTAGCCGCCGAAGTGCACGATCAAGGTGCCGGCGACGAGCGGGCCGAGGAAGGCGATGAAACGCGGCATGTTGAAGACGAAAGCCATGCCGGTCGCGCGCATACGGGTAGGGAAGAGTTCGGGCAGCCACACCGGCATCCAGGTGTATTGCCCGAGGCTGAAGAACGCGTTGATCGCCGCCACCACGAGCAGCAGCGCAGGATCCTGCACCCACAGGAACAGCACCGGCGTGAGCAGCAGCGCCATCAGAAAGAACACGGCCGTGACCGGCTTGCGTCCGTAGCGATCGGCGAGGAAGCCGAGCCCGGCGTAGCCGAGGATCGCACCGAAGTTATAGGCCATGCCGGCGTAGCTCGCCCATTGCTGCGCGGGTAATCCGACTTTCGCCGCCACCGAGCCGACGTAGGGCGGGACCCAGGTGGAAATCCCCCACCACCCCAGCGTGGTGGTGAGCGACATCAGGAAGGCGAAGACGGTGCGCCGGCGCACCTCCGGCTCCGCAAACAAATCGACGAGGGTGAAACGCGTGAGCGCGTGCTCGCCGGCGTCGAGCGCGGCGCCGCTGCGCTGGCGTTCGAGCGCGCTGCGCCGGCGCTGGTGGGAGGCTTCCCACAACGACGACTCGGAAATCCCGCGGCGGATCCACAAGGTCAGCAACGCCGGCAGGATGCCGATCAGATACATGTAGCGCCAGGCGTCGGGCCCGAGGGGACTCACGAACAGCCACAGGAAGGACGCGATGAAGAAGCCGATGCCGAGGCCGCATTGCATCAGCCCGGCACCCTTGCCGCGCGCGCGGTCGGGCCACACCTCGGCGGTCATGGACGCGCCGGTCGCCCATTCCGACCCGATGGCGATGCCGACGAGAAAACGCAGCACGGCGAAGGAAAGCCAGTTCCATGCGAACGCGCTCAGCCCGGTCAACAGCGAGTAGACGAGGATCGACAGCATCATCGTGCGCTTGCGGCCGATATAGTCGGCAAGAACGCCGCCGAGCATTCCGCCCACGCCCCAGCCGAGCAACGTGATCGCAAGCACGGTGCCGGCATAGGCGGGGATTTGCTGATATTGCGAGGGGTCGAGCATCGCGCGCAGCGCAACGCCGAGTGTGAGGATGAGGGCGAAGGTCTCATAGCCGTCGAACATCCAGCCGAGATTGGTGGCGAGCAGCGCCTTCCAGTGCCGCTTGTCGAGCGTGCGATACCACGGCACCGATACTTCGCTGGCGATAGCCATGGGTTCCCTCCCCCTCAGTTGTCATTCAGGGGCGCGCCGAAGGCGTAGCCGACGCTTCGCGTCGGCGTTCTTAAGCGCTAAGAACGGCCGCCGAAGGCGGCCTATGCCCGGAACCCATGAACACCGGACCCTGCAGAACCCGCTCGGTCCGTGTTCATGGACCCCGGGCTCCCTCGCTTCGCGTAGCCGACGCTTCGCGTCGGCGTTCTTCATCACTAAGAACGGCCGCCGTAGGCGGCCTATGCCCCGGGGTGACGGAACGAGTACGTTTGCGCGCGGCCAATTGCACCGCCTCGATGATCTGCGGATAGGCGGCGCAACGGCACAGGTTGCCGGAGAGATAATGGCGGATGTCGTCCTCGCCGGGCGCCGGATTCTCTTCCAGCAATTGACGCGTCATCAGAATGAATCCCGGCGTGCAGAAGCCGCACTGGAATGCGCCGGTCTCGATGAACGCCTCCTGGATCGGATCAAGCTGCGTGCCGTCCGCTAGTCCCTCAACCGTTTCGAGCCGGGCGCCATCGGCGAACACGGCGAGAAACAAACATCCCGACACCGCGCGCCCATCGACGATCGCCGTGCAGCAGCCGCATAGGCCTTGGGCGCAGCTCTCCCGCGCGCCGCCGAGGCCGAGCTGCGCCAACAGCTCAACCAGATTCTGATGCGGTGCAACGGTCGCGGACGCCGGCTCGCCGTTGAGCGTAAAGCTGATTGTGCGGGACGTAGTCACGGGAGGGCCTCTCGCCTCCCTCTCCCCGTAGGGGCTAGCTTGGGCACACAACGCACACATCTTGGGGCAGTTGGACACTGATCAAAAGTGCCAGAAAGCTCGATGGGTCTTGGATTTCTTACGAGTCGCGCCATACAGAAACCGTCCCAAACCATGGCTTTGCTAAGTCCTTGAAA
>JAFAUQ010000076.1 GCA_019243195.1 Hyphomicrobiales bacterium
CAGTTCGATTGAAACGAAAATCGTGTCACTATGGCTCGCGATGGGCGCGTTAACGTTGGATGCTTGCATCTGATGTCTCCGATGGTTCGAGTTGTTGCAAACCCAAACCTATCGGATGCGCGCCCATCGCCCCATGGTATCTACAACATTCCGGTATTATCTTTGCACACAAGGGAGGAAAGCATGGCTGATCCGATCGTATTTTCCGGCACCGTGGAGTGGTCCGGCGAAAATCCGGGAATCTCGCTCAAGGAGAATCCCGACGGGCCGTTTGTCACCTTGGCGAGCTTCTTTCGCGTGGTGCTCTCGCCGCACGGACGAGGCCACGCGCTCGTGCTGCTGCAGTCGCCGCAGGACCGCGCCCCGCCGGCCGAGCGCGCCAACCTGTGCCTCACCGACAACGAGGCGATGGCGCGTTATCTCGTGACCGAGTTCGTTTCGAACTTCGGAGCGTGGAAAGGCGTGCCCGGCCTTGCCGGGCTGACTTATCGCAAGCTCGACAGCGTCGAGGCGGGCGGCGATGCGGCGAAGAACTACAGCGAGACTCTGCGCGCCGGCGACATGACCGTGAAGCTCGAGTGGAACGGGCTCGGCAAGCCGTTCTGCTTCGCGCTGCCGCCGGACAAATCGGCGACCGGCCGGCATCACATGCCGAGCCTGTTCGTCGGCTGTACGGATGCGCGCGTGAGCGTCAACGGCCGCGTCCTTCCCGGCAAGCCGATTCCGCGCGAGGTCGCCGGCAATCGCATCTCGACCGCGATGCTCGCATTTTCGGAGACGTGGATCCGGGTGTAACACGCCGTCATTGCGAGGAGCCGCGCAGCGGCGACGAAGCAATCCAGGAGGTGGTGCACGGGCCCTGGATTGCTTCGGCGCTTCGCGCCTCGCAATGACACTCGTTACGGCAGGGCAAACGCGATCAGCGAATCGCCGAGCTTCGTGCCGAGCTTGCCGTGGCCGCCGGCGGCGATCACCACGAACTGCTTGCCGCCGGGGCGCACGCGATAGGTCATCGGGGCCGCTTGCCCGCCCGCCGGCAGCGGCGCCTTCCAAACTTCGGCGCCGGTATCGAGGTCGAAGGCACGCAGATAACTGTCCATCGCGGCCGCTACGAAGACGAGGCCGCCGGCGGTGACGATCGGTCCGCCGAGATTGGGCGTGCCGCGGATGACGGGCGCGTTCGGCAGCAGGCCTTCGGTCGTTCCCAGCGGCACGTTCCAGCGAATCGAGCCGCTCGCCACGTCGACCGCCACCAGCGATCCCCATGGCGGCGGATTGCACGGCAACCGGCTGGGCGAACTGAGCACCTTACGGCTCATGCCGTGCGGCGTTCCGTGCTGCGGCGAAATCTCGGCGCGCAGATTGCCGAGCTGGTTTTCCCGTTCGCGCGCGCCGTACTCCTTGCGCGGGATCAGATAAACTTCCATCGCCAGGTTGTTGACGTTGGTGACGAACACCTCCCGCTCGGGATCGAACGCGCCGCTGCTCCAGTTCATGCCGCCCACGTTGCCGGGGATCGCGACGGTTCCCTGCACGCTCGGCGGGGTGAAGACCCCTTCGGAGCGCAGGCGCTCGATCTTCGCCCGGCACGCCTCTTTATCTTCCGGCGTCGGCCCCCAGGCGTCGGCTGCGTCGAGCCGCTGCGGCACCAGCGCCGGCGGACGCACGGGAAACGGTTGCGTCGGCGCGGCTTCCTCGCCCTCGGCATCGCTTTTCGGCACCGGCCGCTCTTCCACGCCGAACACCGGCTTGCCGGTCTCCCGTTCAAGAACAAACAAATGTCCGTGCTTGCTGCCCTGAATGACGATGGGCACTTCCGAACCATCACGGCCTAATGTAGCGAGCGTCGGTTGGGACGCGACGTCGTAGTCCCAGAGATCGTGGTGCACGAGCTGAAATCCCCACACCAATTCGCCGGTCGCTGCCTTCAGCGCGACAAGCGAGTTTGCCCATTTATTATCGCCACGCCGCGCGAAGCCCTGATAGTCCGGGCTCGCGCTGCCGGTGGGCAGGAAAACGAGGCCGCGCTCGGCGTCGACCGAGATGGTGGACCAGACGTTTCCGGCGCCGGTGGGCGCAACGTCGTCGCCGAGCGGATGCCAGGTCCAGCGCAGCGCGCCGGTGCGCGCATCGAACGCCCGCACGGCGCCGCTCGGGCTCTTGACGCGGTCGTTGTCGGCGATCGACGAGCCGACGATGACGAGATCGTCGATGACCGCGGGCGCGGAGGTTTCCTCATATTCCCCGCGCCGCGTGATGTTGGGAATGCTGCTGGCGAGATCGATTTGACCGCCCGCGCCGAAGCCTTCGCAGGGCTGGCCGGTCGCCGCATCGAGCGCGATCAGGCGCGCATCGATGGTGGCGATGAAGACGCGCCGGCCGCAGGTCTCGGTCTCGGCTTTTTCCCGATCGCTCCACAGCGCGACGCCACGGTTGATTAGGCCTTCCGAGTAGGGTGTGGTCAGATCGATCTTGGGATCGAAGGTCCATTTCTCCTTGCCGCTTTCAGGATCGAGCGCGATGACGCGATTGAACGGGGTCGTGAAATACATCGTGCCGTGGGCGACGACCGCCGTCGTTTCGAACGCGCTCTTGGGGCGGCCGTCGCTGCCGTCCGACACGTCGCCGGTATGGTACTCCCAGGCGACCGTGAGCCGCGCGACGTTCGAGCGATCGATCTGCGCCAGCGGCGAATAGCGACCGCCGCCAGGATCGCCACCGTAAGCCGGCCAATCGGCAATCGCGTCATCGCCGGCACGCGCAGAAAACAACGCAGCCAGCGTCAACATCACGAGTGCGGTCAATCCAGTGGCGCGCATGGTCGGCCCTCCGTCCCTTTAATAGGCCATCTTAACATGACCGCTTGACAACTAGTAAGTATTGACTTACGGTAAGTTATGGCTTACGGAAATGCTCTCGCGGCGCTGGCCGACCCGACCCGCCGCGCAGTGTTCGAGCGGCTGCGGACGGGACCGCGCTCGGTCAAGACGATCGCGCATGGGATGCCGGTCAGCCGGCCGGCGGTGTCGCAGCATCTCAAGGTCTTGAAGGAGGCCGGCCTGGTGGCCGATCGGCCGGAGGGAAATCGCCGCGTCTACTACATCGACCCCGAGGGGCTCGGCGCGCTGCGCGGCTGGCTCGATCAGTTTTGGGACGCGGCGCTCGCGGCGTTCCAGGCGGAAGTGGAAAAGAGTGCAGACGAACAGAAGGAATCCAAATGACCATCGCAGTCAGGATTGCGCCGGTGCGCAAGAGCTTGCACGTCAACGCCGCGCCGCAACGCGCCTTCGAGGTTTTCACGTCCGGGCTCGGACGCTGGTGGCCGCTCGAGCACGGCATCGGCCCGACGCCGCGCAAGGGAGTGGCGATGGAAACGCGCCTCGGCGGCCGCTGGTACGAAACGGCCGAAGACGGCACGCAGACGGACATCGGCAAAATCGTCGTGTGGGAGCCGCCGCGGCGGTTCGTGATGACCTGGGACATCAACAGCCAGTGGAAGCCTGACACGACGGTGAGTTCCGAAGTCGAGGTGCAGTTTATTCCCGACGGCGCGGGCACGCGCCTGGAGCTGGAGCACCGCAAGTTCGAGCGCCTGGGCGCCGAGGGCGGCGAGAAGCTGCGCCAGGACGTCAACGGCGGCTGGCCCGCCCTGCTCGAGCTGTTCAAGAACGCCGCGGAAAAAGCGTGAGCGCCCAGCAAAATCTGTCTCACAAACCACAAAGGAGCTGACAATGACGATCGAAATCTACGCTTTCCCGCCGAGCCCGCGCGCCTTCCTGGCGATGGCGCTCGCCAATCATCTCGGCCTCGACTGGACCTTGCGCGCGCTCGACCTCCCCAAGGGCGAGCACAAGACGGCGGAATTTGCCGCGCTCAATCCCAACATGCGCATCCCCACGCTCAAGGAGGGCGATTACGTGCTGTGGGAATCGGGCGCCATTCTCCAGTATCTCGCCGGCAAGAAGCCGCAGAGCGGATTGTTGCCCACGGACGAGACCGGCCGGCTCAACGTGACGCGCTGGCAGTTCTGGGACGCCTGCCACTGGGATCAGGCCTGCGCGATTTATCTGTTTGAAAATTTCGTCAAGCCGGTGATCGTCAAGGGCGGCGAGCCCGATCAGGCCGCGCTGACGAGGGGAGCGGAGTTGTTCCATCGCGCCGCGAAAGTGCTCGACGGTCAGCTCAAGCGCAACAAATTCGTCGCCGGCGACCGGCTCACCGTCGCCGATTTCTCGATCGGGGCGCCGCTCAATTACGCGCAAGCGGCGCGGATACCGCTCGAGGACTATCCGGAGATTACCCGCTGGTACGCCGCCCTGCGCGCGCTGCCGGCCTGGCAGAAGACGCTCGCGCAATGCGGACTGCCCACCGCCGCAGCGGCGTGATTTGCGCTCACCTCCACCGCGGTGATCAAAGCGATTCTGAGGTCGAGCAGCACGCGCCACCTCTCCCCGCTTGCGGGGAGAGGTCGACGCGCGAAGCGCGGCGGGTGAGGGGGACTCTCAGCAGCGCGACGCCAGTGGAAACTCCCCCTCACCCGGATCGCTGACGCGATCCGACCTCTCCCCGCAAGCGGGGAGAGGTGGAGCATGTGGCGCGACCACAGCGCGGCACGCCGCAAGGCGCGTTAGGCTCTACATAAAATCTCCAGCGGGATGGTCTTGCCGGCCGCGAGGTCGCGCGCGCCGTTGGCGGCCATCTCGCGCGCGAGCTCGCCGTGGATCAGATAAACCGCGTGGAACGGCGGCTTCTCGCCGCGCGCAATCAGCGCGCGCGAGCGCGCCGTGAAAGCCGTGGCCTCGGCGACGGTGTCGCGCGATTGCACGATGGTGAAACCCACAGCGGCGAGCGCCGCATGGGTCTCGTCCGGCGTGGCGAGGAAGCTCGTCCCCGCGGTGCGCGCCCACGGCGTCGGGTAGGTGGGCGGACCAGCGGGACCTTGCGCGATCTCGGCAAGCACGAACCATGCGCCTGGCTTGAGCACGCGGCGGATTTCGCGAAAGAGTCCCGGCTTGTCGGCGATGTTCATCGACACGTTCATCGAATAGGCGCCATCGAAGCTCGCGTCGGGAAACGGCATCGCCAGCGCGTTGCCCTGTTCGAACTTGACCCGATCCGCGAGCCCGACCGCGTGGGTGAGCCCGCGCGCGACCTCGCAAAATTCCACGGTGAGATCGATGCCGGTCACGCGGCAGCCGAACCGCTTCGCGAAGTAGCGCGCGGGCCCGCCGATGCCGCTGCCGACGTCGAGGATGTGGTCGGCAGACGATGCCGCGACCAAATTCGCCGCCTGCTGCGTCGCTTCCAGGCCGCGTCCGTGGAAATGATCGAACGGCGCCAGCTGCTCGACCGTCGGGCGATCGGGATCGATCCCCTCGGCCGCGAGCGCGGTGCGCAAGCGCTCCATGAGCTTGCCGCTGCTGTAGTGTCCGGAAACGCGCTGCTCGTCGGCCATGGCTGAACCCGTTCATATCACCGGCGCGGCGATGGTGATATCATCGCGTGCATCCGAAATCCGCGGAGAAACGCCATGGCCCTGTTCCGTCGCCTTGCGCTCGCCATCGCCGCCATCGCGCTCGCCGCGGAACCGGCCGCCGGAGAGCCCAAGTACGGTCCCGGCGCGAGCGACCGGGAAATCAAGGTCGGCAACATCATGCCCTACAGCGGACCATTGTCTGCCTACGCCATCATCGGCAAGACCCAGGCCGCCTACTTCAAGAAGATCAACGAGGAAGGCGGCATCAACGGCCGCAAGATCGATTTTGTTTCCTACGACGACGGATATAGTCCGCCGAAAACGGTGGAGCAGGCGCGCAAGCTCGTCGAGAGCGACGAGGTGCTGTTGATTTTCCAGGCGCTGGGGACGCCCACCAACCTCGCCATCCAGAAATATCTCAACGCCAAGAAGGTGCCGCAGCTGTTCGTCGCAACCGGTGCCACGCGGTTCGGCGATCCGAAGAATTTTCCCTGGACCATGGGCTGGCAGCCGACCTACCAGACCGAAGGACACATCTACGCCAAATATCTGCGGGCGAACCACCCCGACGGGAGGATCGGCATACTTTATCAGAACGACGACTCCGGCAAGGACTACCTGAAGGGACTCAAGGACGGCCTCGCCGGCAAGATGACGATCGCCGCGGAGGCGCCCTACGAGGTGACCGACCCGACCATCGACTCGCAGATCGTCAATCTCAAGACCGCGGGCGCCGACGTCTTCTTCAACGAGGCCTCGCCCAAGTTCGCCGCCCAGGCGATCCGCAAGATCGCCGAGCTCAACTGGAAGCCGGTGCAGCTGCTCGCCAGCATCTCGAACTCGGTGGGCTCGGTGCTCAAGCCGGCCGGTCTCGACAACGCCAGGGGGATACTCTCGAGCGCCTATCTGAAGGACCCGACCGACCCGACGTGGAAAGGCGACCCGGCGGTCGCCGAGTGGGAAGCCTTCATGAAGCAATATTATCCCGACGGCGACCGCACCAGCACCTTCACGGCCTACGGCTATCTCACCGCGCAGACGCTCGTGCAGGTGCTCAAGCAATGCGGCGACGAACTGACGCGCGAGAACGTGATGAAACAGGCGGCGAACCTCAAGGACTTGCGGCTCGGCCTGCTGCTGCCCGGCATCGTCATCAACACCGGCCCGGACGATTATTATCCGATCGAGCAGATGCAGATGACGCGCTTCGACGGTGAGCATTCGGTGCCGTTCGGCCCGGTGATCAGCGCCGAGCGCGGCGGGAGTTGATACCGTCATTGCGAGCGAAGCGAAGTAATCCAGGAATAAAGCCGTGCGGCCCATGGATTGCTTCGTCGCCCCTGCGGGGCTCCTCGCAATGACGAAGTAGGAGATAACCCATGCCCCATCTCGACCGTCGCACGCTGTCGCTGCTCGGGCTTGCGGCGCTGATGCCGCCGCGCGCGTTCGCGCAAGGTGCTTATCCCTCGCGTCCGATCCGCCTGATCATCGGTTTTCCGCCGAGCGCTGCCTCCGACATCTGCGGGCGCCTGTTCGCCGAATACGCAGCGCCGATCCTCGGCCAGCAGTTCGTGCCCGAGAACAAGCCGGGCGCGGGCTCGAGCATCGCCGCGCAATACGTCGCGCGCGCAGCCCCCGACGGTTACACATTGTTTGTACCGGCGCTCTCGACGCTGACCAACGAACTCGCCAGTCCGAAGCCGGCGTTCGACATGAGCAAGGACTTTGCGGCGGTCGCGCTGCTCGCCAGTCTCGCGATCGTGCTGGTGGTCAATCCGGCGACCGGCGTGCGCAGCATTTCCGACCTGGTCGCGCTCGCGAAAGCAAAGCCCGGTCAGGTGCTCTATGCCTCGGTCGGCGCGGGCAGCCTGCCGCACCTGTGCGGCGTGATGTTTGCGCAACGCGCCGGCATCGACCTCGTGCACGTTCCCTATCCGGGAAGCCCGCAGGGCGTAATCGACGTGGTCGCCGGCCGCATCACCATGATGTTCGCGCCGGCCTCGGGCATCGTCGGCCAGGTCGCCGCCGGCAAGCTCATCGCGGTCGCCACCGCGGCCGACAACCGGCCTGTAGCGCTACCCGACGTGCCCACCATGGCGGAAGCCGGCATGCCGGATTTCGACACCAGCCTGTGGCTCGGGCTGCTCGCGCCGGCGGGAACGCCACGCCCGATCGTCGACAAGCTCGCCGACGCCGCGAACAAGGCGATGCACACGCCGGCGGCGGTCGAAACCTTGCGCAAACAGGGCTACGAGCCGCTCGACGCCGGCCCGGATGCGTTCGCCGCGTTCATCCGCAGCGAGATGACCCGTTGGTCACAGGTCGCGAAATCAGCGACGTAATAATTATGACTCGTCATGCCCCGCGAAAGCGGGCATCCAGTAAACACCGCCGTTCAGGTATTTATTTGAATTGCCGGTGTTTACTGGATCGCCCGCTTTCGCGGGCGATGACGACCGTGGATTCTGATCCCTGATCCCTGATCACTGATTGCTGACAGGCACGTCGCACCAGCTGTTTTCGCTGCCGCGCACGGCGGTCGAGGCGCGCTCGACGTAGTCGCGCATATCGGTCTTGGCCGACGCCGGATATTCGAACGCGATGTGGTGCCAGCGGTCGCCGCCGCAGGCGAGCGCCGCCGCGCGATAGAAGATGCGGCCTTGTTTGAAGCCGGAGACGGCGATCCAGGTGCGCTCGCCGCGCACGAAGGTGATCTGCTCGCCGTCGCCGAACGCAACCGCCTTCATATGGGCGGCGATACCCTCCGTGCCGGCCGGCACCGTGTAGGCGACGAACGACGCATTGCCGTCGGGCGAGACGAAATGCTGACCTTTGAGCTGCGGATCGGCCGGCTCCTCGCGCCAATCCACCGGCACCAGGCGCGTGGAAGATTGCGCGCGCGGCTCGGGAACCGTGCTCCGCGTGGGTGCCGGCTCCGCTTGGCGGCCGGTATCGCCCGGCGTGACGGCCTCGTCGTAGTAGCGCAGATGATGACGGTGGTGGCGCCGCGCGTCGGCCGGACCGGCGACGCAGGTCACCATCAGCAGGATCAACAGCGCCGCGCGCATACCCCGGTAATGCCCGATGGACGCTGCGGTTCCGGGGCTTTATTGAGCATGATCTTTCCGAAAACCGGTACCCACTTTTCGGGATCATGCTCTACCCCGCTTGATCGGGGAGATCGCCTGGAAACGGGCCGAAGGCCGCCACCATGGCATCGGCATGGCGGCCGCCGCCAACCGCCTGGAGCAGCTCGTAGTAAAGCGTCTTGTAACTGAGGAAGATGACGCCTTCGGTCTGCATGCGCGCGAGCGCCGCCTCGACCTCGAGCGCGGAGGAAAACACCAGGTCCTCGACCACGAACACTTCGTAGCCGAGGTCGATCAGGCCGAGGCAGGACTGGAGCACGCACACGTCGGTCTCGCAGCCGGCGACGGCGATCTGCTTCCTGTTCAGCCGCGCGAGGTGGTCGCGGATCGTCTCCTCCTTGGTGAGATCGAAGAAGTCCTTCTCGAAAAGTTTCGCGTTCGCGAGCTGCCCCTTGAGCGGACCGGGCAGGCCGCCCTTCGCCTCGACCGGCCGCTCGACGGTGGCGACGATCGGGATGCGGAAGTAATCGAGCAGGCGGGCGAAGTTGACGAGGTTCGTTTCCATCCGGGCCCGCGCCTCGGGGCCGTCCAGCTGCGCGAGGAAGAAATCCTGCACGTCGATGATCGCGCCGGCGCAGGTGTCCGGGACAATGCGCTTTGTCATGGTTAAACGCCTGGAGGCGGAGCCCGGATGGACGCCCTCGAAGGCGGCGGCAATCCGGCTACGGTTCGCCGATTTAACATATAAGGCCCGGGGAATAGTCGAGAGGCCATACGCCGGTCTAGGCGAAAGACTTCATTGGTAAAACTATATGTTATATAATCCGCGAAAATATCGCAATATTCGGGCATTTTTGCTTGACACGCTCAATTCCCAATAGTATATTACGTCACTAATGGAAATGCGACGCGGTGGGTTGCGGCGAGCAACGCGCCGGCTGTTTGAAATCGTTGAAGAAACCTGGCGCGCGGCGGGAGAAGCAGCGCGAGCGGCCGCTCGAGCAAAAATAACAAGGGGCAAAGAAGCGACCACCTTTTGTTGCTTGCAGATCGTTGCTGATTTAGACCGTAGGATGGGTTGAGCCGCCTCTACCGCGGCGAAACCCATCGATGGGTTTCCGGGCGTCAACCCATCCTACGAACACGCTGCGGTGCAGCGAAAAAGGAAGCGCTATTGTAAACAACAATACAAATACAACGGCTGCCAGTGGCGGCCAACCCCAGGCCATGGCATCGAATCATTTGCAATCATTGACAAAAGCCGTGCGAGTGCGGCGCAGCAAAGAACAATGAGCGAGCGGCCGAAAACAATGGCGAAGCAATCGAACAACAATCCGGAACAAGGGGCCCGGGAACTTTTTCCTACGCCGCTTCATCCCGCGCAAGCGGGGGAGGGCAGCGAGGGGGCGCTGATTACTTTTTGTTGCTTGCAGATCGTTGCTGATTCATGAGTTGAGGCGCCGGTGGCGCAGCCGCTTACCCTGCTCTGGAGGGGGAGGGTCGGCGCCGAAGGCGCCGGGGTGGGGTGATTTGCGAACCAGTCGGCGCTTCGCGCCGTTCACCCCCCCCCCATCCGGCCGGCCGCGCCGGCCGACCTCCCCCCTCCAGGCTAGCTTGGGCACACAACGCACACATCTTGGGGCAGTTGGACACTGATCAAAAGTGCCAGAAAGCTCGATGGGTCTTGGATTTCTTACGAGTCGCGCCATACAGAAACCGTCCCAAACCATGGCTTTGCTAAGTCCTTGAAATGACTCGTATTTGCAAAGATGTGTGCCCAAGCTAGCTCCTTGCGGGAGAGGGCTACACAGAGTGTGCAGCAAATTCGGTTGGGTGAGGGGTGGCCGGAACCCCTCACCCAAGAGAGTTTGTTGAACACTCTGAGCTGCCGTCTCCCGCAAGGGGAGAGGGCGTCACAACAGGCTCCGCGGCTCGCTGCCCGTCCGAGCCGGAGATAACGGCGGGAGTCTACTGGCTCTGCCGCAGAATCACCACGGCGTAGCGGCACGGGCGCTTTTTGTCATTGCGGAACGTGCAGTCGCTGGGCGGCCCGAGCTCGAGGCAGTCGCCGGCCGTGAGCGTGTGCGCCGCATCACCCTCGATGAAGGTGAGCGTGCCGTCCAAGACCCAGACGACTTGGCGCACGAAAGCGTAGGCGCTGGCCGGGAAACTCACCGAGGCCCCCGGCGGCAACTCCACCTGCACCAGATCGAACGGAAGATCCGAGCCAGGCGCCGGCGCGATCTGTCGACGGACGTAACCGGTGGCGGGATCGGTCCAGCGCAATTGATCGCCGGCCCGCACGAGCCGTCCGGCGCGGTTCGTCTCGGTACGGGCGAGCAGCGCGGAAAGCGTCAAACCGAAAGCGCCGGAGAGGCGCCCCAGCAGCGAGGCGGTCGGACTGGCCTCCCCGCGCTCGACCTTGTTGATCATCGCCCGCGATACGCCGGAGCGCTGCGCCAAGTCGGTCAACGACCAGCCACGGGTTTCGCGTTCGATCCTGATGCGGGCCCCTAGACGGGTTTCGAGGTCATCCACTATAGTAGACATACTGTCGATATAGCATACTAGTGTCCCGATTCCGAAGTTCGCCCAACCTTGCCGCACGACCGATGCGAACTTCGGAATCGAGGGACACTAGTAACTCTATGATTCTAGTGCCGCCTTGAACCCGAAGTTCGCAACCGGACTTGCGCCGATGCTGTGCGAACTTCGGGTTCGCGGCACTAGCTGATCAGGAGGAAGCCATGCCGAGCGTGCGCGAGGCGCGCGAAGCCGACCTCCCGGGGATCCTGGCGATCTACAACGAGGTCATCGCCACTTCGACGGCGGTCTATACCTCGCAGCCCTCGACCCTGGAGGAGCGGCACGCCTGGTTCTCCGCGCGTGTTACGCAGGATTTTCCGGTACTCGTTGCCGCCGAGGACGGCGACGTTCTCGGCTTTGCCTCGTTCGGCGAGTGGCGCGGCGCATGGCCGGGCTATCGCTACACGGTCGAGCACTCCGTCCACGTGCGTCATGACGTGCGGGGTCAGGGCATCGGCCGGCTTCTCGTCGAGGCGCTCTTCCCGCTGGCGCTCGCGCTCGGCAAGCACGTCATGATCGGCGGCATCGACGCCGACAATCACGCCTCGATCAGGTTTCACGCGCGGCTCGGTTTCGAGCGGGTGGCCTCGTTCCGCGAGGTCGGCCATAAATTCGGCCGCTGGCTCGACCTCATCTTCATGCAGCGGTTCCTCGATCCGCCCGGTTCCGCGCGCGAGTGATGGCGGCGCGACGGGAGGGCAATGATGCGGCTCTATGACTACGGTCCCTCGCAGAACTGTTTCAAGGTCCGGCTGCTCGCGGCGCATCTCGGCCTCAAGCTCGACATCGTGCCGGTCAGCATCTTCAAAGGCGAGGCGGTATCGCCCGCGTTCCTCGCCAAGAATCCGATGGGCGGCGTACCGGTGCTGGAAACCGACTCGGGAGAATGCCTTGCCGAATCCAACGCCATCCTGACGTTCCTTGCCGAGGGCACGCGCTACCTTCCGCCTGGCGGAATCGAGCGCGCGCAGGTGTTGCGCTGGCTGATGTTCGAGCAGCGCTACATGCAGACATCGATCAGCCGGCTGCGCTACTGGACCATGACAATCAAACTCGATCACTTCGCGCGCGACGTTCCGACCGCTCGGGCGCTCGGGAACCGTGCGCTCGACGTGCTCGACGGCGAACTCGGCAAGCGGCCTTTCATCGCCGGCGACCGTTACACCATCGCCGACATATCGATTTTCCCCTACGCCCACGTCGCCGGCGACGCAGACTTTGATCTCGCGGCGCGCAAGCAACTCGGCCCGTGGTTCGATCGGGTCCGGCGGCAGCCCGGTTTTGCCGGCGAGGTCATCCCCTACTCCGCCGACCCTTACTCCGCGCAGGCGCTGCCGTTCGCGGTGTAATTGGGCCTCTTGTCCTCGCTACGCGCGTGGTGAGACACTTCGGTCGAGAGGACGCGTCATGAGCACCATCAACGGCTACCACGCCCACGTCTATTTCGACGCCGCCGAGCGCGAGCGGGCGACGCAACTGTGCGAAGCGGCCCACGCGGCATTCGGCGTTGCGGTCGGGCGCATGCACGACCGGCCGGTCGGCCCGCATCCGCGCGGCAGCTGCCAACTCAGCGTCGCAAACGACCAGTTCGCGAGCGTGCTGCCATGGCTCGTCCTCAACCGCAACGGTCTGACTGTCTTTGCCCACGCGCAGACCGGCGATGCGTTCAAGGACCACACCGAGCACGTGATCTGGCTGGGGCCGTCGGAGCCGCTCGACCTTGCCGCGTTGTCGCGCGCGCAGTGAGCGGTCGCTGAACATCCCGGCCGCGTGCAACGCCGCGCCGGAAGACTGACAATCCAAATTTCATAAGAAGCAACGGAGGAAAGCATGGCGCGCGTTGGCTTTATCGGGGTCGGGCACATGGGCGGGCCGATGGCGCGCAATCTGACCAAGGCGGGTCATGCCGTGAAGGTCTACGACCTGTCGGAAGAGGCGATGAATTTCGCCGTGCAGTCAGGAGGGAAGGCAGCGGCGTCGGTGCAGGACGCGGCACGCGGGGTCGAGTTCGTCGTCACCATGCTGCCGGTCGGCGACAACGTGCGCGCGGTGTTCATGGGCGACGGCGTGCTCGCCGCCGCCGATCCGGGAACGGTGCTGATCGATTCGTCAACCATCGACGTGGAGAGCGCGCGCGCGGTGCACGCGGCGGCCGCCGAGCGCGGTTACGCGATGCTCGATGCGCCGGTCTCGGGCGGCGTTGCCGGCGCCGAAGCGGCGACGCTCACCATCATGTGCGGCGGCGATAAGGCCACCTTCGAGAAGGCGCGGCCCGTGCTGCAGGCGATGGGCAAGAACATCGTGTATTGCGGCGGGCCCGGCCTCGGTCAGGTCACCAAAATCTGCAACAACATGGTCGCCGGCATCATCTCGCTCGCCACCTCCGAGGCTTTCGTCCTGGGCGAGAAGCTCGGCGTCGCGCGGCAGACGCTGTTCGACGTGATCTCGACCTCCTCGGGCAGCTCGTTCATCCTCAACCGCAATTGCCCCGCGCCGGGTCCGGTGCCGACCTCGGCATCGAGCAACGGTTTCAAGCCGGGGTTTCGCGCCAACCTGATGCTCAAGGACCTGCGGCTGTCGCAGGCGGCCGCGCAGACCGCCGGCACAGCGACTCCCCTTGGCGCCGCCGCCACCGCCGCCTACGCGCTCCACGTTACCCGAGGCCACGGCGAACTCGACTCGAGCAGCATCATCAAGCTGATCAATCCCGACCTTTAGACGAGAGCATGGGGCTAAAACGGCCGGATCGGCGTTAATCCGCTGGGCACCGCTGTGCGAAAATATCCAGCACAGCGAGCGCGCGCGAAACCAAAGAGCTGCTTGAGGAAATACCTGCATGACGGCGCACACCACAACCGCTCCACACGACGGTCACTCGACGTCCTACATGGTCAAGGTCATCGCGGCCGCTTCCATCGGCAACGCATTGGAGTGGTTCGATCTGCTGATCTACGGCTACTTCGCCGTCACCTTGTCGAAGCTGTTCTTCCCGGCCGGCAGCGATTTCGTCGAACTCATGCTCACCTTCGGCACGTTTGCGGTCGCTTACCTGGTGCGGCCGCTCGGGGCAATCGTAGTCGGCGTCTATGCCGACCGCCATGGGCGCAAGGCGGCGCTGATGCTGTCGATCCTGCTGATGATGATCGGCACCGCGATCATGACGTTCGTTCCGACCTACGCGTCGATCGGGGTCGCGGCCCCTATCGCCGTTCTTATTGCGCGGCTGCTGCAGGGATTTTCTGTCGGCGGCGAGTTCGGCAGCGCCACGGCCTTCATGGTCGAGCATTCCGCAACGCGCAAAGGGTTTCTCGCCAGCTGGCAGTGGTCGAGCCAGGGAGTGGCCGCGGTTCTCGCCTCGGCCTTCGGCGTCTTCCTGTTCAGCGCCCTCTCCGAGCAGCAATTGACATCCTGGGGATGGCGACTGCCGTTCCTGTTCGGGCTGCTGATCGGGCCGATCGGCCTCTACATTCGCGCTCACCTCGAGGAAGCGCCGGAATTCGCCGCGGTGCAGCCGAGCGAAACGCCGTTGCGCGACCTCATCGGCCGCCACTGGGGCCGGATGCTGCTGTCGATCGGCGTGGTGATTCTTTCGACCAGCTCGAACTACGTGATCCTCTACATGCCGACCTACGGCATCAAGGAGCTCGGACTGCCCCAGTCGGTCGGATTCACCGCGACCTTGATGGGTGCGATCATCCTCACGGTCGTCTCGCCGCTGGTCGGACACCTGTCCGACAAGGTCGGGCGCACGATGATCATGATGCTGATGTGCGTCCTGTTTGCCCTGACGGCCTACCCCGCCTTCGCCGGCCTGGTGAGTTATCCCTCGCTCTTCAGCATCGTGCTCATCGTCGGTTGGATGAGCCTGCTCAAGGCGGGCTACAGCGGCGTCCTGCCGTCGCTGATGGCCGAGATCTTCCCGATCCAGACGCGCGCGTCGGGTCTCTCGCTGAGCTACAACATCGGCGTCCCGCTGTTCGGTGGGGCGGCTCCGCTTTATATGACGGCCCTCATCCAACTCACCGGCAGCAATCTCGTCCCGAGTTTTTACCTGATCGTGACGGCGCTGCTCAGCCTGATCGTGCTGGTGCTCATCCGCGCGTATCTCAGGCTGCGCTGAGCATTACGTCAACTGAACTAAATGATCGGAACGTGCGACGCACTCTCCCGTGGCAGCGTGCCGTCGAGGCGCGGATCGTCGGCAATCTCGATTTGGCGTCGGAATGGAATAAAGCCCGAGCGGATGTAGAACGCGAGCGCCGCGGGATGGTCGAAGGTGCAGGTGTGCACCAGAAACGGCGGATCGGCTTCGACCAGGCGGCCTCGATCGCCCGGTTCATCAGCCAGCGGCCCGCGCCGGTGCCGACGAGCGGCGCGGTGACGCCGAACATCCGCAGCTCGCACACGTCGGGCTCGCGGAAGTCGAGTTCGATCAGCCCCTCGTCACGCTCGCCGACGGTCAGTGCATAAACCTCGACCGCCGGATGCCGGATCATGGCGCCAAGCTGTTCAGGTGCCATGCGCAGGCGGGAAAACCACAGCCACTCCCCGCCGATCCGGCGATAGATCGCGATACCAGGCAACATCGGGCTGCGCGACGCGCCGCAGCCGCCCGGGTGCGCGCACCTCCGGCCGCAGCGCCGGCCGTGCCAACATTTCCAGTGACGTGGTAATGGCCGCGAGCTTGCCGGCCGGAACGTCGTGATAACCGTTTTCGTCCAGAACCATTCAGGCCAAAGCCGGCCGGTGCGCGCGCAGGAACGAGCGGATCTGGCGCACCGCGAGCGGAACGCGTTCCTTCGGCTCCTTCCACGGGAAGAAGCTCACTTCGGCATTGGGCGCGAGCATCGCGCATTCCATGGCGACGGCGTAGGGATGCGCCGGAATATCGTCGGGAAGGATCAGCACCGGCGTCTTGCAATTGCGCACGAAATCGCGCGTCACGGTCAAAACGAAATCGGGATTGGTGCGGTACATTTTCGTGAGAAACTTTTCGACCATCTCCATCGTGATATCGGGGCGGTTGGCGGTGAGCGCCGGCCCCCAGCCTTTCATGTTGTTCTCGTAGAACAGGTCGCGCATCTCCGGGCGCGAACCGCTCGGCTGCGCCAGCACCGCCGCGACGACGCGATCGGGCGCCCGCCGCAGCAGGTTCCAGATGAACGGGCCGCCGATGCAGAAGCCCAGCACCATGAACTTGCCGATGCCCAGGTGATCCATCAGGCCGAGGTGATCGTCCGTATAGGCATCCCACGGGCGATCGATTTCCAGCGGACCGGACGATTGGCCGCCGTTGGCGTTGCGCAAGTCCGCGGCGATGACACGATACTCGTTCTTGAACTCCGCCAACGGGTCGAAGGGTGCGCCCCCGGTGAGATAGCCGATGGTCGCGTTGAGCCCGCCGCCCGGAATGATCATCAGCGGAAAGCCGGAACCCGCCTCCTCGAAATGGATGCGAACAGCGCCTTTTTCGTAACTCGGCATGTCGGCCCCTCCTCCCCGTTTCTCTTGCGCAAACACGCGCGGCGCCGCGGCGGCCGCCGCTGCCGCGGCGGCAGTTCCCAGAATAGTGCGTCTGATGGAGTCCACGGCGCCACCGATGCGTTGTCAGGATGATCCGTGATGGAGGCACTTGGTAGCACGGATTGACCGGCGGCTGAAGGGTACCAAGCCAGCAACAATCGAGACGTCATCCTGAGGGTCCTGCTTGTTGCGCGAACGACCGAACGTGCGCGTCAAACCTTATGCGCTTCGAGCGTTGACGGATGAAACAATTCCTCGACCCCGAGACGGCGCGGCGAGAGGCCTTGGCCGTGATGATGGCGCAGGAACGTATCGAGCGTGTGCCGGTTGGGCTCGACGCCGTAAGACCAGAAATCCTCGCCCATGAGCGCGCGCGCGGCCTTGAGCTGCTCCTCGACGAACGGCAGCGTCACCTTGGTGGCCGACGTGTCGCTCAGCTTCGCGAGCGCAACCACCTTCGATTGGGTGAACGCCTTGAGCACCGCGGCAGGAAGCCAGGGATGGCGCTCGGCGATCGTGCGGCGCACGCCGACGACGTGCATGATGGGAAAGATGCGGGTGCGCTGATAATAATCCTTCGCCGCCGCGATCGGATCGGGAAACAGCCAGCCGACGTGCGGATGCCCGCCTTCGATTGCGGGCGGCCGGGGCGCCATGAAGCCGTCGATATCGCCGCGCGCGAGCAGCTGCGAAATCGTAGACCCGTCGGGCGCGCTCTCGATTTTTATCTCCTTCGGCAGATCGAGGCCGATTTTCTCCGGCCGGCCCGCGGTCTCGATGCCGCCGCGCACCCACGTCACGTCGGCCGGCTTGACGCCGTGGTCGTCCTCGAGGATTGCGCGCGCCCACACGTTGGCGGTGAGCTGATATTCCGGCAGCCCGACTTTGCGGCCCCTCAGATCCTCGGGCTTTCGGATTCGGTCGGTGCGCACATAGATCGACGTGTGACGGAACGCGCGCGAGACGAACGCCGGCACGCCGACGTAAGGGTTATCGCCCTGTGCGGTCTTCACCGTGAAGCTCGACAGCGACAATTCGCAAATGTCGAACTCGGCGTGGCGGAAGGCGCGAAAGAAGATTTCCTCCGGCACGAGCGTCATGAAAGTCGGATCGACCCCGTCGATCGCGACCGTGCCGTCGATCAGCGGCCGTACCCGGTCGTAATCGCCGACCGCAACAGATAGTTTGAGTTTGGACATGACTGTGATGAGTTCCGTAGGGTGGGCTAAGCGGGCGTAGCGTTAGCGCAGTCCGCGTGCCCACCAGAGTATTTGATAGGCCGAGAGGTTGCGGTGGGCACGCCAGCCTCCCCCCTGCGGGCTCCGGCCGGCTTAGCTGTGAGTCTGCAAGAGGTTATTCCCGGTCAGGCCGAGGCGGCTGATGGGTGTTCGTTTGGCCAAGCTAGCATGAGGTCTGTGCCAATTGTAACGATGGAGCCAGACCGGGAGCTCGCTGCGGCGCTGATCTGAGTGTT
>JAFAUQ010000104.1 GCA_019243195.1 Hyphomicrobiales bacterium
GAGCGTGATGTCGCCCTCGTTCTCGCGATCGTCATCGTCGGTGACGACGACAAGTTCGCCGCGTGCGAACGCTTCGATGACGGCGTCGACCTGGTGTTGGCTTTCCAGCACGAAATCAGCCCCTCTCAGCCTGCGGGCGGCGCGAACGGCCAAGCCGGCGCATCCCCGATCTGCCCGCGTTGACGCAGATAATGGTCGGCAAGCACACACGCCACCATCGCCTCGCCAATCGGGACGGCGCGAATGCCGACGCACGGATCATGGCGGCCCTTGGTTACGATTTCGCTGTCGCGGCCGTAGCGGTCGACCGTACGGCGAGGGGTCAAGATCGATGAGGTCGGTTTCACCACGAAGCGTGCGACGATCGGCTGCCCGGTAGAAATGCCGCCCAGGATGCCGCCGGCATGGTTCGACAGGAAGCGCGGCCTGCCGTCGTTGCCCATGCGGATTTCGTCGCCGTTCTCCTCGCCACTCAGCGCCGCAACTGCAAAGCCGTCGCCGATCTCGACGCCCTTGACCGCGTTGATGCCCATCAGACCGGCAGCGAGGTCGGCATCGAGCTTGCCGTAAACCGGCGCGCCGAGGCCGGCCGGCACGCCTTCCGCGACGACCTCGATCACGGCGCCGATCGACGACCCTGCTTTGCGTACCCCATCGAGATAATCCGCAAAGAATCCGGCGGCCTGCGCGTCGGGCGCGAAGAACGCGTTGCGCTCGACTTCGTCCCAGTCCCATTGCGCGCGATCGATTTTGTGCGGTCCCATTTGCACGAGCGCACCGCGCACCGTCATGCCCGGCAGGACCTTGCGGGCGATCGCGCCGGCGGCAACGCGCGCCGCAGTCTCGCGCGCGGAGGCGCGCCCGCCGCCGCGATAGTCGCGCAAACCGTATTTCACATCGTAGGTGAAATCCGCGTGGCCAGGGCGGTAGAGATTCTTGATATCGGAATAATCCTTCGAGCGCTGGTCGACGTTGTCAATGACGAGCGTAATCGGCGTTCCGGTCGTCACTTGAGCGCCGGTGCTGTCGTCCTCCAATACGCCGGAGAGGATTCTCACTTCGTCCGGCTCGCGGCGCTGGGTGGTGAAGCGCGATTGCCCGGGCCGGCGCTTGTCGAGATAGGGCTGGATGTCGTTCCGATCGAGCGGAATGCGCGGCGGGCAGCCGTCGACCACGCAGCCGACCGCCACCCCGTGGCTCTCGCCGAACGTGGTGACGCGGAACAAATGGCCGAACGTGTTGAACGACATGGTAGAGAGCCTGTCTCAGAACTCCGATGGGGCTGCGCCGGCCGCTTTTGGCCGATCCGGCAGGAGCCGATCGCAGGCCGTACCGGGGAGTACGGACAAGATCGGCGACGAACCGGGCGGCCAAAAGCGGCCGGCCCGAAGGGTTGCGGCGCGAAGGCCGCCTGATGCGTCGAAAAGCTCGCCGATACTCCCCGGTATCGGCCTCGCTTTTCTCCTGTCAGCCGGCGCTTCGCGCCGCAACGCAGCCTCCATCCGAGTTCTGAGACAGGCTCTTAGCCCGTGCGCCGGTGTGGTATCCCGCGGGTCCGGGCGGGTCAAATCGCATCGGCCGGAGCACCGGCTCAGCGGTAGCGGCTCATGCCGCCGTTGGCGAACCGGTAGACGACGCCCTGGCCGATATCGATCGATGGGGCTTCGGCGGGCGGCGCGATGCTGAGAACGCCGATGAGCGCCCGCGCCGTGCCCCCATGCGCAATGACGACCGTGTTGCCGTCAAGCGCCTCGTACCACTCGCGCATGCGCAACGCGACCTGCGCGTAGCTTTCGCCACCAGGCGGGACGAAGCTCCACTTGTCGCGCTCGCGTTCGGCAAGCGCCTGCGGGGCGCGTGAGCGGACGTCCCGGAAGGTGAGGCCTTCCCATTCGCCGAAGCCGATCTCGCGCAGCCGGGGGTCGACCCGATAATCGACTGGGTCGAGCCCGAGTGCCGCGCGCATGATCTCCGCGGTCTGCCGCGCCCGCTAGCCGTAGTCGGTTGGCAAATGCCCATCCTGCTCGATCAGTTTGCGCAGGATGCCGGCGCAAACCGCCGCCTGTCGGCGCCCTAGCGCATTGAGCGCGGGATCATGCCAGCCCTGGAGCCTGCTCGCGACGTTCCAGTCGGTCTCCCCGTGGCGGATGTAATAGAGGACAGGGCGAGTCATTTTCAGGATGTGAAACAATGATGGTGAAAAACCGAGTCCCGACTAATCGTTGATGGCGCTCATGTCGGGCGCGTCCGGATGCTTCATGCCGACGATGTGATAACCGACATCGACGTGATGAACCTCGCCGGTGACGCCGCGCGAGAGATCGGAGAGCAAATAAACCGCCGCATCGCCCACTTCCTCGACCGTGATTCCCCGGCGCAGCGGCGCGTTGTTTTCGTTCCATCTGAGGATATAGCGGAAGTCTCCGATGCCGGCAGCCGCAAGCGTCTTGATCGGGCCCGCGGAGATGGCGTTGACGCGGATGTTCTTTCCGCCAAGGTCGGCGGCGAGATAGCGCACCGAGGCTTCCAGGGCCGCTTTGGCGACGCCCATCACGTTGTAATGCGGCATCCACTTCTCCGCGCCGTAGTAAGTCAAAGTCAGCAGTGAGCCGCCATTCGTCATCAGGCGTTCGGCACGTTGGGCAAGGGCGGTGAAGGAATAACAGCTGATATGCATCGTCTTGGCAAAGTTGCCCGGGCTGGTGTCGACGTAACGTCCGTCGAGCTCGGCCTTGTCTGAAAACGCGACCGCGTGGACCAGAAAATCGAGCGAACCCCAGGCCTTGCCGATCGCCGCGAACGCCGCATCGATTGTCGACTCCTCAGTCACGTCGCAGTGGCCGACCACCAGCCCATCGACCTCCTCGGCGAGCGGCTCGACCCGTCTTTTGAGAGCTTCGCCCTGATAGGTGAAGGCGAGATCGGCGCCCTGGCCGCGCACGGCCTTGGCGATCCCCCAGGCGATAGAGCGATTGTTGGCGACGCCGATGATCAGGCCGCGCTTGCCGCGCATCAGACCGCTGGCTTCCGCCATGACTTCCTCGCCGAATGCCACGGGCAGCATGGCCTGCGCGGCGGTCGTTTCCTATGGCATAGGGCCCAGGGACCATCAAGCAGCCGCGCCAGCCGGTGTTAGCGTACGTCATGGAATAAGCGCGGCACGGAATAAGCGCGGCGCTGCCGGTGTTTATGAAATACGGTCTGCCGGAGGGGAGACGACGTGAGCGCGTTCCGCAACAGCGTGCAGGCGGCGATCCCGGCGCTGCGCCGTTATGCGCGCGCGCTCACGCGCGACGCGGAAATCGCCGATGATCTCGTTCAGGACACGCTGGTGCGGGCATTGCGATCGGAACATCTGTTTCACGAAGGCGACATGCGCAGTTGGCTCTACACGATTTTGACGAATCTCAACCGCAACCGGCTGCGCACCCTTGCGCGCCGGCCGACGCTGGCGTCGATCGAGGAAGAGGATCCGCCCGGCGCGAGCGGACCGGACACGGGTGCGCGCGACATCGAGCGTGCGCTCGCGACGCTTGTCGGGGATCAGCGCGCGGCGCTGCTTCTCGTTGTGTTGGAAGGGTTGAGCTACCGCGAAGTCGCCGAAGTTCAGGGAGTGCCGATCGGAACGGTGATGTCGCGGCTGGCGCGTGCACGCGCGCAGCTCCGGGCATATCTCGATGGCGAGCGGCCGCCGATTCGCCGCGTCAAGTGAAAGGGCAGAACGATGGTTGATCGTGATGCGCCGATCCCCGAAGCCGAACTGCACGCCTATGTGGATGGCGAACTGCCGGCGGATCGGCGTGGTGCGGTCGAAGCGTGGCTCACCGCGCATCCGCAGGATGCCGCACGCGTGGCGGCGTGGCGAGCGCAGGCCGATCTGATCAACGCCCGCTATGCCGACGTCGCACAGGAGCCGATTCCGCCGCAACTCGATCTCGACCGCCTGGGCCGGATCGATCGGCGACGGCCGCTCCTCGCGATCGCGGCGGTCGTCGCCGCGTTCGTGCTCGGCGGCGTCGCGGGCTGGTTCGGCCGCGATACCTGGGCCGGCGGGATCAGCGGCATGCGCATGTTCACCGCGGACGCGATCGACGCGCACAAATTATACGTGGTCGAGGTCCGCCATCCCGTCGAAGTGGCCGGGAGCGAACAAGCCCATCTGGTGCAGTGGCTCTCGAAACGGCTTGGCTATGAGGTGCGCGCGCCCGATCTCGGCGCGATGGGGCTTAAGCTCATCGGCGGGCGGCTGCTGCCCGGCGCGAGCGGGGCCGGTGCCGCGCTTCTGATGTACGAAGGCCCGTCGGGAGAGCGCTTCACCATTTATTGCGCGCGGTCCCAATCGCCTGAGTCGGCATTGCGGTATCGCGAGGCCGGGGCAGTCGCCGCCTTCTACTGGGTCGATGACAACAAGGGCTTCGTGGTGTCTGGCCCGGCAGATCGCGACCGGCTGCTTGGGGTGGCGCAATCGGTTTACGACCAGGAAAACGCTCCCACCGACAAGACGCGTGGCTGAGTGGGCCGATCTCTATTCGATTTCCTTGCGCGGATCGTAAGGCTTGCGCTCGCGCCATTTGCGCATGAGGTTTTCGAGATCAGCATCCTGCCCTTCCGGCAGCACAATGCGAGCTGTCACGAGAAGATCGCCCGGGCTCGCCTTGCTCGGCATCCCTTTGCCCTTGAGACGGAAAGTCCGTCCCGCGCCGGTGCCGGGTGGAATTGCGAGTTCCACCGCACCGTCTAGCGTGGGCACGCGCACCTTGGCGCCTAGTACCGCTTCGTAGAGCGTGATCGGGAGATCGAGCCGGAGATTCGAACCCTCAGGCCGGAAATAGGGGTGCGGCGCAATCCCTACCGTTATGAGCACATCCCCAGGCGGGCGGCCCGGAGCCGCGGTCCCCTGGCCCTTCAATCGGATTTGCTGGCCGTCCATGAGCCCGGGCGGGATCTTGACTTCGACTTCCTTGCCGGTCGGCAACCGCACGCGCTTGGTCGCGCCTTTGGCCGCTTCCATCAACGTGATTGTCACGACCGCGCTGATATCCTGGCCGTGCGGCGCCTGGCCGAAATCCGTCGCCTCAAACCGATCAAAGCCGCCCCGCGCCCCGGCGCCGCCGCGCCCAAGCCCACCCATCATTTCGCTGAGAATGTCTTCGAAGCGGCCGAATCCACCGCCGCCGGCGCGACCGCCCGAGCGGCGAAATCCTTCCGGACCCCAGGTGAAAGTCTCGAAAGGGCCGTCGCCACCAAATCCCGGATGGCTCCCGCCGCCAAAACCGCGGAAGCGCGGTTTACCCTCCGCGTCGATCTCACCGGCGTCGAAGGCCTTGCGCTTCTTTTCGTCGCCCAGCACTTCGTAGGCCGTGTTGAGTTCGGCGAACTTCACGGCAGCCCGCGGATCCTTCTTGTTGGCGTCCGGGTGCAGCTTCTTTGCCTGCCGCCGGAACGCTTTCTTGATCTCGTCCGGACGAGCCGACTTCTGCACCCCCAAGACCTCATAGGGGTCCCGCATCCTCAAGAACTCCGTCGCATGGAGGTAATCCCCGTCGCTAAATGTGGGGGGATAGGGCCGTCAGCGCAACGTTGGCGGCTCTCAGGGGCGTTGCAACGGCTTCATCTGGCGCACTTCCCACCGGCCCTGGTGGATTCGGCAGCCCTCGCCTTGCATCCAGGATTCGGAATCTTTGCGCACGTAGCTCGCGAGGAAGTCACGGCAGGTGAATCCATCCAGCGTGTAGGCTGACGCCAGGGGTGTGACCGTGCCGCGCGCGCCGGTGCCGGGATTTTCCCACGGGACGCTGACATCCCCTGTGCGCGCCAGTGCTTCGGCGGCCGCCGCCTTGGCATAAGCAAGATCGGTTTCGGCCGACCCTGCTCGCTCGCTGCGGCTCGCCGAACCGACGGTCTCGGATTTCTCGCCTTCTCGGCTGAACATGGAATCGAGCTTGTAACTGCACGCGCCGCTCGACAAGGCGAGCGGCACGACTGCGGCCACCGTGACAAGCCAAGCGCAGCGACGGCATAGGCTCACGCCGGCGGTTCCATTATAGATAGGCAGCCGGACCCGAGGTCCCATCCTCAAGTCGATCACACGAGTCTCCGTGAAATGACCGATTCGGCTCCGATTGAACGCCCGGCTTGGTTAACGTCCGGTGATTTCACCGAGGCTGATGAGCCCATGCGCCTGTTCGCGAGCTGGTTCGAGGAGGCGGTGCGGCGCGAGCCAGCCGACCCGAACGCGATGGCGCTTGCGACGGTGGATGCAGGCGGCGTTCCGAACGTGCGCATGGTTCTCCTCAAGGGCGTCGACGAGCGGGGATTCGTCTTCTACACAAATCGTGACAGCACTAAGGGCAAGGAACTGGAGGGCGCGCCGAAGGCAGCCCTGGTGTTCCACTGGAAATCGCTCACCCGGCAGGTACGCGTGCGTGGGACCGTTGAGCCGGTCACCGACGCGGAGGCCGACGCCTATTTCGCCACGCGGGCGCGTCTCGCCCAGATCGGCGCCTGGGCGAGCCGCCAGTCGGCCCCGCTCGAGAGCCGGCTGGCATTCGAGAAGGCGGTCGCACGCTTCACCGCGAAATATGTCGTGGGCCCGGTCCCGCGCCCGCCGTACTGGCACGGGTATCGGGTCGTGCCGGAGGCGATCGAGTTCTGGCACGACCGTCCATTTCGGTTGCACGACCGCATCGAGTTCCGGCGCGAAGGCCCGGGCGGCGACTGGACCAAGACACGGCTTTACCCGTGATACGGAGCATAGTGCCGCGAACCCGAAGTTCGCACTACAATTGCCGCGAATCCGATTGCGAACTTCGGGTTCAAAGCGGCACTAGAATCATAGAGTTGCTAGTGCCCTTCGATTCCGAAGTTCGCAAACGAACGTGCCGCCAAATAATGCGAACTTCGGAATCGGGGCACTAAATGCCGACCAGCAGCAATCATCCGCGCCGCACCTTGCTCCTCACCGGAGCCAGCCGCGGCATCGGACATGCGACGGTGATCCGCTTCTCCAGCGCAGGCTGGCGGGTCATTACCTGTTCGCGCCATCCGTTTCCGGAAGAATGTCCGTGGGAGGCCGGGCCGGAGGATCACATCCAGGTGGATCTCGCTGACGAGCAAAACACGCGCGGCGCGATTGCGGAGATCAAGCGGCGGCTCGAAGGCGGCCAGCTTCATGCGCTCGTGAACAACGCGGCGATTTCGCCCAAGGCCGAGGGCGGCGCACGCCTGAGCTCGATCGACACGACGATGGACGTGTGGCGGCACGTGTTCGGGGTCAACTTTTTGGCGCCGATTGTGCTCGCGCGCGGCCTGCTTGACGAACTAAAGGCCGCCAAAGGATCCGTCGTTAACGTCACGTCGATCGCCGGCTCCCGCGTGCACCCGTTCGCCGGCTCCGCCTACGCCACCTCGAAGGCGGCGCTCGCGGCGCTCACGCGCGAAATGGCGTTCGACTTCGGCTCGCAGGGCGTTCGGGTCAACGCGATTGCGCCGGGCGAGATCGACACCGCGATCCTGTCCCCGGGTACGGAGAAAATCGTCGGGCAGATTCCGCTTCATCGCCTGGGAACGCCGGACGAGGTCGCGCGCATCATCTACGTGCTATGCACCGACACTTCGTCTTATGTGAATGGCGCCGAGATTCACATCAACGGCGGCCAGCACGTGTGAGCGGCGTCTCGTCGGCAATCGTTGTCGGCTTCTTGCGCGTGCGCGTTCGCCGGGTGAGCAGCGAGCTGTATTCGGCGATCGGGCGTGGGCGTCCGATCAAATAACCCTGCACCTCGTCGCATCCTTCGCGGGCGAGAAAGGCCAGCTGCTCCTTCGTTTCCACGCCTTCGGCGAGCACCGGGAGATTGAGCACGCGGGCGAGCGCGATGACGGCTCGCGCGATCGCAGCGGATTGCCGGTTGCGCTCGACGTTCGAGATGAACGCCTGGTCGATTTTGATCTTGTCGAACGGAAACGATTGCAAATAGGACAGCGACGAATAGGCCGTCCCGAAATCATCCATGGCGATGCGGACCCCGAGCGACTTGAGCCTGCGCAGGATCGACACGGCGCGGGAAAAGTCGTCGATGAGCACCCCTTCGGTCACTTCCAGCTCCAGCCGATCGGGAGAAAGGCCGGTCTCCAACAAAACCATATGAACCAGTCCGGCGAGATCGCCGTGCCGGAACTGCACCGGAGACAGGTTGACCGCGATCTGCAGGTTGCGCGGCCAGGATGCAGCTTCGCGGCAAACCGTGCGTAGTATCCATTCGCTTATCGGAACAATCAGACCGCTTTCCTCGGCGAGCGGAATGAAAATTCCAGGCGACACCATCCCGCGTGTCGGGTGCTGCCAGCGCGCGAGCGCCTCGAACCCCACGATTTCTCCGTCGACTCGTGCTTGCGGCTGGTAATGCAGCGCCAGCTCGTTGCGCGCGATCGCCGATTGCAGGTCCTGCTGGAGGGCGCGCCGCTCGCGCAACTCGAGATCCATGGTAGCTGCGAAGAAGTGGATCGCGCCGCGCCCTTCCTCTTTGGCGCGATCGAGCGCCGCGCCGGCATTGGCGAGCAGCGCCGCACTGTCGGCGCCATCGGTCGGAAAGATCGCAATGCCGATGCTCAGTTCGGCGCGCCGGCGATATCCCTCGACATCCAGCTCCGCGGCGAACGCCGATTGTACCCGCTGCGCCAGCGCCGCGGCGGCGGCGGGCTGCGCTCCCTCCGAAGAGATGAAGGCAAATTCGTCGGCGCCGAGCCGGGCGAGAAAAGCACCGTCCGCCGCCCCCGCGAGCTTTTTCGCCACGTCGCGCAGCACGGCGTCGCCGGCGGAATGACCGAACACGTCGTTGACTTCCTTGAAGCGGTCGATGTCCAGGCAGAGCACTGCAAACATTCCGTCCGCCGCCAAAGCCCGCTCGCGCGCGAATGAAAGCTGCCCGTTGAACGCTGCTCGATTGGGCAGATCGGTCAGGGGATCGTGGTGAGCAAGATAATCGATCCGTTCTTCGGCGCGCTTTCGCTCGGTGATGTCTTCGGAGAGGCCGAGCAGATATTGCGGCTCCCCATTCTCGCCACGGATGGCGAGCTTCTTTGACATCAGAATGTGCGTGCCGTGGGGCGTGTTGACGGCGTGTTCCGTGACGACCAGCCGGTCGGGCGCCTGCATGATTTCGCGGTCGCGTGCGGTGAAAAAGTCGGCCTCGGCTTTGGGGTAAACGTCATGGATGCGCTTGCCCAGCATCTGTTCACGCGGAACCCCAAACAGAGCCTCGGCCGCCCGGTTGACCAGAATGTATCGGCCGTCGCGCGCATCTTTGACCGTCACGGTGATCGGCATGTGCTCGAAAAGGGTGTCGAGGAACGTCCGATTGCGATCGCGTTCCATTTCGGCGCGACGCAATTCCGTGATGTCCTCGTGGGTGGCGACCCATCCGCCGCCTTGCATCGGCTGGTTGACCACGGCGACCAGGCGGCCGTCCCTCGACTCCACCATCGTCTTGGTGGTCTGCCCGCGGGCAATCGCCTGCTGCAGGTCCGCGCTGTAACGGTCCGGGTCTCCCGAGAAGTTGCCGAGGTCGATGCGGTGGCGGAGGAGGTCACGCAGAAGGCAGCCGGGTTTCACCACGTCGGCGGAAAGCCCGTACATGTCGAGATAGCGCCGGTTGCAGACGACGAGGCGCGCCGCGGCGTCGAACATGCACAGGCCCTGCGACATGTTGTTGAGCGCCGTGTCGAGCAGAAGGTTGTGGGCGCGCTCGGCGCGCGCCTCGCCCCGGCGGCGAAGCAGAACCTGTGCAAGCCCCAATCCGGCGAGCAGACACGCAAAGCCCGTGAGGGCGGCAAGCGGCCAGCCGTGGCCGACCGTGAGCCAGATCGGAATGCCGTGCATATCTGCCGCCGCCATCCGCTTGTCCGCCGTCCACCCACGTCGGCGTGGCCGGCCGGCAGTCGCTTTGGGGCAATGTCTAAGCCTGTGGGCGTTTCGGCGGCGTTAATCGGCGGTGTTGCCGATTCGCTAACGTTAAGAACGAAGACGTCCAAGTTCGTCCGATAGCGTCGCGATCCGGTCCCGCTTCAAGCGGATTCTGAGCACCGCGCGCCCCAAGAAAGTGACATTACTGCCACAGTTCGTGGACAACTCGCAGGCCGCGAGGGTCCGAAGCCTGGATATGAGGGCGTGTTTCGTTTAACTAGCTTTACTGCGCTGCGTCGGGATTCCGAAGCGGGGGGAGGCAGATCATGTTGATTCGCAAGCCAATTTTTGCGTTGGTTGCAGCGCTCGGTGTGGGTCTCGGCGGGTGCATGCAGTCCACGCTCGAGCCGGCTTCCGAAGCCAGCATGAAGCCGCGCGACAAAGAACTCCTGGCGAACGCGCCCTACGCGAAGGCCAACATTCCCGAGCAGTATCAGCGCCACATCGTGACGTATCACCGCCACGAAGCGCCCGGCACGATCGTGATCGATTCCGACGCGCGCTACCTCTACTACGTGCAGCCAGGCGGCAAGGCGATCCGCTACGGCGTCACCGTGGGTGAGGAGGCGCTGGCATGGTCGGGCGTCGCCAAGATCGGCCGCAAGGAAGAATGGCCGTCTTGGACGCCTACGGCCGAAATCCATCAGCGTATCGAAGGGCTGCCGAATTTCGTATCCGGCGGACCGCAAAATCCGCTGGGAGCGCGGGCGATGTACGTCTTCGAGGGCAGCCGCGACACGCTCTACCGCATCCATGGCACCAACCAGCCGGAATATATCGGCCAAGCCATATCGTCGGGGTGCATCCGCATGACCAACGAGGATGTGATCGACCTCTATAACCGCGTGAAGACGGGCGCACCCGTTGTTGTTTTGGCGCCGGGTACGGGCGATACCCAAGCGCGGGTCGCTCTCACCGGCGGCAGCAGCGATCGCGAATAGGTAATCCGGCCGCAGGAATGATGATTGCTGAATGGTGAGTAGTGGCGACTCACTATTCACCATTCACTACCCGCTACTCACTTTCATTCAACTGATTGCGGCTCTCACGCTGCCAGCAACTGCTCGCGCTTGGCCCAGTCGAGCGTGCGATCGAGGGCACGGCCGAGGCGATCGAACAGCTCGTCGATTTCTTGCGGCGTAATCACAAGCGGCGGCGACAACGTCACCGTGTCGTTGATCACGAAGCGCGCGATCAACCCTTCTTCCTCGGCAAACCGCGCGCAACGCGCGGCAACGCCGAGCGCCGGATCGAACGATTGTTTGGAGCGCTTGTCGGCGACCAGTTCGAGGCCGCCGACGAGGCCAAGCCCGCGCGCGTTGCCCACCAGCGGGTGATCGCCGAGCGCGCGCAGCCGCGCCTGGAACTGCGGCGTCTTGGCGGCGACCGCCTCGATGATGCGGTCCCGCTTGTATATTTCGAGCGTCTTGAGCGCGACGGCCGCGGCGACCGGATGGCCGGAATAGGTGAAACCATGCGCGAAGGTGCCGACCTTGCTGCTTTCCGCCAGCAGGGCCTGATACATGCTCTCGGGCACCATCACGCCGGCGATCGGCACATAGGCGGACGACACCGCCTTGGCGATTGATATCCCATCGGGCGTAAAGTCCAGCGCCTGCGAGCCGAACATCGTGCCCAGCCGGCCGAACGCGCAGATCACCTCGTCGGCGATCATGTAGATGTCGTACTTGGCGCAGACCGCCATGATTTTCGGGAAATACCCGCGCGGCGGCACGACCACGCCGCCGGCTCCCATGACCGGTTCGGCGATGAAGGCGGCGACCGTGTCTGGTCCTTCCCTCAGAATCATCTCCTCGAGTTCGCTCGCGAGACGCGTCGCGAACTCCTCTTCACTCTCACCGTCCTGAGCAAAACGATAGTGGTGCGGACAACTCGTGTGGAGGATATTGGCGATCGGCAGATCGAAATCGATGTGGTTGTTGGGCAGCCCGGTCAGCGAGGCGGCGGCGACGGTGACGCCGTGATAGCCGCGCAGCCTTGAAATGATCTTTTTCTTGTTGGGACGTTCGAGCGCATTGTTCATGTACCAGACGAGCTTGACCTGGGTGTCGTTTGCCTCCGATCCCGACGAGCAAAAAAACACTTTCGAAATCGGCACCGGCGCAATTTCCTTGAGCTTCTCGGCAAGCTCGATCGCCGGATCGTGGCTCTTGCCCGAGAACAGGTGCCCGAACGGCAGCTTCCGCATCTGCGTCGCGGCGGCTTCGACCAATTCCTCGTTGCCATAGCCGAGAGAAACGCACCAAAGGCCCGCCATGCCGTCGATGTAGGCTTTGCCTTCGCTGTCGTGGATGAACACGCCCTTTGCGTGCTCGATCACCAGCGGTCCGCTGTCGCGCAGGCCCGCCAGATTGGTGTAAGGATGCACCACGGTCTCAATGTCGCGGACGGCCAAGTTGCTGAGCGGCATGGTTCGATCCTTCGCGGAAACGTAAGCGGGTTTCCGCAATAGAGCAGGGGGAGGCGCGGATGCCAAGCCACAGTGAATTGATCAACGCGGATGCGGTCACGCTCGTCGGCCTGTTGCAGCGAGAAGAAGTCACGCCGCATGATCTGCTGGATGCGCTCGAAGCCCGCATCGCCGCGGCCGACGGACCGGTCAATGCGCTGCCGACCCTGTGTTTCGACCGGGCGCGAGCGCATGCGGACCGCCTGATGCGATTGCCGGTTTCCGAGCGTGGGCCCCTTGCCGGATTGCCAGTGCCGATCAAGGACCTGATCGCGGTCGAGGGGGTCCGGACCACCCAGGGCTCGCCCATCTACGCTGACCACATACCCACCCGCTCGGACATTATGGTGCAGCGGCTCGAGGCAAACGGCGGGATCGTCTACGCCAAATCGAACACGCCGGAGTTCGGCGCCGGCGCCAATACCTTCAACGAGGTATTCGGCGCAACGCGCAACCCGTGGAACCTCGCGCGCTCGGCAGCCGGCTCCTCCGGAGGCGCCGCGGCAGCACTTGCATCAGGCACCGCGTGGCTCGCGCACGGCAGTGACACCGGCGGGTCGCTACGCAATCCGGCGAGCTTCTGTGGCATCGTCGGGATGCGGCCGAGCATCGGCCGCGTGGCATGCAATCCGGCCGCCAAGATCGACCGGACCCTCGGGGTCCAGGGGCCGATGGCGCGCAACGTCGAAGACCTGGCGCTCTTGCTCGACGCGATGATCGGCGAGCACCCGGCGGACCCGCGGTCGCTGCCCGCTCCCGCGCGACCGTTCCGCGAAACAATGAAGGCTCAGCCCAAGTTGCGCCGCGTTGCCTATTCGGCCACCCTCGGCATCACGCCGGTCGATCCGGAAGTTGCGCGCGTCACCCGCGCGGCGGCTGAGCGCCTCGCCGGTCAAGGCGTGATCGTCGAGGACGCCCATCCCGACCTCGCCGAGGCGCACGAGTGCTTCCATGTGCTGCGCGCGTTCGATTTCTGCATGACCAAGGCGGCGCTGCTGCGAACCAAACGCGACCTGCTCAAGCCCGAGGTCATCTGGAACATCGAGGAGGGTCTAAAGCTCACCATGGCCGATATGGAGCGCGCCGAAGCACAGCGGGTCGCTCTTTCGGCGCGCATGTTGGCGTTCTTCGACAAATACGATTTGCTGCTCACGCCGGCGACGATCGTTGCCGCATTCCCGGTCGAGCAGCGCTATCTCGCCGAATGCGCCGGCCAGAAATTCGACAACTATATCGAATGGCTGGCGATCGCCTACGCCATTACGCTTGCCTGTTGCCCGGCGCTGTCGCTGCCGTGCGGATTTACGGCGGAGGGATTGCCCGTCGGGTTGCAGGTCGTCGCGCCGCCGCGCGGCGAGGCACGCGTCCTAGCCGGCGCCAAGCTGCTCGAAGATCTGCTCGGTCTTAAAACGTCTGTCCCGATCGAACCGCGCGCTCAGGTCGAGCGTCAGTCGAAAAGAGCGTGAACTATCTATGGTTCGTTAGCTCTCCTCACGAGAGCCAATCGATTATCACCGCGGTCTCGACGGTCGCGGCGACGTTGCATAGTGCGTGCATCACCATCGTCAGCCGGATCGATCCGCTGCGCGCGCGCACCCATCCAAACAGCAGCCCTAGGCAGAAGACTTGTAGGATGCCGTACCAGTCGTATTGCACGTGAATCACCGCCCACACGGCCGAAGTCAACACGATTGTGCCGGTCACGCCCAACGGCGATGCCGCCCAGCCGCGAAAGAGAAAGCCGCGGAACATGATCTCTTCGCCGATCGGCGCGGCGACCACCGCCGCGATCAGGAGCAGAACGATCGCGGGCGCGCCGGCGTCGCGCGCGGCCTCATAGATCTTGGCCATGAACGGCGGCACCAGATCGTGCCCGATCACCAATGAGATCAAATCGAACGCGACCAGGAGTATTGCGACAGCTCCCAGGCAGAACACGATCTCGCGCAGATGCGGGCGGCGGGTGAGGCCGAGATACTCCGCGAGTGGCTGATGCGCGCGGCGGATGGCGAGAAACACGACAGCGCATTGCACAGCCATGGAGGCAATCGCGGCGATCGACACCACATAACCGTCGTGCGCGACTTTATCGACATCGATGGGGACGCCGGGATTGCGGGCAAACCAGCGCGCGAGAAACACGATGAGCACGAGCGCCTCGGCGGCGAGCCAGGCGACAAACGCCAGCACCGCCCAGCCAACGGTTGACCAGGCGCTCAGGGGTTGGACCGGGGCTGGCGGGGCGGCCTTGCCGGCCGGCTCGGGAAGATGAGGGGAACGCATACGGCTCTGGTATCATTCTTTGCCGGGAATCCGAACCTGGAACGGCGCATGGCGCGGCGCCGAGGCTTCTTGGCGGGGTGCGAAACTCCCGCTAAAACCCCGGTTTAAGAGCAACAAGCGGACAGAGCCGCCGCCGGAGGAACACCATGCTGGGCCTGATGCAGGATTGGCCCCTGCTGTGCCATCGCGTCATCGATCACGCGGCCATCAATCATCCCGAGCGCTGCGTCATCTCGCGCTCGATCGAAGGGCCGTTCCATTCCATCACCTATCCCGAGCTGCGCGCCCGCGCGCTCAAGCTTGCGCAGCGTCTCGAGCGCGACGGCATCAAGCAGGGCGACCGGGTGGCGACGCTCGCCTGGAATACCTGGCGGCATCTCGAGGCGTGGTACGGCATCCTCGGCGTCGGCGCGATCTACCACACCGTCAATCCGCGGCTGTTTCCCGAGCAGATCGTTTGGATCATCAATCACGCGGAAGACCGTGTGATGATGACGGATATCACCTTCGTGCCTTTGCTGGAAAAACTCGCCGACAAGCTCACATCGATCGAACGCTACGTCATCCTCACCGATACCGCGCATATGCCCAAGACGACGCTGCGGAACGCCGTTCCTTATGAGGAGTGGATCGCCGAGGCGGACGGCGATTTCGTCTGGGCGAGCTTCGATGAGAATACCGCGGCCGGCATGTGTTACACCTCGGGGACGACGGGAAATCCCAAGGGCGTCGTCTACTCGCACCGCTCGAACGTTCTCCACTCGCTGATCGCGATCCAGCCGGAAATGATCGGGCTGTGCTCGCGCGATGTCGTCCTTCCGGTGGTGCCGTTCTTTCATGCCAACGGTTGGTCGCTGGCGCTCACCGCGCCGATGGCCGGCGCCACGATGGTGATGCCCGGCATGAAGCTCGACGGCGCCTCGGTCTATGAGCTGCTCAACGAATACAAGGTGACATGCACCGCGGCAGTGCCGACCGTCTGGCTCATGCTGCTGCAGCACCTCGAGGCGACCGGCGGCAAGCTTCCCCATCTCAAAAAGGTTGTGATCGGCGGCTCCGCCTGTCCGCGTGCGATGACAAAGGCGTTTCAGGACATATACGGCGTCGCAGTGATCCACGCCTGGGGCATGACCGAGATGAGTCCGCTCGGTACTGTTTGTACGCTCAAGCCGGAATACGCGGGACTTACGGGCGACACGCGGCTCGACGTTCAACAAAAACAAGGCCAGGCGCCATTCGGCGTCGAGATGAAGATCGCCGACGATTCCGATCGCGAGCTGCCGTGGGACGGCAAGACCTTCGGACGGCTGAAAGTGCGCGGTCCCGCGGTTGCCAAGGCCTATTTCAAGGGCGACGGCGGCGAGATCCTCGATGACGACGGTTTTTTCGACACCGGCGACGTGGCGACCATCGACCGCTACGGCTACATGCAGATCACCGATCGCTCGAAGGACGTGATCAAGTCCGGTGGCGAATGGATATCGTCAATCGACATCGAGAATCTCGCGGTCGGCCATCCCAAGGTGGCAGAAGCTGCGGTGATCGGTATCCGACACCCCAAGTGGGACGAGCGGCCGCTCCTCGTCATCGTGCTCAAGAAAGATCAGAGGGCGACCAAGGAGGAACTGCTCGGGTTCCTGCAAGGCAAAATCGCCAAGTGGTGGATGCCCGACGATGTGGTCATCGTCGACGAAATTCCCCACACTGCTACCGGCAAGATCCAGAAAATCACC
>JAFAUQ010000111.1 GCA_019243195.1 Hyphomicrobiales bacterium
GACTGGCAGGATGGTGGCCCGGGTGAGAGAACGCTTGGCCGAAGCGGTGGCGGGTCGGCACGTTCTGGCAATACAGGACACCAGCGAAATCAACTACGAAAGCAAACGGGGCCGCAAACGCGGGCTCGGCATCGTCGGCAATGGAAGCGATGTCGGCCTGTTCATCCATCCGGTGCTCACGATCGATGCCGAGACGGGGCACTGCCTGGGGCTGGCCGATGTCCAGGTGTGGCGGCGCGTGAAGAAGAAGGCTGCCAATTATCGTCAGCAGCGGATCGAACAGAAGGAATCCTATCGTTGGCTCAAAGGCCCCGCGCGCGCCAAATGGGGGCTCGCCAAAGCCTCGACGGTGACGGTGATCGATGACCGCGAAGGAGATATCTATGAGAAGTGGGCGCGGCTGCCGGACCGGCGCACGCAGCTTTTGACCCGCGCCTGCCGCGACCGCGCCATAGCCGGTGGGGGCACTCTGTTCGCTACCATGGCGGCGCTGCCCGAGCGGCACCGCTTCACTCTCGCTCTGCCGACGCGGCCGGGCCGGCGGCAGGCGCGGCAAGCGCGTTTGAGCCTGCGCTTCGCAAAGGTGTGCATCGCTCGGCCGCGACCGTGCTCGGACCCCAATGCGCCGGCCGAAATCGAATTGTCCGCCGTTGACGTGCGCGAACTCAATCCGCCGGCCGGCGAAGAGCCGGTTCACTGGCGCCTGCTGACCACGCATGACGTCGAAACTATCGAACAGGCCCTCACCGTGATCGGCTGGTATCGGCAGCGCTGGCACGTGGAGCAACTGTTCCGAACCGTAAAGCGGCAAGGGCTCGACCTCGAGGAAAGCGTCGTCGCCGACGGCGAGGCGCTGGAAAAATTGGCCGTCGTCGCGCTGATCGCCGCCTGCCAAACAATGCAGCTCGTGCTCGCGCGTTCTTCCCCCTCGCACAGCCAACCGGCATCGCACGTGTTTGACGATCGCGAACTGCAAGTGCTCGCTGCCTTGCAGGCGCGGCTGCGCGGGCGAACCGCCAAGCAGCAGAATCCATATCCGCAGGGGAGCCTTGCCTGGGCGGCATGGTCGATCGCCCGTCTCGGTGGCTGGACGGGCTATGGCAGCGACAAATCCACCGGACCAATCACCATGCGCGATGGCCTCGCACGCTTCAGAGCCATCGTGCAAGGTTACTTCCTCAATGAAGATCTGTGCCCAAGCTAGCCCGCAAGGGGAGAGGGCACAATAACAACGATCGCTGCCGTGCCCCAGACATGGACCTTCGCGCCGCGGAGAGGGCTGCTAAACCGTTTGTGTTCCAGGCGCCTACCGTGCGAGGCGCAACAGCCGCCCGAGCGAGCGCGTCATGGCGCGCGGCGTCTTCAGCAGCGCCGCTAGACGGTTGGCCGCGCGCCAAGACCGGCTGGCCTTGATGGCGGCGAGGGTCGCCTCCGCTTCGCGGCGCAAATTGCGCTCGGCGTGGAACAGGGCGAGGCTGTGGTCGGCGCGCGCTTGCGCCTCGAGCAGTGCCGCGCGACGCTCCCCTTCGACGCGGCGGAATTGCTCCTCGCGCGCGATCATGTGCGCCCGGTACTTCGCGAGCTCCCTCGCCGCGGGGGTAACGGTCGCTTCGCTGGGGGGGTCGTCGGCGTCGGCCAAGGTCTGGTCCACGGGCTGAAGAACCGGTTCTATCTGAGACCATGATTGCTGACTGTTCTAGCAAAAACCCTCGCAAAACCAAAGCAGTATCGTATTCTCTTCTACTTTAGCCTCGACAGCTTGTGCGAAACTACGCCCCCTGCCAAATTCGCGGAAGAGCTTGCGCACCGCCTTGATGTAGGTTGTGTAGGGCTTGCGGCGTTTCGAACCCTTCCTCCTAATCCTCCGAGTCCACCAACATCCTTTTGTAGCAAAACGCTTCGAATGCCGAGCGACCAGCCCATCCTTGTGACCGGCGCCGCCGGCTTTATCGGCTTCCACGTGGCGCGCCGCCTTGCCGAGCAGGGCCGGACGGTGGTCGGCATCGATAACCTCAACGCCTATTACGATCCGAAGCTCAAGCAGGCGCGACTCGATGAGCTCAGCCAATTTCCCAATTTCCGCTTCGCAAGAATCGATTTGGCCAATCGCACAAGGGTCGCGGAATTATTTGCTGCCCATCGCTTTCCCGCCGTCCTGCATCTCGCCGCGCAGGCGGGCGTGCGCCATTCGCTCGTCGATCCGCACGCCTATGCGGACGCCAATCTCATGGGCTTCCTCAACGTGCTCGAAGGCTGCCGCCACAACGGCTGCGGCCACCTCGTCTACGCGTCGTCGTCCTCGGTCTATGGCGCCAACACGCGCCTGCCGTTCCGGGTCGGCGACAACGTCGATCACCCGGTAAGTCTCTACGGCGCCACCAAGAAGGCGAACGAGCTGATGGCGCACGCCTATGCGCATCTGTTCGCGCTGCCGGCGACCGCTCTTCGCTTCTTTACCGTCTATGGACCTTGGGGCCGGCCGGACATGGCGGTGTGGAGTTTCGCGGCCGCCATCGTCGAGGGGCGGCCGATCCGCCTGTTCAACGACGGCCGACTGCGACGGGATTTCACCTACATCGACGACGTGGTGGAGGCGGTGGTGCGCCTGATCGACCGGCCGCCTCACGGCGATCCCGCCTGGTCGGGCGACGCCCCGGACCCGTCGACGAGCCGCGCGCCCTGGCGCATTTTTAACATCGGCAACAACCGGCCGATCGAGGTCACCGAGCTCGTCCGCCTGCTCGAGCAGGCGCTCGGCAAGCCGGCCATCCGGGAAGCCGCGCCGATGCAGCCGGGCGACGTGTTCGAGACCCGCGCCGACGTGGCGGACCTTGCGGCCGCGGTCGGCTTCGCGCCCGACACCCCGATCGAGGACGGGATCGGGCGTTTCGTCAGATGGTACCTCCGGTATCGGGACGGCAACGGGTAACTACGCACGCCGCCCCCACCCGGGCCGGTTACCGATCGTGGACTTCACCGCATGCTCAAGATCCTATCCCGGCCCCCGAACCTGTCGCGAGACCGATTCATGACGGAGGGAGGCAAACCGCTGAAATATCGTCCCGACATCGACGGGATCCGGGCTCTGGCCATCTTGCCCGTGCTCGCTTTCCACGCGTTTCCCCACCGCGTTCCCGGCGGGTTCATCGGGGTCGATATTTTTTTCGTCGTCTCGGGCTATTTGATTTCGTCGATCATATTCAACGGCCTGCAAAGCGGTGACTTTTCTTTTACGAGCTTTTATGCCTTCCGGATTCGCCGCATCTTCCCGCCGCTGGCGTGCGTTTTGATTTTTTCCCTCGCGTTCGGCTGGTTCGTCCTGTTGCCGGATGAATACGAACAGCTGGGCAGACATATCGCTGCGAGCGCCGCTTTCCTGCAAAATTTCAACTTGCTGCATGAGACTGGATATTTCGATATCGCGACCGAACTCAAGCCTTTGATGCATTTGTGGTCGCTTGCCATCGAGGAGCAGTTTTACATCGTCTTTCCGGTGCTCATCTGGGCCTCATGGAGGCGCACGTATGGTTCCGTGGCTGTGATCCTGTTGGTTCTCATCGTGTCGTTTTCAGCCAATCTGTACGAGTCGTACCATGATTTACCAAACGCGTTTCTCGCTCCCCAGACGAGGGCATGGGAGCTGATGGCGGGCGCAGCCTTGGCCTACTGCGATTTCACCGGCAGAAACTTCGTTTTCAGATTACCCGTCGCGTCGTTTTTGTCTTTATCGGGCGGTGCGATCATTCTGCTGTCGATGTTCATGCTTGACGCCGGGATGGTCTATCCCGGATGGCGCGCAGCTCTTCCCGTATTCGGCACCGTGCTGCTTATCGGCGTCGGCGAAGCAGCATGGTTTAATCGCGTCGTTCTGTCCAACAACGTCATGCGCGGCGTGGGGATCATCAGCTATGCATTGTACCTGTGGCACTGGCCTCTGTTGTCTTTCGCGCGGATCATGGAATCGAAGACGCCGGCGCTTTCGGTCCGGATAGGCTGTCTTTTCGCCTGTTTCATATTGTCTTATCTGAGCAATCGTTTCATCGAACGGCCGATCCGCTACGGAAAAGAACGGCGCAATGCAAAGGCCGTCGCGCTGCTGCTCGTGATGGCGGCGATAGGAGCGGCGGGCTATGCGGTCGCTGTCGAACAGGGTTTCGGCGGAAGACTCTTCGATCCCGTCAGTTTGCAACGTTTATCGGAGACGAACGCCGCCCTTGATCGGGCGACATCCATTTGCAAACGGCGATATCCCCAGTGGACGGTTCACAACGACAGTTCGTGCATGATTTCTAATGAGGACGGCCGACCGACGGTAACGCTGATCGGAGACTCGCACGCGGGGCAGCTATACGTTGGGCTGAGTGAATATTTCGCCGGAAAGGCGACGGTCGAAGTGTTCCCCGCCAGCTGCGCCGCGCCTTTCCTGGACGTTTCCGCCGGCACCCCGCTGCCCGTGCGGTTCGACAGCTACAAGCTTATCAACACGGCAATCGAAGACGCCGCACGGGACGACTCGGTCAAGGCCGTGGTGTTGGCCAACCAACCCGAGTGTTCGTACGAAGCGATTACGGATCTTAGAGATCCCGCCAATAAAGACAAAGAAGACATTATCAGGAATGGGATGAAAAGGACGGTGGCTTATCTGCTCGAGAGACGCAAAAAGGTCGCACTGATCATCGACAATCCACCGATCGGTTTCGATCCGAAACGATGTCAGATCAGGCCGATGCGGCTGCTTTCGCGAATCGATACCAACTGCTCCATACCTCGCTCCTCCCTGGAGGATAATTCCTGGCGCAGAACGTACAACAGAATCATCAAGGAGGTCGCAGCCGAGTTTCCGCAAGTCATCGTCTTTGACGTGCCGAACTTATTGTGTGACCCGTCGAAATGTTACGTCGCGCTCAACGGCACGGTCATGTATCGGGATGAGAATCACCTCAATAACGCAGGCTCCGAGTATGTGGCGAGCGCACTCGGCCCGCTGATTGCACGGCTGCTGGACCGTTGACGGCATAAAAAAACGGCGGAGGACGTGGCGTCCTCCGCCGTCGATGGTTCGTCGTGTGCTGTCGTTACGCCGGCAGAACCGCCACGATCTCGTAGGTGTCGGGATCGATGATCAGGATCTCGTTGCGCACCAGCACGTAATCGAAGCCGCGGTATTGCGGCACGATGCGAATGATCTCCTCGGGCAGGGCCACGATGTGCACGCTGCGCGGAACGCGCGTGCCGACCTTGACGTCAAAGTCGACGTGATCGACGCGCGCGGTGCGGTTTGTCGTCACCACACTCTTGATGTGATCGCGCTGCTCGGACGACAGTTGCACCGACCTCGCCTGCGAGAGACGGTCTGAGCCGCCGCGCTCGGTCGTCGCGCCGGTCCGCTGGTTGGTCTGGCCGGGCTGCTGGCCCATGCGCTCGTTTTTCTCACCCGCCTTCTGGCCGGTGCGTTCGTTCTTCTCCCCGGGCTGCTGGCCCATGCGCTCGTTTTTCTCGCCCGCCTTCTGGCCGGTACGCTCGTTCTTCTCGCCGGCCTTCTGGCCAGTACGCTCGTTTTTCTCGCCCGCCTTCTGCCCGGTTCGCTCGTTCTTCTCGCCGGATTTCTGGCCCATCCGCTCGTTGTTTTCGCCGGCCTTCTGACCGGTCCGCTGGCCTTTTTCTTCGCCGCGCTGGCCCGTCTTGTCGGAGCCGCTCTTGCCCTGCTCGGCGCCGCTCTGTTTCTGCGTCTGGGTCTGTGTCTGACCGGTGGTTGAGCCGCCGCCGGCGCCGGTCGCGCCGGACGTACCGCCTGTACCCTGGGCGGCGGCAATGCTCATACCTGCTGCAAGGGCCACGGCTGCAGTCGTGGCCAACAACGCTTTCTTCATTGGTTGTCTCCCGCTGGTTGGCCCCTCTTGCTCATGGCCTCAACGCAACGGCAAAGCCGTTGTTCCTGTGCCTTTGTGCGACCTATAGCGGAAGGAAATACCGCGGGCGTGTCTTGCCGCGCGGTAACCCGGAACCCCGCTCTCCGAGGAGAGCGGGGCCCGCGCGGCCCAGCGTCTAGGCGGGATGGGGGGCACACCGGGCCGCTACGTGAAGCCAACACGGCGTGCGGGAAGATGGTTCCTGAACCAGATGACAGATATCGGATGTCAGAGATCAGAGGCCAGAGGTCCGATTTATTAAGCGAAACGTTCGTCTGACATCTGACATCTGTCATCTGTCATCTGTCATCTGTCATCTGTCGAGGAACGCGACCTCGACGCCCTTGCGCACGCGACCGGCCAGGTCGAGGGCGTCCCAATTGGTCAGGCGGATGCAGCCGTGCGATTGGGTCTTGCCGATCTTCGTCGGATCGGGCGTGCCGTGGATGCCGTAGCTCGGCTTCGACAAGTCGATCCACACGACTCCGACCGGATTATTCGGCCCCGGCCTTATGGTGAACGGGCGGTCTGTCTTGACGCCTTTGAAGTGAAATTTCGGATCGTAGTAATAGATCGGATGCCGGGTCACGTTGCGGATTCGGAAGGTACCGCTGGGGGCCGGCTTCTCCTTGCTGCCGATCGTGGCGGGATAGAAGGCGACGAGGCGTCCATCGGCCCCGAACGCGCGTACCGCCTTGAGTGCCTTATCTACTTCGACACGCGCGACGGCGTCATCCGCCCGCGCATCGCGCACATTGGGAACGACGATCGTGCTGCCGGCGCGGTCGAGCGGGCGCCCGCGATTGAGTTCGCGCAAGAGGCTTTCCGCCACGTGGAATTTCTCGGCCAAAAGTTCGACCGGCCCGGAGTAACCGAGCTGATCAAGCCGGCTCATCTCCTCCATCTTTTGCGGGATGCGCGGCGTGAACGGGCCCTTCACATCGTCGTCGGAGATTTCGTAATCGACCAACGCCGGCACGTCGGCGTTGCCGGCGAGCCGCTGCCAAGTGTCGGGATCGAGCTTGCCGGTCGGCTGCAGTCCCTGCGCCTGCTGGAAGGCGGCGAGCGCCTTGCTGAAATTCTCGCCGGCCTTGGCGTCGATCGCTCCGGGCGAGAAACTCAAGCGATCGAGCAGCACCGCGGCTTTGAGGACAACCGCGCTCGGCCCTCGTTCCGACACCGGTCCCTCGTAGCGCGCCGCGTTGACGGTCTCGGCCGTCAGCGGTTGCGCACGCTCTTCGTGCCCATGCCGGCGCGCTTCGGCGGGAAGGCTGGCGCCGATTCCCACGAGCACGGCGATCACGATCGCGCAGGCGCGCCGCCGCGCAGCGAACAAAAGCACGGCACGCTCCTTTAGCTGAGCACCCATCCGATGGTTTGATAAATCGCGGCCGCGGCGACGATCGCCGCCAGCACAAAAGCAAGCCCGATGACGAAGCGCTCGTCCCAACCCTCCACACGCGTCCGCGGGCGTTTTCTCAGCGCTGCCGGCGGCAACACCTCGGCCCGAACGGCGCGCCGCCCCGGATTGCGTCCGGGGCGGCGTTTTTCGATCTCGGCCATTGCGTCTTGTCGCGCCGGCTTCATCAGCCGTGCAGCCCGCCCAGCAGCCAGATGATCAGAATGATCGGAATCGGAATTCCGATCAGCCATAACAGTAAACCGCGGCCCATGTTTGTCCTCCTGCCGGTGTGTCGGCAAGAAAACGCGGGGTGAGGACCAAAGTTCCATGTGTTGGCCGGACGCTTTTGATCTGGAAAGTCTTGCTCTGTAACAGCGTCGCCTTAGTTTTGCGCCGAGAGCCGCGCGTGCGGTGCTTGTATTTGCGCCCTCTCCCCTTGCGGGAGACGGCATCTCACTGGTTCAAAAAGAAAGGAGGGTGAGGGGTTCGAGCCTGCACCCCTCACCCAATCGAGTTTGTTGAACATGCCGAGCAGCCCTCTCCCGCAAGGGGAGAGGGCGCCGTAACGGGCACCGCATTCGCTGCGCGGGATCACCGCGCGGCGCGGTTTGAGGAATCACTCAGCTGAATCAGAGACGATGCGGTTGCCGCGGCACAAGGTGATGCGCCGCTGCGGGTGCTCGCCTTGCGCCGCCTTGAAGATCGCGCGGGCAAGTTGCACGGAGGCCGCGCGCGCGAGAACCCGCTCGACGCCGTTCTCGCCGTCCGCACGCCACAAGTCGATTCTATAGGGAAGCTCTTCCGACGGCGGCGAGCCGGTGCGCCCACGCGTCTCGGTTTTGTCCTGCATGCAGCCCCCCGAGAATACCGGCACAGAGCTACTCAGTGACCTGCCGCGTTCCACCGGCTGACGATGCTGTTCTTGTGCCGCAGCGTGATGTAGCGGTTCGGATACTCGCGGGTCGCCGCATAGAAGGCGGCATAGCCGATGCTGCCGCTCGCCGTGACCGCCAGCACCTGCTCGACGCTGTGTTTGGCCTCGTCCCAGAGCTCCACCTTGTAGGGCAGATCCTCGCGGCCGGACGTAAGGCGGTCGAGCCGCACCGGCTCGCGCGAGACCTCGTCGGGATCATCCCCGGCGGCCAAGTGAAACGGGTGGTATTTAGGGAAGGCCAGAGCAGTCCGCATCGGTCGATCGGCACCCGGACTATTGTTGCGCTTTCCAACATCAAGCACGTTATACTGGCCGGTGCGCGCGGTAAAGCGGCAACATTTCGCTGGGGAAATCTTTTGAGCATCACTTCGGTCAGTCAACTATCCGACAGACAGCGTTTCGAGTTGCTCGTCGATGCCCTTGCCGACTACGCGATCTATATGCTCGACCCCGACGGGTTCATCACCACCTGGAACGCCGGCGCCGAGCGCATCAAAGGCTACAAGCCGGGCGAAATCATCGGCCAGCATTTTTCGCGTTTCTTCACCGCCGAAGATCAGGCGGCGGGCGTTCCCTACGAAATCCTCGCCGATGCCCGCGCGGTCGGCCGGCACGAGTCGGAAGGCTGGCGCATCCGCAAGGACGGTAGCCGCTTCTGGGCCAATGCCATTGCCCAGCCGCTGCGCGACGAGAACGGCGCCACGATCGGCTTTGCCAAAATTACGCGTGATTTCACCGAGCGGGTCGCGGCGCAGAATGCGCTGATCGAGAGCGAGCGCCGCTTCCGGCTGCTGGTCGAAGGCGTTATCGACTACGCCATCTACATGCTCGATCCGAGCGGCGTGGTGATCAATTGGAACCCCGGCGCGGAGCGGCTCAAGGGCTACGCCGCCGACGAAATTCTCGGCCAGCACTTCTCCCGCTTCTACACCAAGGAGGATCGCGCCGCGGGGCTGCCGGCGATCGTACTCGCCACCGCCGCGCGCGAGGGGCGCTACGAGTCCGAGGGCTGGCGCGTCCGCAAGGACGGCAGCCGCTTCTGGGCCTCGGTGGTGGTGGACGCGATCGGCAACGAGGCCGGCGAGCTGCAAGGCTTCGCCAAGGTGACGCGTGACATCACCGAGCGTCGCGCGGCGATGGAAGCCCTGCGCGAGAGCGAGCGTCAGTTCCGCCTGCTGGTCGAAGGCGTGACCGACTACGGACTCTATATGCTCGATCCGAACGGCATCGTCACCAGCTGGAACGCAGGCGCTGAGCGGATCAAGGGTTACCCCGCGGAAGAAATCATCGGCCAGCACTTCTCCCGTTTCTACACCGAGCGTGACCGCGCCGCCGGGATTCCCGCGCGCGCCCTTGAGACCGCGGTGCGCGAGGGGCGTTTCGAGTCGGAAGGTTGGCGCGTGCGCAAGGACGGCAATCTGTTCTGGGCCAACGTGGTGGTCGATCCGATCCGCGACGAACAGGGCAAGCTCGTCGGTTTTGCCAAAATCACCCGCGACGTCACCGAGCGGCGCAACGCGCAGCTGGCGCTGCAGGAAGCGCAGGCGCAGCGTGCCCACGCCCAGAAAATGGACGCACTCGGGCAGCTCACCGGCGGGGTCGCGCACGATTTCAACAATTTGCTGATGGTGGTGAGCGGGCACATCCGCACGCTCAAGAATGCGGTCGCCGGCGATGCCAAGGCCGCGCGTGCGGCCGAGGCGATCGAACTCGCCGCCCATCGCGGCGAGGCGCTCACGCGCCAGCTCCTGAGTTTCGCCCGGCGCCAGACCGTCAATCCGATGGTGATCCGGGTAAACGAGCGGATCGAGGCGTTCCGCGCCGTGCTGGCAAGCTCGATCGGCTCCTCGGCGCAGCTGGCGACGACGATCGGCCCGGAGGTGTGGCCGGTAAAGGTCGATCCGAGCGAACTCGAACTCTCGCTCGTCAACCTGGTGCTCAATTCGCGCGATGCCATGCCAAGCGGCGGCGTAATCGCGCTTTCTGCCGAGAACGTCACGCTCGCCCGCGGCGATACCAACGCCGAGATCGAGGGCGAGTTCGTGGCGCTGCGCGTGACCGATACGGGCAGCGGCATCGCCCCCGACGTGCTGCCCAAGGTGTTCGATCCGTTCTTCACCACCAAACAGGTGGGCAAGGGCAGCGGACTCGGGCTGTCCCAGGTGCACGGCTTCGCGCACCAATCCGGCGGCACGGTCGCGATCGAGAGCACGCTGGGGAAGGGGACGACGGTCACGCTCTATTTGCCGCGGGACCGCGCCGAGGCGGCCGCCGCGGGCGAGCGGACGGTCGAGAGCGCGCGCGGCGGAGCGGTGCTGGTGGTGGACGACAATCCCGACGTGGCGGACGTGAGCGCCGGCATGCTCGAGCAGCTCGGCTATGAGGTGCACAAGGCACGCGACGCCGATGGCGCGCTGGCGGCCATCGAACGGCACGCCTTCGACCTCGTGATGAGCGACATCGTCATGCCCGGCGCCATGGACGGTATCGCGCTCGCGCGCGCGCTGCGCGAGCGTCATCCCGGCCTGCCGGTGCTGCTCGTCACCGGGTACAGCCAGGCGGCCGCCGAGGCGGCGCCGGAGTTCACGGTGATGCGCAAGCCGTTCCAACTCGCCGAGCTGAGCCGTGCCGCCGCACGCATGATTGCGGAATCGAAACAGCCGGCGGTGACCAACGTCGTGCGGCTGCGTAAGCCAATGATCAGTAATCAGTGATCAGTAATCAGTAATCAGTAATCAGTGATCAGTAATCAGTGATCAGTGATCAGTGATCAGAAAAGTCGTGATCTGCGGCTTCCGATCTCCGGCTTCTGATTTGCGATTTCCGCTTCGTTGTGCAGAAAGAGCACCGCGATGCTTCCGAACAACGCGTCGGCTCGCGGGCCATCGGCGCGCACCAGCGTTATTCCGAAGTCTCTCCGCAGCGCAGCGTCCCACAACAGCGTGGCGGTGACGTTGAGCGGCGCGTTTTTTGCTCGGGCATCGCCGTCCGCGACGGCCACGCATCGGCGAACGATGCCGCAATGCTCGATGGAAAGAAACCCGGCGATCATGTCGAACCGACCGCCGATGGCGCGTTCGACCTCCTCGCGCGAGGGCTCCAGCGCAAAATCGCTGACCTCGGGCTCCCGCTTACCCGGTCGATAGAGAAGCAGCGTGCCCTTCACCGGTGCGGCCTCGCCAAGACTCGATCGATGCAGCGTCCGCGCGAGGTTGTTTGGGAGCGTTTCGCAGGCATTGGGAACAGCAGCCTCGGTACAAATGCACAACGAAAAGGGCCGCTCCGGAAAGCGGCCCTTGCAGCGATGGGGCGGCAGCAAACCCGCCGAGGTCACGATGGCGCCCATTGCCGTCGCGTTGGATAACACGCGATCCCGTATCGCGCTGTTACATATCCGCCACAACGGCGATCAAATCGGCGGCCAACGAATGCGCGAGAAGCGCTCTCCCATGTCTAATCTTATTTGCTTCCTATTGCGGCGCTGGACACCCGGGCCGTTGCATAATACCGCCAACCGAACAAGCGGTCTACTAGGTCGGCAATGAAACATAGGCGAGCGCCGCGCGTTCCCTTCAGAAGAAGGCTTCGGGAGGCTGCGCGTGCGAACCGTTCTCGTCGTCGATGACGAACCCTTGGTCCTCGACCTGACTGCGACAATGCTTGAAGATCTCGGGTATCAGGTCGTGCTTTCGACCGGCGCGCGCGAAGCTTTGCAAAAGCTGCGTGAGAATTCCGCGATCGAAATAATAATCACGGACATCAACATGCCCGAGATAAGCGGCTATGAGCTTGCCCACCGTGCCAAGCGGGTGCGCGCGGACCTCAAGATTGTCTTTTTGTCCGGCCGCGAAGGCGACGGTCACGGACATCCGCTGTTACGCAAGCCCTTCGTCGAAACCGATCTGATAAAGGTGATCGAGCCCGATCGGAGCATGACGCGGTAAGTAGGCGAGGGGCTGCGCTTACGGCAGGGGGGCAAGCCACCCGTACTGATGAAGCCGCGACCCGGAGCATTGCGCTGCGGGTTCGCGGTTCGATCATGTTGCAGATTGGTCACACTTCGAAAAAATCTGAGTTGAGTAGCTTACAGTCCAAGACGCGTTCACTGGTTGGCGGCACGCTTCGACCGGCTCAAAGTTGGCGGATGGGGGTAAGGCATGAACAAGCTTCTGGTGGGAAGCGCGGCGGTTGTCGCGCTCGTCCTGGCCGGTCCGGCGCTCGCGGCCGACCTGCCAGTGAAGGCCCCGGTCTATAAGGCCCCGGTCATGGCGCCCGCGGTCTACGACTGGACCGGGTTCTACGTCGGCGGAAACATCGGCTACAGCTGGGCCGATTGGGACAGCACCACCGTCGGGGGGAATTTCACGTTTCCGGGATCGCCGACCGCCTTCAGCAACACGGCAAGTCCCAACGTGAACGGCCCCTTCGCTGGCGGGCAGGCCGGATACAATTGGCAGTTCAACCCGCACTGGCTGGTCGGCATCGAAGGCGATTTCGAGTGGAGCGGGGAAAAGGCAAGCGACCCCGGCAATGCCTCCGTGTCCATCCCGTCCGGAATAGGAGTGGGCATTTGCGATGCCCATCCGCCCTGCACGGCGACGGTTACCGCGGCGACGACCAATGATTGGAAGTTGCCCTGGTTCGCCACGCTGCGCGGTCGGTTCGGTTACGTGGCCGATCAAACCTGGCTGATCTACGGTACCGGCGGTGTGGCATTCGGTGAGATGGAGTTTGCGACGTCCACCACCGCCACTGGGACCATCACCAACGCCATCGGGCAGACGTTTCCGGGCTTCCCGGTGACGGTCAGCACGGGGGCTTCGCAAAACGTCACTCGGGTCGGCTGGGTGATCGGCGGTGGCATCGAAAAGATGCTGTCACAAAACTGGACGGCCAAGATCGAGTACCAGTATCTCGACTGGGGCTCCTATACCTTCCTTGCCGGCACCGGTTTCGACACGAATGTCAGGCTGCGCGACAACACCATTCGGGTCGGCCTGAATTATAAGTTTGGTGGCCCGGTCGTTGCGAAGTACTGATCGGTGGGTTCAGCCACTCGGTTCGTCAATCAGTAGGCCGAGCCGGAAGACAGTTGGGCCGCTCGCATCGAGCGGCCCGATCTCTTTGCAGAATGATTGGGCTTACGACGTTTCCGACTTCGTGATTCCTCTGCCCTTCGCGTTGGCACGACAGTTATGTCGTTACCAAGACGGAGGAGGCGCGGGCGGCGGCGACCCATCGCAGTTCCGGTCGCAGCATACCGCGAGCCCAATCTACAAGGACGAGCGCTTCACGCGGGAGCCGGGCTACCCGTACTATCCGGGCTACCACCACGTCACGGAGCGGCGGCAGCGTTGCGCAGCCGGTCCGTACATTTGCGCTCTTACCGCCAGGCGACAGCGTCGGGAACAACCGGCTGTTTATGTCCGTTGACGGACTACCACACAGAAGGAAGCCGCCCCATGCCCGACTCGGCTACGTTGACCCGCCATCGCGACAAGAACGGCGAAATCAGCAAAAAACATGGCAACACGCTTGTCCGCACGTTGCGCAAAACCTACGGCGCCCACTTCGCCAAAGGATGCGATGACAAAGAAAAGCTAAGCGAGGTGTTGCACAAGCTCGATGAACCCTCGCTCAGCTCGCTCATCCGCGACCACGAGAGCGGGCGGCTCGAGCAGGTCTGTCGCGATTAACTTATTTCGTTGCTTCCGCAGGTGGCTGGCGTCGCCCAGGTTTGGCGCGGCGGGTTGCGGAGGGCGCCTTCGATCCAGCGCAGCACCGGGCCTTACCTGACCGGCTGTCAGAGCAGGTTCCGGCTGCGGAGGCGCAAAAAAAGAGCCCGATCACCGAGGGGGAGATAGGGATCGGGCTCGGTCGGGCGGGTGGGAAATACGGCACCGGGGAGATAGGGATCGGGCTCGGTCGGGCGGGTGGGAAATACGGCACCGGCTTCCTCATCGTGCCAAGCGGTCGCCGGCGGTTCAGCCGGACATCCGACTCTGCCGAAAAAAAACCGCAGGGACCTCAGCCGCGCCCGAGAAGCCAGCTGCGACCGGGCGTAACCCTCAGCACCAGTCGCCCCACCAGCAAAGATGCCAGCCGTGCTCCGGGTAGTATGCGAGCGCGTCAGGCCTCGGTACCCCTGGCCAAGGGAGCCGTGAATAATGGTGCAAAGGACAGCCGCGCGGCGGTTGGCTCACTTCGATACAGCGATGGAGCACCACCCTCTTCGCGACGCGCCAATGGGTCCGGGGGAATACGCGGACCCCGGTCTCGGATACGGAAAGATCAGCCGCAAATGCAGGCGTTTGAACTGCGCCGAAAGCCAGGGTCCCGGCAATTGCAAGCACGAGCCAGCGGCCGAGGACCATTTGAACGGTCGCCGCCAAGCGATCTTGTTCGACCATCTTCCTTCCTCTCGGTTTGGTAGCAGCATTCAACCAGTCACGCCCAATTTGGCAGGAATTTGCCCGGATTTTAGGCCCACCTCAACCCTCAGTTAAGAACCTGACGCTAGAGCAACTTACGCTCCAGAAAGGGCACTCCATGCAGCTGCTCGCGCGTTTTGCGAAAGACCAATCCGGCGCTACCGCCATCGAATACGGCTGATTGCCGCAGGCATTTCGATCGCGATCATTGTCGCGGTCAACGGCCTCGGCACAACTCTCAACAGCGTCTTCACCAGCGTCAACAGCCCACTGCACTGACCCGTTCGCTCCCGGTCCCCAGTGAGTTGAGAGGCCGCCCGGTCGGCGGCCTCGTTCTTTTGCGGGACTCAGATGATGTAAAAAATACATCGGTCGGTCCGGGGAGAGATCGTTTGCGCGCTCTGTTTGTTGCTGCTGAGCGGTCTCGCGCAGGCCTACGAGCCAACGATAACCGTGAGGATGGGGCGAGCTATGGGCACAGCTTTCTGAGCGACCGCGAGATTGGCTTATCGTTGCCTATCCCCGGCGCAGGGCGGGCAGAAAACAGGCACAAGAGATGATATAATTCAGGGCGGCTGTATGCGGGTTAGGTGATTCGTCAATAACCTCCGTTGCCGTCGAGATTCGCATCCCCGCTGTGCGTCTTCGCTGAAGGCGCGATCCAAGGAGGGTCAACAGATGAATGGGGACATGATGCGCAAATGCGCCGCCGAGGCGATCGGGACCTTTTGGCTTACTTTCGCAGGCTGCGGCAGCGCGGTGATTTCCGCGGGTTTTCCTCAGGTCGGGATCGGCCTGCTTGGCGTTGCACTGGCCTTCGGTCTGACGGTCCTGACTATGGCCTATGCGATCGGCCATATCTCGGGGTGCCACCTCAATCCCGCCGTGACGGTCGGCCTCGCGGCCGGCGGGCGCTTCCCCGCCCAAGGCATCGTGCCTTATGTCGTGGCGCAGGTCATCGGCGCGATCGTGGCTGCGGCGGTCCTCTATGGGATCGCGAGCGGAGCGCCGGATTTCAGCCTCGCCAAGGGCTTTGCCGCCAACGGCTTCGGCGAGCACTCGCCCGGCCACTATGGCCTTGGTTCCGGCTTCGCGGCCGAGGTGGTCCTGACCATGATGTTTCTCTTCATCATCATGGGATCGACCCATGGGAAGGCTCCGGTCGGCTTCGCCCCCATCGCCATCGGGCTGGGTCTCACGCTCATCCACCTCGTCGGCATTCCGATCACCAACACCTCGGTCAACCCGGCGCGAAGCACGGGTCCGGCTCTGTTCGTCGGCGGGTGGGCGCTCGCGCAACTTTGGGTGTTTTGGGTCGCGCCGCTGATTGGCGGGGCTATCGGCGGCATCCTCTACCGATTCCTCAGCGAGACTCCCACGGCGCCGGTGACCGGCGATTCCCGCTGAGCTGAATCAACGAGGTTCAATCGCCGCGTTGGAGCGTGACGACTTTTCTCGGAATCGTCATCGCGCGCTAACCGCTGCTTGGAGCATGACTCCCGCTTTCGCCGGGGCAGGCCCTTGCTTCTGGTGCGGGGCAGGCTTTTTCGGGGATCATGTTCCGGCCGGGAACCAATCTCCTGCCCGCGCGATTGCCGGTCAGCCGGAGGTATCTAATGATGGGATGGTTCCAGGCGCTCCTGCCGCGCGACGAGCGCTTCTTCGAACTCTTCGCCCGCCATGCGCAGACGATCGTCGCCGGCGCCGACGCGCTGCGCCGCATGCTCGAGGGTGGCGATGCCGTTACAAAGTGCTGCCAGGCCGTAATCGCGCGCGAGCGCGAAGCCGACCAGATCACGCGCGAAGTGATGATTGCGGTGCGGCGCACCTTCATCACGCCGTTCGACCGCGGCGACATCAAGGACCTGATCACGGCCATGGACGACACGATCGATCAGATGCAGACCGCCGTGAAGGTGATCACGGTATTTGACGTACGCAGTTTCACCCCGCGTATGCGCGAGATCGGCGACGCCATCGTTGCCTCGGCGGCGCTGGTCGCCGAGGCGATGCCGCTGCTCGCGTCGATCAGCGACCAGGTCGCGCGTCTAAGCGCCATTTCCGAGGAATTGGGCCAGCTCGAAGGGCGCACCGAGGAAATCCACGACAACGGCGTGCGCGAGCTTTATCAGCTGCACGGATCGAACGACGCGATGGCGTTCGTGATCGGCAGCGAGGTTTATCACAACCTCGAGCAGGTGGTGGACCGCTTCGATGACGTGGCGGACCAAATCAGCAGCGTCGTGCTCGACCACGTGTGATCTACATGCCGGATCTGGCGCTGCCATTGCTGATTGCGCTGATTGTCGTCGCGCTCACGTTCGATTTCCTCAACGGATTCCACGACGCCGCCAATTCGGTGGCAACGGTGGTGTCGACGCGCGTGCTCCGCCCGCGCTACGCCGTCGGGTGGGCGGCGTTCTTCAACTTCATCGCCTTCCTGTTTTTCGGGCTCCACGTCGCCAATACGCTCGGCACGGGCATCGTGGCGGCCGAGAGCGTCGACGCCCGGGTGGTGTTCGGCGCGCTGATGGGCGCCATCGTGTGGAACATCATCACTTGGTTCTACGGCATTCCCTCGAGCAGTTCGCATGCGCTGGTCGGCGGCCTCGTTGGCGCCGGCACCGCGAAGAGCGGCTTCGGCGTCATCGTCTGGGGCGGGCTCGGCAAGACGCTGGCTGCGATCGTGCTCTCGCCCCTGCTCGGCGTCGTGCTGGCGATGACGCTGGTGCTGGCGGTCTCCTGGCTGTTTCGCCGCGCGACGCCGTTCGCGGTCGACCGCCGCTTCCGCGTGCTGCAGTTCGTCTCGGCCTCGCTCATCTCGCTCGGCCATGGCGGCAACGACGCCCAGAAGACCATGGGGATCATCGCCGTCCTCCTGTTTTCACAAGGGCTGCTGGGGCCGACTTTTCACGTGCCGTTATGGGTCGTCATCGCCTGCCAGGCGGCAATGGGGCTCGGCACCTTCACCGGCGGCTGGCGCATCGTGCGCACCATGGGCACGCGCATCACGCGGCTCACCCCGGTGCAGGGCTTCTGTGCCGAGAGCGGAGGCGCCGTGACCCTGTTCCTGGCGACGTGGTTGGGGATTCCGGTCTCGACGACGCACATCGTCACCGGCGCGGTCATCGGCGTCGGTGCGGCACGGCGCGCCTCCGCCGTGCGCTGGCGCGTCGCCAACGACATCGTCGTCGCCTGGATTGTCACGCTGCCCGCCGCTGCCTTCATGGCGGCTCTGTTCTACGAGCTGGTGGGATTGTTTTAATATTAGACGACTGACGACAGACGACGGAAGACGGATAAGCCGGCCTCATCCGTCGTCCGCCCTCCGTCTTCCGTCGTCGGTTACTCCGCCGCTTCCTGCGCCCGCTGGTTGACCACAGACTCGGCGATTTCGGTGAGCGCTTCGTCGGTCGCTTTTTCTTCCTCCAGCGTCTCATCGAGCAATTGGACCGCGTCCTGCAGGCCGAGTTCCTCGGCCCAGGTCTTCAGCGTGCCGTAGCGCGAAATTTCATAATGCTCGACCGCCTGGGCGCCGGCGAGCAGGCCGGAGTCGAGGGCAGGGGAGCCCTTGTACTCCTTCATGATCTCCTGGCCTTCCTCGATGATGCCGATGATCGCGTCGCAGGTTTTCCCCTGCGGTTTGGCGTCGATCATTTCGAACACCTGCTCCAGCCGCTCCACGTGGGTTTCGGTCTCGCCTTCGTGCTTCTCGAAGGCGGTGCGCAATTCGTCCGACTGCGCCGATTTGGCCATTTTGGAAAGGGCGCCGAGGATCTTCTTCTCGGCAAAGTAGATGTCCTTGAGCGTGTCGTGGAACAGGGCGTCGAGCTGCTTGGCTTGCTTCGGTTTCTTGGACATTGGGGGCCTCCGGGTTGGGAAATCGAGGCTCAACGCGGCCCGCGCGAGACAAGTTCCGAACCGACGACGGACGACCGAGGACGGAGGACAGAAAGGGCAACGCATCCCATTCTTCCGTCCTCCGTCGTCCGTCTTCGGTCGTCCGATCCGGAACCTCCAGCAACGGCAAGCGTTTACCTCACGGGCGTCCCACCCGAATGCACACCCAGTCCGATGAAATGCAGGTCGTCGCCGAAGAAACAACCGAGATAACGCCGCTGCTGCGCCACGGCGCGCTGCAGCTCCCTTCGCTACGCCTCGACGCCTACAACCTCGAGCTCAAGGACTCATCGGGCTTCGTCGGCGACCGCGCCAGCAAATCGAGCTTTGCCGAATTGCTCGACAAATGGCGCAAGCCGCTTGGCCGGCGCGGTGATCCATTCGGCCGGGGGGCCAGCGAGGTGATCAGCCGCAAGAAGCTTGATGCTCTGCTGGCCGACGGCCCGCCCGGCGCCGCCGCGGCGCTCGCGGCGAGCATCGAGGAATTCGCGCAGCAGCTCGCAGGGGTGATCCGGATCTTCCTGAAGCAGAAATGCTGGCGCGAGGCGCAGAGGATCGTCGTCGGGGGCGGCATGAGCGCGCCTCGAGTGGGCAAAATCGCGATTGCGCGCGCGTGCCTGATCGTCAACGCCGAGGACCGCGACCTCGAAATGGTGCCGATCGATTACGACCCCGACGAAGCGGCGCTGATCGGGGCGACGCACCTGGTCCCGGCTTGGCTGTTCAACGGTTACGACGCGATCCTCGCGGTCGACATCGGCGGCACCAACATCCGTGCCGGTCTGGTGGAACTCAGGGTCAAGAACGGCGGCGATTTCTCCAAGGCCCGGGTCAAACGGCTCGGACGCTGGCGTCACGGCGAGGAGAAGAATCTCAACCGCGAGGATGCGCTCGAAGGGCTCATCGAGATTCTCGAAAGCCTGATCCGCTACGCCAAGAAGAACGACGTTAAGCTGGCGCCCTTCATCGGGGTCGGCTGCCCCGGGAAAATCAACGAGGACGGCACTATCGCGCGGGGCGCCCAGAACCTGCCGGGCAACTGGGAGCGCAAGGACTTCAACCTGCCGGCGCGGCTGCGCGAGGCCTTTCCCGAGATCGGCGGCCACGAAACCGCGGTGATGATGCATAACGACGCGGTGGTGCAGGGCCTCAGCCAGGTGCCATTCATGACCGACGTCACCCACTGGGGCGTCCTCACCATCGGCACCGGCTTTGGCAACGCCTGCTTCACCAACCGCAACAATTCCAACGGCAAGAAGAAGAAATCATGAGCGCGCGAACCGTTGCGCGCGGGGGATAACGAAAATGTCGTACCGGGCGCCTATCTCACTTCCTCCGACCCGCGCCGACCTGGCGGTCGCGAGGGTCTGCGCGCATCACGTGACGCCGGCGATCGAGCGCACGCTGAAAACTTTGACCTGGGCGGCGGACGAAAAAGTGATCCTCGCCTCAACCGCGGCCTTCTGGGCCGCGAGCCGCGCCGCCCGGTGCCAGGAGGCGACCAAGCGCCGCGCCGACCACATGCTCGCCGGGGCGCTGATCGCAAGCGCGCTGCCGCATGTGATGAAGCGCTTGGTGCGGCGGCGGCGCCCCGATCGCACCGTAGTGCACCGCGAGCGGCACGGGGTCCCGCGGTCCGGCAACGCCTGGGATTCGTTCCCGTCTGGCCACGCGCTGCACTTGGGCGCGCTCGCCCGCGACCTGCACGCCCTCTCGCCGCCGGCGCTGCGGCCGTTGCTGTGGCCGGCGTTGGCGGGACTGGCGGCGAGCCGCATGCTGCTGCTCGCGCACTATCCGAGCGACGTGATCGGCGGGCTTGCGCTCGGCGCGACGATCGACGCAGCAGTGGCGGCGGTAATCCCTCCCCCGGACAGGGAGGGATGACGGGCCTGCCTCAACCGCCGCGAACGTAACGGCGCGTCAGAATGCGGATGCGGTCGCGGAAGTGCGGGCGCACCCGCGCGCTCCATGGCGTATCGACGGCCGCCTTCCACGCCGTGCTCTGCGCCACCTCCGGCGATTTGAGGTGATAGATCGCGACGTAGCGATGCGAGCCTCCGTTCGCTTGCGTCGAGCGGTAGCGCCGGGCAGCCAAGGTGCCCGGGACGGCGGCCAGCGCGGGGAGGTGTTCCTCGTCGTACCATTTGTTGAAATCGTCCTCGGCCTCAGGCGCGACGTTCATCGCGTTGAGCAGCAGGCCTCCGGCTCCTTCCGGTGCCGCCGCGTCGCCGGGGGAGACCTGCGTGCCCTCGAACCGCAACAGGCGTTTGCACATCGCGGTGACGCGCTTCGACCAGACCGAGAGGTTGCCGTAAGCGATGGAGGCATAGGGTTTGCTGCGCAGCACGTCGACCGAGTCGAGATCGTAGGTCGCGACCGAGAGGGCCGGCTGCTCCTCGCCGAGCCAGCGTTCACACGCGCCGAACCCCGGGACCGCCTCGCGCTCGGGAATGTGCTCCAAATCGTACCAATCGTTGAACTCGTCGGCATGCGCGTTCGAGAAATCGAACGCGGCAACCAGCAGACCCCTACCCATGGCATTCTCCTCGTGCATGACCCGGCGAAGGCAGGCCGAAAAGCCTGCCCCCGCGAAAGCGGGGGATCATGTACCAAAACTCCTCTCACCGCTGCGCAAATCGCTTGGCGGCATCGAGCGCCAGGCCCGCGGCGACGCTGCCGAACGCATCGCCGGCAATGAGGCGGGCGGTGGGTACCGCGGCCGCGATCGACTCGCGCACGGAAGGCATCCGGGTCGCGCCGCCGGTAAGAAACACGGCCGATACCGCGTCCGGCGTCAAACCGGCGATGCGCAGCACCTCATTGATGCGAGCGCGTATGCGCTGCAGGCTCTCCGCGACAGCCGTCTCGAGCTGTGCCCGGGTGATGTCGAGCGTTATGTCGGCGACGCTGCCATCCAAACGGAGCGTGGCGAGATCGGCGCTCGACAGCTCGATCTTGGCAGCTTCAACGCCCGCCAACAGCGCGTGGCCCTTGCCCTGCTCGAGCACGCGCAACAGGCGTTCGATTTTTTCGGGCTCAGCGGAATCGCGCAAAACCCCACGGACCTGCGTCAGCACTTTCGGGTCGTAGAGAAAGCCAATCCGGTGCCAGGTGGCGAGGTCGAAAAAATACCACGAGGGCGCATCGAGCCCGCGACGGCGAAGAGGGCTGCGCAGGCCAAGCGCCGGCATCACCGTCGCCAATGCCAGCTGCCGGTCGAAATCCGTGCCGCCGATGTGCACGCCGGTGAATCCGAGAATGTCTCCGCGCCGGTCGCTCGATCGCGCACGCTCGGGGGAGACCCGCACCAGCGAAAAATCCGAGGTGCCGCCGCCGATGTCGGCTACCAGCGCGATCTCCTCGGCGTTGACGCGCTGCTCATAATCGAGCGCGGCGGCGATCGGCTCGAACTGGAAGGCGATCCGCTCGAAGCCGGCGGTCCGGGCCGCAGCCTCGAGTTGGCGCTCCGCCGCGGCATCCGCCGTGGGATCGTCGTCGACAAAGAACGCCGGCCGGCCGATCACCACGCTTCGCGGCGGCGCACCGAGTCTCTCACCGGCGGCAGTACGCAAGAACCGGAGAAACGCCGCGATGATTTCGCCGAAGGCGTATTGCTTCAGTTTGACCCGCGTTGTCTGATCAAACAGCTCACTGCCGAGCAGGCTCTTTATTGCGCGCAAATAGCGACCCGGCTCGCGCGCGAAATAACGGTCGAGAGCGTCGTGGCCGAACGCCGTCGAATCATCATCGAAGCTGAAGAACAGGGCGGTGGGCACCGACGCTGCGCCACGCTGGATCGGCAACAGACGCGGCCCTGCTGCGTCGCAGACGCCGACGGCGGAGTTCGACGTGCCGAAATCGATGCCGCATGCAAGCGTCATGCGCCTGGCTCCGGGTGTTGAAGGAGCCGCGACTATCGACAAATTTAGTTGCTTGACAATTCTGCAATTTTTCCTCACACTCCCGCGCATCCGGCAGATTGAGCGAAGAGTGCGGCGCGCGCTTGGCGGCGCAGCCCGATGAGCGCTCGTTTAGACCGAATGCCGGATCATCTAAAACAAATTATCGGCGAAAGAAGTTGGCGCGGACGTGCCGCGCCGCTATTCCGCCGCGTCCTGCGACACGCCCTCGGCGGGCGCCAGCGGACCGAACGAAGGCCCGTTGAGCACACTGCCGTCGGGGGCGAATTGCGAGCCGTGGCAGGGACAGTCCCAGCATTGCTCGAGCGAGTTCCACACGACGACGCAGCCCGCGTGCGGACACGCGGCCGAGCTCAGATGCAGCTGACCCGAGGCGTCGCGGCAGGCCGCCACCTTGCGCAGGCCGCTGCGCAGGATGCCGCCTTCGCCAGGTTTGAGGCTGCCGAGCGATGAGATTTCGCCAGGCAGCAAATATTGCGCGAAGCTGCGTAAAGCCGTGGTGTTCTCGCTCACGAACTCGCCGAGCTTGCGCAGCGGTTTGCGCGCAGGGTCATAGATGTCCGCCCACGGATTCTCCCTGCCGGTAATCAAGTCGGCGAGGATGAGGCCGGCGAGCGCGCCGCCGGTGATGCCCTGGCCGGAATCGCCGGTGGCGACGAACACGCGCGACTGGCCGGGATTGCGTCCGATAAAGCCAATGCCGTCGATCGGCTCCATCACTTGGCCGGACCAGCGATGGGTGAGCTTGCCCAATTTCGGCAGGCGATCGCGGATCCATCGCTCCAGCGCGCCGAAGCGGCGCTCGCCGTCGTCGGCTGCCCCCGACTTGTGATCCTCGCCGCCGACGATGACCAAGTCCTGTTCCTCGGGACCGGGCTGCAGGCGCACGTAGTGATAGGGATCGTGCGTATCCCAATAGAGCGCGTCGGGCAGGCGACCGCGCCCGAGCGGCGCGGCAATCGCATAGGTGCGGTAGGGCGCCTGCTTGGCATGCACCGCGAGACGGTTGACGATCGGGGAATTGGTGGCGAGCACCGCGTGGCCGGCGCGCACTTCGTGTCCGCCGGAGGTGGTGAGCATCACGCCGTCTTTGGTCTCCTCGATATTCTCGACCGGCGAGTGGGCATAAAGCCGGCCGCCCTGGCGTACGATCGGTCCGGCGAGACCGGACAGATATTTGAGCGGATGAACGCGCGCCTGATTGGCGAAGCGCAGCGAGCGCACCAAACTCTTCGCATGGATCGGCGTCTGCTCGCGCTCGTCGGTGACGGGAACGCCGGCGTCGGTCGCGGCGGCGAGTTCCGCATCGAGCGCGCTTGCCGGCGTGCCGGAGGCGAGCACGAGATAACCGTCGAGGCGGGCGAAGTCGCACCCGATCCCCTCCGCCGCCTGGATCGTCTCGATGCGGTCGATCGCCGCCGCCTGGCTGCGATAGACAAGGCGGGCGACGTCGCGACCGTGCGATTTCATCAGTTCCGCGTAGCCGTCGTCGAAAGCGGAGGCGAGATGCGCGGTGGTGCGCGCGGTCATGCCGGTGCCGATGTCGGCGCGGTCGAGCACCACGACGGCGGCGCCCCGCTGCGCCAGCTCATAGGCCACCGAGAGACCGGCGATGCCGGAGCCGACCACGGCCACGTCGGCGGTTTCGTTGCGGTCGACGCGGGGGGCCGCGGCGACGGTCACATCCATCCACAGCGAGCGGGTGCGTTCGTCAGAGACGTTCATGGTTAGGCCACCTTGCGTTTGCGGGAACGCGTCGCGTGGCGGGTGGCGTGACGCGCCGATGCACGGCCGCGCGAATGCATCGCACCCCCACCCGATTTGCCACCCAGGCTTTGGCGCAGCGCATCCATCAGATTGATGACGTTGTCGGGCCGGGCGGACGGCGCGGCCGGCTCGATCTTCTGGCCGGCGGCCTTGCGTTCCACGAGCTTGCGCAGCGCGATCTCGTATTGATCCTTGAATTTGCCCGCATCGAAATGCGCCGCCTTGGTGTCGAGGATATGCCCGGCGAGCTGCAGCATGTCCTTCGAGACTTTCGGCGTGGCGATGTCCTTGAAGAACTGGTGCTCGTCGCGCATCTCATAGTCGTAGCGCAAGGTGGTCGCGAGGATTCCCTTCCCGAGTGGTTCAAGCGCGACCATGTGTTCGCGATGCGCGATCACGATCCGTGCCAGACCGACCCGGTGCTTGTCCTTCATGGCATCGCGGATGACCGCGAAGGCGTCGGCACCGACCTTGCCGTTGGGCACGACGTAATAAGGGCGGTCGCGGTAGCGCGCGTCGATTTCCTCGGCCGGCACGAAGCTGTCGATGTCGATCGTGTGCGTGCTCTCGACCTGCACCGCCTCCAGCTCGTCCTCCTCGATTTCGACGTAGCGGCCTTTGGAGAGCTCATAGCCGCGCGCCTTGTCTTCCCTATCCACGACCTTGCCGGTTTCCTCGTCGACCATCTGCTGGCGCAGCCGGTTGCCGGTCTTGCGGTTGATCTGGTGGAAGTGGGTCTTTTCCGCCTGCGAGGTCGCGGGATAAAGCTCGATCGGGCAGGTCACCAGCGAGAGCCGCAGATAACCCTTCCAGAAAGCGCGCGGTGCCATTGCCGCCTCCTTATGTTGTTTGCTCAACGTCGATTTGCAGGGTTTCGTTCCGGGAACCGGCTGCCCGTTACCGCGTTACCCGCGCATGGCGCTCAAGGACAAGGTCAAGACGGCGCTCGATGAAACGCGCCTTCTGATCCTGGGCAGCCAGATTCTCTTCGGCTTTCAGCTCAACGGCATGTTCCAGGACGCGTTCGAGCAAGTATCGGCGCCCGGGAGGAACCTCAATGCGCTAGGTTATTTTCTCATGGCGACGACGGTCGGCCTTCTGATCGCGCCGTCGATGCAGCATCGACTCGTAGAGCACGGGCAGGACACCCAGCGTCTGCATCGCGCCACGACCGTGTTCGCCGCGCTCGCGCTCATTCCATTCGCCCCGAGCCTCGGGATTACGTTTTACATCGTGCTCGAGCGCCATGCCGGCGCGCCGCTCGCGGCCGCCGCCGGAGCGGCGTTCGCCGTGGTGGCGCTTTTCTTCTGGTTCGGCATCGCGCGCATGATCAAACAACCGGAGAAGAACATGAGCGGCGACGAAGAGGAAGGCAAAACCCCGCTGCACACCCGCATCGAGCAGATGCTCACGGAATCGCGCGTCATGCTGCCGGGCGCGCAGGCGATCCTCGGGTTCCAATTCGCGATCTTGCTGACGAAGGCGTTCGATCAGCTGCCGCAAAGCGCGCATGCGGTGCACGTCGCCGCCCTCGCGCTCGTCGCCTTGGCGGTGATCCTGCTGATGACGCCGGCCGCGGTCCATCGCATCACCTTCGGCGGGGAAGACAGCGAGCGCTTCCACACCATCGGCACCCGCTTCATCGTCGCCGCCGCGGTGCCGCTCGGCCTCGGCATCAGCCTCGAGCTGTTCGTCGCGCTGGTGCGGGTAACGGGGTCGGCGGCGCTCGGCATTCTCGGCGCCTGCGTGACGGCGGCGCTGTTCGCCGGGCTGTGGTTCGTGCAGCCGCTGCTGCTGCGGGCGCGGCATAGGTAGGGAAAGCAGCAAGGCGGGCACCACAAGGTGTTGACAAAGAGCCCGTACTTCCCATTATGTTCTTGCTTTGTTCTAATGTTGACAACTGTTTACAAGCCGGGCGTCGGGTGGCAAGATGGTCTCGAGATCGCGCCACCCCAGCAAGGAGATCGAAGAGGCCGTCCAATATGCGGAAGCGAAAGGATGGCGCTTCATCAAAGGAAAAGGCCATGGATGGGGGCGTGTTCTGTGCCCTTTGAAATCCCGGGAGGGGTGCCAGATCTCGATCTGGTCAACCCCGAGAAATCCTGAAGGACACGCGAAGTCCATCATCCGCGCAGTCGATCGTTGTGCACATGGAGCAAGCGATGCGGACGTTTGAGTTCACTGTCGTTGCCGCCGGCCTGGATCCAGAGGCGGACGATTTCGAAGACCGCTTCTTTGCCGCCGGTTGCGACGACGCAACTATTTCCTTCCAGAAAGGCGCGATCATTCTGGAATTTGCTCGAAACGCCGGCACATTTTCCGATGCGGTGCGTTCTGCACTGCTCGATGTTCTGCGGGCCGGTGCGAAACCGGTGCACGTCGAACCGGATTATCTGGTGTCGCTTACGGATATTGCGGAACGCACCCAACTGTCGAAAGCTGCCATTTCCCTTTACGCCAAGGGGGAACGGGGCCAAGCTTTTCCTGCGCCGGTCGCACGCGTCACGACCGAGAGCCCGTTATGGGACTGGGTCGAGGTCGCCGATTGGATGCACCGGCACGACAAACTGTCGGCCGAGGTGCTGGTTGAGGCCAAAGTGGTCCGCGCCGCGAATTTCGCCGTTCAGAGAGCGACCGATGCAGACAAAAAGACTCTTTCGGCAGAAAGACTAAAGGAAGAAATCGGGCGCAGACGCGAATTAGTGGATGCTGATGTGCGTGACTTGAGCGGCTAAGCCAGTTCATGCGTCCGGCCCGCAGCCGCAATGAAAGCGCCGGCCACAATATCGAAGCCCGGCAGGATCATTTAAAAATGCTTCATACGCTCGACGTATTCAAGATCGTCGAGTTCCTCCAATGCGGAGAAGCTGTCGAGGTCAATGCCTGGCATAGGTCCGCCGGTGGCTTTGCTCACACGAGGCAGAACCCGCTTTGCCTCCAGTCTGCTTTGTTCGGCAAGCAGGATGCAATCCCTCCTCGATCAGCGAGGCCAAGGTTCGGCCTTCCGCGGCCGCCTTTCGTTTGGCTTGGCTGAGCAGTGAAGGAGCGAGGCGAACAGTCGTTCTTCCATTCATGGGTTTAGGCATATTCGGGGCCACTCAATAGTCAAGGATGGGACCGGCGCTCTGACCTGCTCGCGGGTAGCCTCCTAGCAGGCTGCTGAAAAACAGGCTTTTGAGGCTGATTTTCGTGATGTGTGCGGCGACGACGCGATCGATAAACCGGCTACGAGGCCGCGCACACGCCAGCGGTGGATATTTTGCTTCATTTTCTATGCTCCAGGCGGACTCATCCTGTCGCCGCCAGAAGTTTTGGGATGCGAATGAGGTTATAGGCGGCAGCCGTGAGCACGAAGAACCACTCGACCAAGCCGCGGCCACGATGCCGCGTCTTGCGCAGACCCCCGACTGTCTTGATCCACCCGAAGGGTTCTTCGATTTGCTTGCGCTTGATGGAGCTGATCCGATAGCCGGGATGACGGGTCGTGCGCGCATCGATGGCCGAACGGCGGTTGGTGTCGTTCTGCGCGACATGTGGCGTGCAACCGCGCTCGCGGCAGCCGGCGACGAAGTCGGCCGTGTCATAGCCCTTGTCTCCGCCAACCGTGCTACCGGGCCCGGCAGTATCCTCGATCATATCGAGCGCCGTGGTGCGTTCGGCCGTGCCGTTTGCTTCGGTCAGCCGCGCATCGACCAGGAGCCCGTTGCGGTTCTCCATCATCAGATGCCCCATGTGACAAAGCTTGGCCTCCTTGCCGGCGCCTTTGCGGAACAGCCGGGCATCCGGGTCAGTGGTCGAGGAATGCGTGTCGTTCTTGCGCTTCTGGCCATGGAAGTCGCGTTCGGCATTGCGCGAGCTGCCGGCACCTCCCTTGCCCGCGGGCGGACCGCCATCATCCTTCGGCACAAAGCTCTTCAGGCTGGCCCACGCCTCGATCAACGTGCCATCGACCGAGAAGTGCTCGGCCGACAGCAGTTTGCGCACCTGCGGCAGGTTGAGCACGGCGACAAAAAACTTGGCCGCTATATCGCCCTCGAGCAGCCGATCGCGGTTCTTGCAGAACACGGTCGCATCCCACACCGGATCGTCCATCGACAGCCCTACGAACCAACGGAACAACAGATTGTAATCGAGCTGTTCCATCAATTGCCGTTCCGAGCGTACCGTGAAGAACGCTTGCAGCAGCAGCGCCCGCAACAGCCGCTCCGGCGGGATCGACGGTCGGCCGTCGCGGGCGTAGAGCTTGCCCAAGTCACGCGACAGATCCCGCAGCGCCGCGTCGACCAAGTCGCGGATCGCTCGCAGCGGATGATCGGCCGGAACCCGCTGTTCCAGCCGCACATAGCTGAATATGCCTTCCGACCGCTGATCTTCTCCGCGCATCGCATGCCCCAGCTCAAAGGAATCAGACACATGCACGGAATCACACTCCGGACGCCTCGCCAAA
>JAFAUQ010000113.1 GCA_019243195.1 Hyphomicrobiales bacterium
CTATCGTTGCCCCGCTGCACGCGCGTTATCGTCTCGGGCAGCCGATCCTGGTCGCGACCGTGGCGCTGTCGATCGCCATCCAGGAGTTCCTGCGGATTTCCGGCGGCGCGCACGAGCACTGGTTTCCGTCGCTCTTCAACGAGGCGCTGCCGCTCGCGCGCGCCGGCAGCTTCGTGGTCACGGCCACACCCATCCAGCTCATCATCGCGGTGACGGCGCTCGGCGCTGCCGCGGCGGTGCTGGCGCTCATCGCCCGCTCCCGCTTCGGGCGCGACTGGCGCGCGTTCGCTGACGATCCGGCGGCAGCGGCGCTGTTCGGGGTGGCTGCACGGCGGCTGCTCGCCTCGACCTTCCTCCTGGCCGGCGCGCTTGCCGGCCTCGCCGGCTGGGTCATCGCCGTTTATTACGGCAACATCGGCTTCGCCATGGGCACGATGCTCGGGCTCAAGGCGCTGGTCGCGGCCGTCCTCGGCGGCATTGGTTCGGTCTCGGGCGCGTTCCTCGGAGGGGTGCTGGTCGCCTTGATCGAAGCCGGATGGTCGGCCTATTTCGACATCGGCTATCGCGACGTCGTCGTGTATTCGCTGCTGATCGTCGTATTCGTGCTGCGGCCCGGCGGGCTCCTCGGGTTTTCCGGCCCGCAGCCGCGCGACGTGTGAGGATGACCGCGTGAGTGTCACGCTCAAGGACATCGAGGCCGCGCGTCGCACCATTGCCGGCCATGTGTTGCGCACGCCCATGCTGCCGGCCCCGCGCCTGTCCGATCTCACCGGCGCCCGCGTTTATGTGAAATACGAGAATCTGCAGGTTACCAATTCATTCAAGGAGCGCGGCGCGCTCACCAAGCTCGCGTCTCTATCCGCCGAGGAGCGTAACCGCGGCGTGATTGCCATGTCGGCCGGCAACCACGCGCAGGCCGTCGCCTATCACGCCGCGCGGCTGTCGGTTCCCGCCACCATCGTGATGCCAGAGCAGACGCCGTTCGTGAAAATCGCCGCGACAGAGGCACACGGCGCGGCAGTCGTGCTCGAAGGCGAAACGATCGCGGAAGCGCACGTCCGCGCCGATCGGCTCGCGCGCGAGCGTGGGCTCGTGTGGGTGCACCCTTACGACGATCCGCGTGTCATGGCCGGGCAGGGCACCGTCGCGGTTGAAATGCTGGAGGACGTGGCGGGGCTTGAGGTCCTTATCGTGCCGATCGGCGGCGGCGGCCTCATTTCCGGCATGGCGGTCGCCGCCAAGGCCGTGAAACCGGACATCGAAATCATTGGCGTCGAGTGCGCCGCGTTCCCGTCCATGTGGAACGCATTGCACGGCACCAACCGGCCGCTCGGCGGCCCGACTTTGGCCGAAGGCATTGCGGTCAAGAGTGCGGGTGCATTGACGCTGCCGATCGTGCGCGCGCTCGTCGCCGACATCATGCTGGTCGACGAGGCGCATCTCGAGCGCGCGGTGAACGCCTACATGACTTTGCAGAAGACCATGGCCGAGGGCGCCGGCGCCGCCGCGCTTGCGGCGATGTTCGCCTCGCCGGAACGGTTTCACGGCAAGGCCGTCGGCTTGGTTTTGACCGGCGGTAATATCGATCCGCGCATTCTCGCGTCCATCATGGTGCGCGAACTCGAGCGCGAGGATCGCATCGTCTCGTTCCGCCTCACGATCCCGGACCGACCCGGGGTGCTCGGCATGATAGCGACGCGACTGGGAGAACTCGGCGCCAACATCCTTGCCGTCGATCACAAGCGCCTGTTCCTCGACGTGCCGGCGAAGGGCGCGCGCCTCGACGTAACCATGGAAACCCGCGACCGCGCGCACGGCGAGGCGATCTTTACCACCCTCGAAGCCGACGGTTACGCGCCGCAGCGCATCGATACCGGCGCTGCGCTGGATTGATTTCTATCGCACCGCCATCCCGGTACGCTCGAACCGCACGCCGGATTTCGCGTCGACCGAGAAGAAGATACGATCGACGCGGCCAATGAGATTTTCGAACGGTACATATCCAATCTGTGACGTACGGCTGTCCTGTGAGTTGTCGCGGTTGTCGCCCATCACGAAATAGTACCCGGTGGGCACAGGGTACACCCCCGTATTGTCCCAGAATCCCTCAGAGTAAAGATCGAGGGTTGCGTAGCTCACGCCGTTAGGAAGAGTTTCGCGCCATTGCTTGATACGAGTCGTGCCTGCCGCGGTACCTGTTTCGACGAAGTCGTCGATCCGCTCCTGTTTGACGGGCACTCCGTTTATGTTCAGCACACCGTGGATCATTTGAATGTGATCGCCGGGGACCCCCACCACCCGTTTGACGTACTCAGTCAAAGGGTCGCGCGGCAACCGGAACACAACAACATCGCCGTAGCGCGGTTGCGCCGCAAAGACGCGGCCGCTAAACAGCTCAGCTGAACCGGGAAACGAATAGCGGCTGTAGCCGTAGGCATATTTCGCCACGACAAAATAATCACCGACCAGGAGCGTCGGCTTCATCGACCCGCTCGGCATACTGAAAAGCTGATAACCGAATGACCGAAAGGCTGGCAGAAGCGCCAACGTGCCGAGCAGCAGAAGCGTGCCGAGAACAAAGCTTCGGAGCCCGCGCCCCCAGCTGAAACTTTGTGCGCGGTCGGCCGTCATCGACGCATTACCCTTGCTTCTTCAGCTTCTCCGCCACGCGCGGCGCGAAATAGGTGAGCACCCCGTCGGCGCCAGCACGCTTGAAGGCGATCAGGCTTTCCATCATCGCCTTGTCTCCGTCGAGCCAGCCGTTCTGCGCCGCTGCCATGATCATCGAATATTCGCCCGACACCTGATAGCCGAAGGTGGGCATGCCGAACTCGTCCTTGATGCGGCGCACGATGTCGAGATAGGGCAGGCCGGGCTTGACCATGATCATGTCGGCGCCCTCGGCGATGTCGAGTTCGGCCTCGCGCAGCGCCTCGTCGGAATTGCCCGGGTCCATCTGATAAGTCCGCTTGTCGCCGGTGAGCGTCGCCGACGAGCCGACCGCGTCGCGGAACGGGCCATAGAAAGCCGAAGCATATTTCGCCGTGTAGGCCATGATCTGCACGTCGGTGAAGCCCTTGGCGTCGAGCGCAGTGCGGATGGCGCCGACCCGCCCGTCCATCATGTCGGAGGGGGCGATGATGTCGCAGCCGGCCTCCGCCTGCACCAGCGCCTGCTCGACCAGCACCGCCACCGTCTCGTCGTTGAGGATGACGCCCTCGGCGAGGAGGCCGTCGTGGCCGTGGCTCGTGTAGGGATCGAGCGCCACGTCGCACAGGATGCCTACGTCGGGCACGCGCGCTTTGATCTCGCGGATGGCGCGGCACACGAGGTTTTGCGGATTGAGCGCCTCGCTGCCGTCGGCATCGCGCAGGCCCGGCTCCGTATAGGGGAACAGCGCGAGCACCGGAATCGACAGGGTCGCCGCGCGCTCGGCCGCGCGCACCGCCTCGTCGAGCGACAGCCGATCGACGCCGGGCATGGATTCGACCGGCATCCGTCCGGTTCCCTCGGTGAGGAACACCGGCCAGATCAGGTCGTCGGCGGTGAGCACATGTTCGCGCACCAGCCGGCGCGCCCAGTCGCTGCGCCGGTTGCGGCGCGGCCGGCTCGGCAGGTCGAGGGCCGGCGCGTCCTTGGCGCGCGCGTCCGACTTGGCCGGGACGAAACGGACTTTGGATTCGAGCGGACGGCCGAATTTGATGGCCATGGTTGTTCCTCCGGCGCGGGGGCCTTCCTTTTAGTCCTTCCGCAAAAGCCCTTCCACTGGTCTCAGCAGCAGAAAATTCATGCGGCCGGCCTGCGTCCACGCGTCCGCGTTGCCGGATGCGGTCGAAGAAGCGCCTCGGCAGGAATGCCCCAATCGCGGTGGAGTTTCCAAGCCATCTTCATCGTCAGCCGGCGCTTGCGCGACAGAATGTCCGAGGCACGTTGGCGCGAACCGATCAGGCGCCCAAGGTCGGCCTGTGTGTAGCCGCTAAGCTCCATGCGATAGCGGATTGCGTCGATCGGATCCGGCGGCTCGATCGGCCATTTCTTGCTCTCGTAGTCCTCAAGAACAAGCGCCAGCAGATCGAAACGGTCCGCCTCCGGCGTTGCCGGCTTAGGCTCATTTTCGAAATAGCGTTCGATCTCCGCGAGCGCCGTCCCGTAGTCGGCCTCCGTGCGGATTGGGCGGATTGGCTTCTTCGCCATGTGACAGTCTCCGGGTCGATGCGATCGTACTCGGCATGCGTTCCGATGAATTTCACCAGTACACGGCCAAACGCGTAAGATACATGGACGATCAACCGATATTTGTTCCCACCTAGATCGAAGATGACGCGATTATCGCCGACGAAATCAACCGTCGTTCCGAACTGTCGCTTCACTTCCGATGGGTTGACCCATCGCGCCTTCTGCGTCGCGGCAAGCCACAGACGGATCGACTTTTCGGCCTGCGGGTAACGCTGCCAAAACTCCTTGAGAGTTCTACGGGCGATCACCTGCATTCAGCTCAACTTAGCATGTCACCAAAACGGTGACAAGGCTTATTGCACCCGAACTGTTGACGCTCGCGGCGCGGGCTTTTATCGCATTTGCGAGGAGCTAGTGCCGGATGGATTTCGAGCTTTCCGAGGAGCAGCGCGCGTTTTCCGCCGTCGCCCGCACCTTCGCGCGCGAGGAGATGATGCCGTTCGCGCGCGCATGGGACGAAGGCGAAATCTTCCCGGTCGAGGCGCTGCGCAAGGCGGCGGCGCTCGGCTTTGGGGCCATTACCGTGCGCGACGACGTCGGCGGCTCGGCGCTCTCGCGGCTCGATTCGACCATCATCTTCGAGGAACTGGCGCAGGGTTGCACATCGACCGCGGCCTACATCTCGATCCACAACATGGCCGCCTGGATGATTGACGCGTTCAGCGGCGAGACCCAGCGCCATCGTTTCCTGCCCCGGCTCGCGACCATGGAGCATTTCGCGAGCTACTGCCTCACCGAGCCGGGCTCCGGGTCGGACGCGGCAAGCCTCGTCACGCGCGCGGCGCGCGAGGGCGAGCATTACGTGCTCAACGGCGCCAAGGCGTTCATCTCCGGCGGCGGCGTCTCCGATATCTACGTGGTGATGGCGCGCACGGGCGGCGAAGGGCCGCGCGGCATTTCCTGTATCGTGGTGGAAAAAGGCACGCCCGGCCTCTCCTTCGGCGCCCAGGAGAAGAAGCTCGGGTGGAAGTCGCAACCGACCGCCATGGTGCTGTTCGACGATTGCCGCGTGCCGGCGGAAAACCGCATCGGCGAGGAAGGGCAGGGCTTCCGCATCGCGATGGCCGGGCTCGACGGCGGCCGCCTCAACATCGCCGCGTGCTCGATCGGCGGTGCGCAGTTTTGTCTCGATCGCACGATCGAGCACATGCGCGAACGCAAACAGTTCGGCACGCGGCTCGCCGATTTTCAGGCGCTCGGCTTCCGCATCGCCGATTTCGCCACCGAACTCGAGGCGGCGCGGCTGATGGTGCGGCGCGCGGCGGTCGCGGTGGATAGCGGCGAGCCGCATGCGGCTCGTCTTGCCGCCATGGCCAAGCGTTTCGCCACCGACGCCGGCTTCGCGGCGGTGAACGGCTGCCTGCAGATTTTCGGCGGTTACGGCTACCTGCGCGATCACCCGATCGAGCGCGTGCTGCGCGACGTGCGCGTGCACCAGATTCTCGAAGGCACCAACGAGATCATGCGGCTGATCGTCAGTCGCGATCTGCTCGCGAACTGACTGGCCAACGCGGCCGGCTCAGGTGCCGCCGGCGTTGCCGGTCAGCGTCGGACCGAACATCTCCCAGCGCTCATCCTTGAAACGCATCATCTGCATCTGCTTGAGCGGCGCAAAGTCGTCCGGACTCGTGTTCATGCTGATGCCCGGAAGCAGCATTCCCACCCGAACGTCCTTCAAGTTGGCCGCCTGCTTCATCACATTCTCGCGTCAAGTTGTCGCCGCATTGTCTGAGCACTCGCATCATGGTCGCCGCCACCGCGTAGGCGGTCGAGGTGAAACTATTGCTCTTGTCACCATCGGGATAATATTTGTCCATGAAGTCCGACCACGCCTTGAAGTCGGGGTCATCGGCCCAGGTCGGATCCGTCGGATCTTTGGTGTAGGCCGCGCTGAGAATGTTTTGCGCGTTTTCGAACCCGGCAGGCCGGATCACCGCGCCGATCGACCGCGAGACGCTGTTGAGCAGGTGGATCGGCTTCCAGCCGATTTCCGCGGTCTTTTTGATCGCCTGCGAGGCGAATTTCGGCGTGGCCACGTCGAAGAATATATCGGCGCCCGACGCCTTGAGCGCGACGATCTGCGAATCCACGGTCGGGTCGGAGGTCTCGTAGGGATATTGCGCAACGATCGGGGTGCGCCCGCGCAGGCCGTCCGTCAGCCCCTTGATGTAATCCTTACCGTAGTCGTCATTCTGATAGAGGATGCCGATCTTGCCGTTCGGATGGTGCTCGAACAGATATTGGGCGTAGATGTGTCCTTCGCTCTGGTAGCTCGGCGCCCAGCCCATGGTCCACGGAAAATGCTTGGGATCGTTCCACTTGGTTGCGCCGCTGGCGACGAATAGCTGCGGCACCTTCTTCGCATTCATGTATTTCTGGATGGCCGTATTGGACGGCGTTCCGAGGCTGTAGAGCAGCAGCAGAACTTCGTCGCTTTCGACCAGCTTGCGCGCCTGCTCCACCGCCTTCGGCGGGCTGTAGGAATCGTCATAGGAAATGAAGTTGATCTTGCGGCCGTTAACGCCCCCTTCCGCGTTGACCTTCTTGAAGAAGGCCGCGATGGTCTTGCCGTTGACGCCGTAGGCCGACGCCGGCCCGCTGTAGGGCACGAAATTGCCGATCTTGATTTCGCTGTCGCTTGCGCCCGGATCGTATTTCTTCTGTGCCGATGCGGTGCTTGCGGCGAAGAATGCGACAAGTCCAACGAGGCTGAAGGCGGCGAGATGCCGTCCACGCATTGCCATGCTGACCTCCCGGGTGGCCGGCTTTAAGCCGATCTTTGTGGCCTGGGAGTGTAATGGCCTGACGCGCGCCAGTCGATCCTAAAACCGTTGGCCCACTCGCCGCCCGACGATGCCGAACCGGTGCCCAGTTCGCCGGAACATGCGCTGCGGCGTTGCCTCGCTGCCGTTCTCGGGTTATCGCGAACGCATGGGTGAAGGCGAGATTCTTTTCGAGCGGCGCGGCGCCGCCGGTCTCATCACGCTCAACCGGCCGCAGGCGCTCAACGCCGTCAATCATGCGATGGTCACGGCGCTCGGGGCGCGGCTTGCCGACTGGGCATCCGATCCCGTTATTACGCGCGTCATCATCCGCGCGGCGGGCGAGCGAGCCTTTTCCGCGGGCGGCGACATTCGCGCGCTCTATGAACTCGGCCGCGCCGGACGACAAACGGAGATGCTTCCGTTCTGGCGCGACGAGTACCGCCTCAACCATTTCATCAAACATTATCCCAAGCCGTACGTGGCGCTCATCGACGGCATCGTCATGGGCGGTGGCGTCGGCATTTCCGTGCACGGCTCCCATCGCGTCGCCGGAGAAAGATTCCAATTCGCCATGCCGGAAGTAGGCATCGGTTTTTTTCCCGACGTCGGTGCCACCTGGTTCCTGCCGCGCCTGCCCGGGCAAATCGGCGCTTACTGCGCGCTCACCGGTGAGCGGCTGCGCGTTGCCGATGGGCTTGCGGCGGGCATCGCCACCCATCACGTCGCCGGCGTGCGTTTCCCCGATCTGATCGACGCGCTCGGCGGGACGGTCTCGGTCGATGCCGTGCTCGCCGCCTTTGCTGACAAGCCGGGCGAGGGCGCACTGGCGCCGTCGCGTCCGGCGATCGACCGGCTGTTCGCGGCCGAGAGGGTGGAGGACATCCTCGCGGCACTTGATGGGAATGCCGGGCCGGACGGAGAGTGGGCTAACAAGACCGCGGCCGTCATTCGCGCGAAATCCCCGATGAGCCTCAAGGTGGCGCTCGCCCAGGTGCGGCGCGGCGCCGAATGGTCCTTTTCCGACTGCATGCGGGCGGAGTTCCGCATCGTCTCGCGCATCGTCTATGGTCAGGACTTCTACGAAGGCGTGCGCGCGACGATCATCGACAAAGATAACGCGCCACGCTGGCGCCCGGCCGATCTCGCCGGGGTCACCGAACCGGCGGTCGAGCAGCATTTCGCGCCGATCGATGAGGAGCTCGCCTTATCATGACCGATCCCATGACGGTGATCGACCCGGCGCATGGGCGCGAGCAGGAAAGCCTGTGGACGCGGCGCCTCGTGCTCTACCTGCGCGTCGTTGCCGGCCTGTCGCTCCTCAAGGGTCTCTACCACTGGGCGGGAATCGCCGGCATCGGCGACGCGCCCGGCGCCGGCTTCGAGGCAAATCCGCTGCCCTGGCAGGCCGCCACCGTGTTCTTCGCGGTCATCGATCTGGTCGCGGCAGTGGGGCTGTGGCTTGCTGCAGCGTGGGGCGGAGTGGTTTGGCTCACCTCCGCGATTTCGATGGCCGGCGTCGAACTGCTGTTTCCGCAGATTTTCGGCGGGCGCTGGTGGGTGGTTCCGATCGAGCTGGCACTTATCGTTGGCTACATCGGCTTTACCTTGATCACTGCGCGCGAACGCCCGGAATAGAGCTGTCGCATCGCCGCACGGAATGCCGGGGAGCGCCTCATGGTCGCGTCGTCGGTCCTCGCAAGCCTGATTCTTTCCGCGGTCCTCTCCATTGTCTGGCCCATTGGCATTTTCCTGATCTGCCGCGGACGAATGAGGCTCGCAGCGCGGAACGTGCTGGTCGGGGCCGGGGTATTCCTGGTGTTCAGTCAGGTGCTGGAAAAGGCCCTGCATATTTATTTGTTGAAAGCCAACCCGGCGACGGCCGCTTGGCTGCAGGCCCACCGCCTTGGCTTCGCGCTTTATGGATGTCTCGCCGCAGGCTTGTTCGAGGAAATCGGGCGTTATCTCGGCATGCGGGTCCTGGTGCGACCGACCGGCAATCCGGGCACGGCCGTCGCTTACGGCATCGGACACGGCGGCATCGAAGCGGTTCTCATCGGCACCGTCGCGGCGGCGCAGCTTTTTTTCTTTGCGACCATGCTCAACGCGGGACGCCTGGAGACGGCGCTCGCGCCCGCGCTCACGCCCGATGCTGTCGCTCATGTGCGCGCAACCCTCGAGCATCTCTCGATGCTCACGGTCGCGTCGGGGGCGCTCGAGCGCCTGATCGCGCTGCTGATACAGATCGCGTTGTCGCTGTTGGTATGGCGCGCGGTCGAACGCCGGCACCTCGGCATTCTCGCGCTTGCAATCGCGCTGCATGCCCTGATCGATTTTCCCGTCGGCCTGGTCCAGGGCGGACTGATACCGGCGTTTGTGGTCGAGATACTGCTGCTGATCGGCGGCGCATTTCTGCTCGCATTCTTCCTGCGCGGGTTACCGCGCAAGGCTGCGCTGCCCGCGCCTGAACGCGCCGCGGCGCCAGTCGAGACCTAGTCTCCTCCGTGCTACCTTCATGAGACGCTGACTTTTGCGATTAGCGGGAGGACGAGATGGCACGCATCGGCTTCATCGGGCTCGGCAACATGGGTGGCCCCATGGCCGCGAATTTGGTCAAGGCGGGCCACGCCGTGACGGGCAGCGACGTCGTCCCGGCAGCGGTCGCGAAGTTTGCGGCGGCGGGCGGTACCGCCGCGCAATCGGCCGCGGATGCCATGGCGGGAGCCGAGGTGATCATCACGATGCTGCCGGCCGGCAAGGAGGTGCGCGAAGTTTATCTCGAAGGGGAGGGCGTGCTGGCGCGCGCGGCACCGGGCGCGCTGCTGATCGACTCCTCGACCATCGACGTCGAGACCGCGCGCGCGGTCGCGAATGCCGCCGAGACGAAGCGTTTCGCCATGCTCGACGCGCCGGTCTCTGGCGGGGTCACCGGGGCGCAGGCCGGCACGCTCACCTTCATGGTCGGTGGTCCCGCCGATGCCTTCGCCCGCGCCAAGCCTCTGCTCGAAGTGATGGGCAAGACCATCGTGCACGCCGGTGCGGCGGGCAGCGGGCAGGCCGCCAAGATCTGCAACAACATGATGCTTGCCGTATCGATGATCGGCGTGAGCGAAGGTTTTCTGCTCGCCGACAAGCTCGGACTCGATAAGCAAAAGCTGTTCGACATCGCGTCGAAATCGTCGGGACAATCCTGGGCGATGACGACCTACTGCCCGGTGCCCGGCCTCGTGCCGACCTCGCCCGCCAACCGCGATTATCAGGCGGGCTTCACCGCGGCCATGATGCTTAAGGATTTACGTCTGGCGCAGGAGGCGGCGCGCACCGCCGGCGCAACGACGCCGCTCGGGGCGGAAGCCGCCGCGCTCTTCGGTTTGTTCGTCGCGCACGGCCACGCTGGCCTCGATTTCTCCGGAATCATCCGATTTCTGCGCGGGACGTGAATAAACAGGGTGAATGGGTTGTAACGAATTAGCGCTGCATTGGATGGTCAATCGCTCGTTCACCCTGATCGATAAACTCGCTGTTTATTCTACAATTTAAGCCGATCTTAGACGCTGGCGTGTACTAACGCGCCACGGGACGGGGAGCAGGGCCTCGTCACAAACAAAATACGAAATAAAACGAGGGCGTCAGCGTCATGATGAAGACTCTAGCCAAAGCGGTCGAACCGGCCGAGCGTCAGGTCCGCTTCGACCATATCCAGCCGCTCTATCTCGAGGCGTTGACCTTGGTCGAGCGTCTGCACCGGCGTCTGCTCGACGTCATCAAGGACGAGTTCGATCGCCGCGGCCGCGCCGACATCAACGCGGTGCAGGCGTTGCTGCTGTTCAACATCGGCGACAAGGAATTGACCGCCGGTGAGCTGCGCACGCGCGGCTATTATCTCGGCTCGAACGTCTCCTACAATCTCAAGAAGCTCGTCGAGATGGGCTTCCTCGACCATCAGCGCTCGCGCGTCGATCGGCGCTCGGTGCGCATCAAGCTGACCGAGCGTGGCCGCGAAGTGCGCGACGTCGTCTCGCTGCTGTACGAGAAGCACGTGCGCACGGTCGAGCAGGTGGGCGGCATCTCGGCCGACGAGTTCTCCGGCCTCAACAAGGCGCTCCAGCGCCTCGAGCGGTTCTGGACCGACCAGATCCTCTACCGCCTGTAAAACGAACCGTAGCTCAATCTGCGTAAGCCCCGGCCGTAAGGCCGGGGCCTTTTTGTTTTGCGCTTTCCGCAGGTTGAAGCGTCTCGGGGCCACAAAACCGCCATTCCCCGTCGTTACGGCCGTCGTGCGGCGCTCACGAGGACGCGAGGCTAGATGCGCGCGCATTGTGGCGCCGCGGGGCCCATGGTAAGCGGGCCGTGATCGTGGGGGGCGCCGCTACCGGCGCCAAGCGGGACGGCGATGCTCAAAGACGATCGATCCAGATTTCTCAGCCGGCGTACGATGCTGCGCTCGCTCGCGGCGGGTTGCGCGACGGTTGCCGGCGTGCGCGCCGCGCGGGCGGGTAATGACGACCGCCTGCTCGATGCGCTGATCAATCAGAACCAGAGCGCCGACTTCGGCCAGGGCTTCGACTCGGCTTCGCGCACCATCAAAATGCCGACCGCCTCGCTCCCGACGCTCTCGCCCGCGACGGCACAGACGACCGAGCAGGCGATCCCGCAATACGAAGCGATCGTCGCGCGCGGCGGCTGGCCGGCGGTGACCGGGGCCGAGCGCCTGCGGATCGGCGTGCGTCATCCGGCGGTCGCCGCGTTGCGCCAACGGCTCCTCATCGCCGGCGACATCGAGGGGAGCGCCGGCGTCGGCGACGTCTACGATTCCTACGTCGAGGCGGCGGTGCGCCGGTTCCAGGCGCGCCATGGGCTCAGTGTCGACGGCGTCGTGCGCGAGCAGACGCTGCGCGCGCTCAACTACTCGGCCGAGGCGCGGTTGAGCCAGCTTAAGACAAATCTTACGCGGCTGCGCGCCGTTTCCGGCGCGCTCGGCAGCCGCTTCGTCATGTGCAACCTGCCGGCCGCGCAGATCGAGGCGATCGAGAACGGGGCTGCGGTCTCGCGCCATACGGCCGTGGTCGGCAAGCCGGACCGGCCGTCGCCGGAGATCAACAGCAAGATCGTCGAGGTCAACTTCAATCCCTACTGGACCGTGCCGGTCTCGATCGTGCGGCGCGATCTCATCCCAAAGATGCAGGCGGAGCCGGAATATTTGACTCAGAACCACATCCGCATTTTTGACCAGCATCAGCACGAGCTGCTACCGCAGCAGATCAACTGGTACTCGGAAGAGGCGGTGAATTATAAGTTCAAGCAGGATCCCGGCGACTTCAATTCGCTCGGCTCGATCCGTATCAATTTCCCCAATCCGCATCAGGTCTATATGCACGACACGCCGCTCAAGAATCTGTTCGGCGAGGACATGCGGTTTCATTCGTCCGGCTGCGTGCGCGTGCAGAACGTGCGCGAACTCGTCAACTGGATCCTGGACGAGACGCCGGGATGGTCGCGCGAGGAGATCGAGCAGGTGGTCAAGAGCGGCGAGCAGAAGAGCGCGCGCGTCGCCAAACCCGTGCCGCTCCACTGGGTCTACGTCACCGCTTGGGCGACGCCGGACGGGGTCGTGCAGTTCCGCGACGATATCTACAATCGCGACGGGCTGGGCAACGCGGTGCTTTCGCGCGGCTGAGCGCGGCAGCCTGCCGGCTCTCCGACCTTATCCACGCGCTAGATATAGCGGCTACACATGCCGGGCATCGCAATGCTTGGCGCGTTTGGGGCGATATGCTACGGGCAGGCGGGCAGGGGGCATGCGCCAGGAACCGAAGCCGGGCGGCACCTGTTTCGCAAATAGGAAAACCCTGGAAATGGCCGTGTCCGACGCCGTAGCCTCCGCGAACGCCGATGCTTTTTTCACCGCTCCGCTCGGCGAGGCTGACCCTGAGGTCGCCGACGCAGTCCGGCTGGAACTCGGCCGGCAGCGCGATGAAATCGAGCTGATCGCGTCGGAGAACATCGTCAGCCGCGCCGTGCTCGAAGCACAAGGCTCGGTGCTGACCAATAAGTATGCCGAGGGCTATCCCGGGCGGCGCTACTACGGCGGCTGTCAGTACGTCGACATCGCCGAGCGGATTGCGACGGAGCGGGTGACGAAGCTGTTCGGCGCGGCGTTCGCGAACGTGCAGCCTCATGCCGGTGCGCAGGCGAATGAGGCCGCCTTCATGGCGCTGATGCAGCCGGGCGACACCTTCATGGGGCTTAATCTCGCGGCCGGCGGCCACCTGACCCACGGATCGCCCGCCAATCTCTCGGGTAAATGGTTCAATGTGGTGCCGTATGGCGTCCGGCGCGAGGACCACCGCATCGACTTCGACGAAGTGGAGCGGCTCGCTGCTCAACACCGGCCCAAGGTGATCGTCGCCGGCGGCTCGGCTTATCCGCGCTTCATCGACTTCCGCCGCTTCCGCGAGATTGCCGATTCAGTCGATGCCAAGCTGATGGTGGACATGGCCCATTTCGCCGGCCTCGTGGCGGGTGGCGTGCATCCGAGCCCCGTTCCACACGCCCACGTCGTCACCTCGACAACCCACAAGACCCTGCGTGGCCCGCGGGGCGGCTTCATCCTGACCAACGACGAGGCCTTGGCGAAGAAGATCAATTCAGCCGTGTTCCCCGGCTTCCAGGGCGGGCCCTTGATGCACGCCATTGCGGCCAAGGCGGTGGCGTTCGGTGAGGCGCTGCGTCCATCGTTCAGAGCCTACGCGAGAAACGTGGCCGAAAACGCCCGTGCGCTTGCGGAAATCCTCAAATCTCGCGGCCTCGACATCGTTTCCGGCGGCACCGACACGCATCTCATGCTGGTCGATCTGCGGCCCAAGAAGTTGACCGGCCGGGTCGCCGAGGTCGCGCTCGGCCGTGCCCACATCACCTGCAACAAGAACGGCATCCCGTTCGACCCCGAGAAGCCGACGGTCACCTCAGGCATCCGGCTCGGCACCCCCGCGGGCACGACCCGCGGCTTCGGCGTCGCCGAATTCCGCCAGATCGGGGAGATGATCGTGGAAGTGCTCGACGCCCTATCGCACAAGGGCGCCGAGGAAGATGCGCAGGTCGAGGCGGCGGTTCGCGAGAAGGTGAAACGGCTCACGGCGCGGTTCCCCATCTACAACGACTAGAGTCAAACGGGGGCGGGGGGATGCGTTGTCCGAGTTGCGGGAGCCTAGATACACAGGTCAAGGACTCGCGCCCGACCGAAGATTCTGCCGCGATCCGCCGCCGGCGCGTTTGCCTCACCTGCGGGTTCCGTTTCACCACTTTCGAACGCGTGCAACTGCGCGAACTCGTGGTGATCAAACGCAACGGCCGGCGCGCGCCGTTCGACCGCGACAAGCTCATACGGTCATTGCAGATCGCGCTGCGCAAACGGCCGGTCGATCCGGAACGGGTCGAGCGCATGGTGTCGAAAATCGTGCGCGAGCTCGAAAGCCAGGGCGAGACGGAAGTGAGTTCTGAGACGATCGGCGAAGCCGTGATGGCGCAGCTGCGCGAACTCGACGATGTCGCCTACGTGCGCTTTGCCTCGGTCTATCGCAATTTCCGCGAACCTAAGGATTTCGAGACGGTCCTCGGCGAGTTGTCGGGAGAAGAAGCGGTGGCGGACGCTGGCACGGAGAAGGTGCCGGAGACTGCGCCTGAACAGAAATGACCGCGACGGCTCCGATCGATCCGGCCGTCGATGCCCGCTTCATGGCGCTGGCGCTCGCGCTCGGCCGGCGCGGGCTCGGCAATACCTGGCCTAATCCCTCAGTCGGCGCCGTGATCGTACGCGAGGAACCGCATGGTCCGGTCGTCGTGGGCCGCGGCTGGACTCAACCGGGCGGCCGCCCTCATGCGGAGGTCGAAGCGCTCCGCCGTGCCGGCGCGGCGGCGCGCGGCGCGACCATCTACACCACGCTCGAGCCGTGCTCGCACTTCGGCCAGACGCCGCCGTGCGCCGATGCGATCATCGCCGCCGGGATCGCGCGCGTCGTCTCCGCGCTCGACGACCCCAATCCGGAAATCGCCGGCGAAGGCTACCGCCGGCTACGCGCCGCGGGAATCACGGTCGTCACCGGTGTCGGCGTCGAGGAGGCACGCCGCACGCACGCCGGGCATGTCCGGCGCATGCGCGAGGGGCGTCCGCAGGTGACTCTCAAGCTCGCGGTTTCCGCCGATGGCAAGGCGGGGCTTCCAGGCCGGCGGCCCATCGCGATCACGGGCGAAGCTGTGCGCGAGCGGGTGCACCGCTGCCGCGCCATGCACGACGCGATTTTAGTCGGCATCGGCACGGCGGTCGCCGACGATCCGCTCCTCACCGCGCGGCTGCCCGGAATGCTGCAGCGCTCGCCGGTACGCGTCGTGCTCGACAGTACGCTGCGCCTCTCGCCGGAGAGCAAATTGGCGCGCGGGGCCCGCGAGGTGCCGCTATGGATTCTGACCGGGCCGGACGCGCCGTCCGGGCGCGCGGATGCATTGCGCGCGTGCGGAGCGGAGGTCCTGCCCGTCGGCGGGAGCGGTGACCGGCGTGACCTCGCGGCGGCACTTAAGCTGATCGCCGCGCGCGGCATCACACGGCTTTTGGTCGAAGGCGGTCCGACGGTGGCGGCGGCGTTCCTCACCGCCGGGCTCGTCGATACGGCCGTGCTGCTGCGCTCGCCGGTCGTCATCGGGGAGGACGGCATTAATGCGCTCGAAGGCGTTCCGCTGACGGCGCTCACTCAATCGGCACAGCTGCGCTCGCGCGGGGTCGAGAGTGTGGGCAGCGACACGGTCGAAATTTTCGAGCGGACGTGATGTTCACCGGCATCGTCAGCGACGTGGGCGAAGTGGTGGCACTCGAGCCACGCGCCGACGGTCTGCGCCGCCTGACAATCGCCTGCAGCTACGACCGTGCCTCGATCGCGATCGGCGCGTCGATTGCCTGTTCGGGCCCCTGCCTCACCGTTGTCGAGACCGGCACCTATGCCCGTCGCACCAGCTTCGCGGTCGATGCGGCGGCCGAAACCCTTGCGGTCACCACCGCCGGGCGCTGGTCGGCCGGCACGCGCATCAATCTCGAACGGGCGCTCAAGATCGGCGACGAACTGGGCGGACATCTCGTCAGCGGTCATGTGGATGGCATCGTCGAGGTGCTCGCGCGCGAAAACCTGCCGGACATGGCGCGCATGACCTTGCGCGTGCCCGCGTCTCTCGCGCGCTTCATCGCTGCGAAAGGCTCGGTCGCCCTCGACGGCGTGTCGCTCACGGTCAACGAAGTCGATCAGGATAAATTCTCGGTGCTGATCATTCCTCACACGCTCGCGGTGACGACGCTCGGTGCCATCCGGCCGGGCGACGCGCTCAATCTCGAAGTCGATCTGATGGCGCGCTATGCGGCGCGCCTGATCGAAGCGCGGAGCATGTAACTGCCCTTGCTTGGCAAGCATTGCGCTTGCTACTCACAGCGAGCACCGGAGATTGCCATGGCCGAGCCGCGCAGGGCGCAAGGCGAACCGACCGTCGCCGTCGCGGGCGCGCGCATCCTGGTGGTCGAGTCGCGATTTTACGACGACATCTCTGATGCACTGCTGGCGGGCGCGACCCGCGCACTCGAAGCCGCGCAGGTTTCCTTCGATCGCATCTCCGTCCCGGGCTCGCTGGAGATCCCCGGCGCGATCGCGATCGCGCTCGATGCCGCCGAGCGGCGTGGAGAACCCTATGACGGCGCGGTCGCGCTCGGCTGCGTGATCCGCGGCGACACCATCCATTTCGAAATCGTGTCGCTGGAGTCGGCGCGCGCGCTCATCGACCTTTCAGTCGCTCGTGCGCTGCCGCTCGGCAACGGCATCGTCACCGTCAACACCGAGGCGCAGGCGTGGGCGCGTGCGCGGCCCGAGGAAGGCGACAAAGGCGGGGATGCGGCCCGCGCCGCGCTCGCCATGGTGCAACTCAAGCGCACGCTTGCCGCTGCGCGCGTGCGATGAGCGCCGCCGGCCGCAACGCGAAGGAGGAGCGCAAGGCCAACCGGCGCGGCGCGGCGCGGCTTGCGGCCGTGCAGGCGCTCTATCAGATGGACATCGCCGCGACGCCGATCAATGAAATCCTGGCGGAATTCGAGAGCCATTGGCTCGGCCAAGAAGTCGAGGGCTCGCAGTATCTGCCGGCCGAGGCGGCCTTCTTCCGTCAGATCGTCGAGGGCGTGGTCGAAGCGCAGCGTCGCCTCGATCCGATGATCGACCGCGTGCTGGCCGGCGGCTGGCCGCTCAAGCGCATCGAAGCAGTGTTGCGGGCGGTGCTGCGCGCCGGCGCGTGGGAACTCGAAGCAAAGCGCGACGTGCCGGCGCGCGTCGTCGTCTCCGAATACGTCGACGTGGCGAATGCTTTCCTCGACGGCGAGGAGACCGGCATGGTCAACGCCGTGCTCGACGCCTTGGCGCGCGCGCTCCGCAGTGCCGAGTTCGACCGGGCGGGTTCGCGCTCATGAGCAGGGGCGAAGGCTCGGGCGAGGATCGGCTGATCGCGCGCCACTTTCGGCCGCTCGCGAAACACCCTGGTGCCTTGGGATTGGCCGACGACGCCGCGGTGCTCACGCCGCCGCCCGGCTGCGATCTCGTGCTCACGACCGACGGCATCATCGCCGGCGTTCATGTGTTCCCCGACGCGCCGGCCGATGCGATCGCGCGCCGCGCCTTACGGGTCAATCTCTCCGACCTCGCGGCGAAGGGCGCAAAGCCCGTGGGCTTCCTGCTGGCGGTGGCGCTTCCGGGCGGAACTACGGACGCGTGGCTCGCGGAGTTCGTGCGCGGACTGAGCGAGGACGCCGAGCGATATGGTTGTCCGCTCCTCGGCGGCGATACAGATCACACGCCCGGTCCGCTGTCGGTGTCGATTACGGCGTTCGGCATGCTTCCGGCCGGAACGATGGTTCGGCGCAACGGGGCGCAACCGGGAGACGTGCTCTTCGTCACCGGCACCGTGGGCGACGCCGCGCTCGGACTGATGCTGCGGAAAGACGCGCAGGCAGGCGCGTCGCTTACTCCCGCGCAACGCAATCATCTGCTCATGCGCTACCTTCAGCCAGACCCGCGCAACGTCTTGGCCGAGACCGTGCGCACGCATGCCTCGGCCGCGCTCGACATTTCCGATGGGTTGGCCGGCGACCTCACCAAGCTATGCCGCGCCTCCGGCGTGACCGCGGAGATCGAAGCCGCCCAGGTTCCGCTGTCGGATGCGACTCGCGCGCTTATCACCCGCGAACCGGCTCTGCTCGAGCGCGCGCTCACCGGAGGCGACGACTATGAAATCCTGGCCGCCGTCCCTGCCGGCAAGGCCCAAGCCTTCCGCGCAAGCGCGCATGCCGCGGGAATAGCGGTGACCGACATCGGCCTGCTCGCTGCCGGCGAAGCGCCGCCGCAGTTCATCGGTCCTGACCGGCAGCCGATCGCGTTCGCGCGGACCTCGTATAGTCATTTCTGACCTGCGCGTTCCGCAGTGGCTTTGTCCTGTGCAACGACGTAGATAGGGACGGTCTTTCCGGCGAATTTAAAGGCGGAGAACGCGTTGTCGGCCGTGGCGGAGCTGCCCTTTGATGCCGCGGCCGGCAATCGTGTCGCCAAGCGCAATGCCCTGGTGCTCGCCATGGGCCAGGCGCTTGCCGGAGGCAACGGCAGCGTCGTAACCGCGACCGGCGGCATCCTTGGCGCGATGCTGGCGCCGGACAAAAGCCTCGCGACCTTGCCGATCAGCATCATGGTCGTCGGCACTTGGGCCGGGACCCTGCCGGTCGGTTTCCTGGTGCGCCGCTTCGGTCGGCGGAGCGCTTATCAGATCGGCGCCGCGGTGGGATGCCTCGCCGGGCTCATCGGATACACCGCGGTGATCGAGGGGTCGTTTGCGCTCTATCTCGCGGCTACGTTCTGCGCCGGCCTTTATCAGGCTTCGCACCAATCCTACCGCTTCGCCGCGGCCGACACGGCAACTGGCGATTTCAAGGGCAAAGCAGTGTCCTGGGTGCTGGCAGGCGGACTATTTGCTGCTTTCCTCGGGCCGCAGTTGGTCATCCTGACCAAAGACTTGATGGCGCCCTACCTATTTGCCGCAAGCTATCTCGGTCAGGCCGCAACGGCCGTGTGCGCCGTGGTGGTGCTGTCGTTTATTCGTGTCCGCGGCCCCTACGCGCCAGTCGCGCCGGGGCGCGGGCGCGGCCTTGCCGAGATCGCGCGCCAGCCGCGTTTCATCGTCGCCGCCGCCTGCGGCGTCGCAAGCTACTCGCTGATGAATTTGATGATGACGGCGGCGCCGCTCGCCATGTTCGATTGCGGGCACTCGGTTCGCAACGCCGCCCTCGGCATTCAGTGGCATGTGCTTGCGATGTACGCGCCGAGTTTCGTCACCGGCGGCCTGATCGCTCGTTTCGGTGCCATCTCGATCGTCGCTATCGGACTTGCGCTGCTTGCCGCGAGCGCGCTTGTCGGATTCGACGGCATCACCGTGGCTCATTTCTGGGGCGCGTTGGTGCTGCTCGGCGTGGGCTGGAATTTTGCCTTCGTCGGCGCCACCACCATGCTGCTCGACTGTTATCGTCCGGAAGAGCGCAGCAAGGTGCAGTCGTTCAACGATTTCCTCATTTTCGGCACGATGGCGCTCGGCTCGTTTGCCTCCGGCGCGATGCTCGCCCACTTCGGCTGGTATGTCGTCAATCTGGTGATGCTGCCGGTGGTCGGCGCGGCCGCCGCGATGCTGGCATGGCTGGCGTTGCGCGAGCGCCCGAAGATAGCGTAAGGGCAACGCGCAAGGCATTGCTTCACAGGGGTTTTTGTGCAATCTCCGCGCCGCTTCGCGGGCGGCGGCGAATCCTCCGGCCAGAGCGACGGTGAGAGCGGCGGGACGGGGGTCCGGCCAGCTCATTCTCAGCGCACACGAGGTTTATGAAATGACTGCTTTATGGGCCATCATCGGCTGCGGCCTGCTCGCCATCGTCTATGGCGTATGGGCGATCCAGTCGGTTCTCGCGGCCGATCCCGGAAGCCAGAAGATGCAGGAGATTTCCGCCGCGGTGCGCGAGGGCGCCCAGGCCTATCTCAAGCGCCAGTACACGACCATCGGCGCGGTCGGCATCGTCATTTTTCTCATCGTCGGATTTTTCCTCGGCTGGCTCGTGGCCATCGGCTTTGCCATCGGGGCGCTGCTGTCCGGGGGGGCCGGTTTCATCGGCATGAACGTCTCCGTTCGCGCCAACGTGCGCACCGCCCAGGCGGCGATCGGCTCGCTCGCGGGCGGGCTCGAGCTTGCGTTCAAATCAGGCGCGATCACCGGCATGCTGGTCGCCGGCCTCGCGCTCCTCGGCGTCACCGGCTATTTCGCCGTGCTCACGCACGGGCTCAACAAGGTCGCGAACGACCGTACCGTGATCGACGCGCTGGTGGCACTCGGCTTCGGCGCCTCGCTGATCTCGATCTTCGCCCGTCTCGGCGGCGGCATCTTTACCAAGGGCGCGGATGTCGGCGGCGACCTCGTCGGCAAGGTCGAGGCGGGCATTCCGGAAGATGATCCGCGCAACCCGGCCACCATCGCCGACAACGTCGGCGACAACGTCGGCGATTGCGCCGGCATGGCCGCCGACCTGTTCGAGACCTACGCGGTGACAACCGTCGCCACGATGGTGCTGGCGTCGATCTTCTTCAACAACACGCCGGTGCTGGTGCCGATGATGACGCTGCCGCTCGCCATCGGCGGCGCCTGCATCATCACTTCGATCATCGGCACGTTCTTCGTGAAACTCGGCCCGAGCCAGTCGATCATGGGCGCGCTTTATAAGGGCTTCATTGCGAGCGCGGTGCTTTCGCTGGTTGGCGTCGGGCTGGTGATCTATTGGCTGATCGGCTTCGGCGCGATTCCCAAGGCGGCCTACACCGGCACCGGCCTCTTTGTCTGCGGCATCGTCGGCCTCATTGTGACCGGGCTGATCATCTGGATCACCGAGTACTACACGGGCACCAATTTCCGCCCGGTGCAGTCGATCGCGAAGGCCTCGATCACCGGCCACGGCACCAACATCATCCAAGGACTGGCGGTGTCGCTCGAGGCGACCGCGCTGCCGAGCCTCGTCATCATCGCCGGCATCCTCGTCACCTACGAGATCGCCGGCCTGTTTGGCATCGCCATCGCGGTGACGACGATGCTCGCGCTTGCCGGCATGGTGGTCGCGCTCGACGCCTTCGGTCCGGTCACCGACAACGCCGGTGGAATTGCGGAAATGTCCGGCTTGCCCAAGGAAGTGCGCAAATCGACCGATGCGCTCGACGCGGTCGGCAACACCACCAAGGCGATCACCAAGGGATATGCGATCGGATCAGCCGGCCTCGGCGCGCTGGTGCTGTTCTCCGCCTACAACGAAGACCTCAAGTTCTTCATCGCCAACGCCGACACGCATGCGTTCTTCAAGGGCGTGGCGCCGGATTTCTCGCTCAACAATCCCTACGTCGTGGTAGGACTCTTGTTCGGCGGATTGCTGCCTTATCTGTTCGGCGCGATGGGCATGACGGCGGTCGGCCGTGCCGCCTCATCGATCGTCGAAGAGGTGCGCCGGCAATTCAAAGAAAAGCCCGGCATCATGACGTATAAGGACAAGCCCGATTACGGCCGCGCCGTCGACATGCTCACGCGCGCCGCCATCAAGGAGATGATCATCCCCTCGCTCCTGCCGGTGCTCTCGCCGATCGTCGTTTATTTCGTCATCTACTTCATCGCCGGTCAGGGCGCGGCGGGCAAATCGGCGGCGTTCTCGGCGGTCGGCGCGATGCTGCTCGGCGTCATCGTCACCGGCCTGTTCGTCGCCATCTCGATGACCTCGGGCGGCGGCGCGTGGGACAACGCCAAGAAATACATCGAGGATGGTCACTACGGCGGCAAAGGCTCGGAAGCGCACAAGGCGGCGGTCACGGGTGACACCGTCGGCGATCCGTACAAAGACACGGCCGGCCCCGCGGTGAACCCGATGATCAAAATCACCAATATCGTGGCGCTGCTGCTGCTCGCGGTGCTCGCGCACTGAGGCGTCTGCGCGGCGCCACGTTATTTGTCGAGGCTGAAGATCTTGAACACGTAGATGAGGTAGTTGAGTTCCTGGCCGGCGGTCGGCGTGGTGCGGCTGACGAAATCGAAAATCTTGCCGTCCTGCATGCCGTAGTTGGCGAGGCGCTGGACCCGCCGGTTCTTGTCGAAATAGACGGCGACCACGCGCTGGTCGACAACCTTCTGCGGCAGGAAAGCCGTCTGCTCGCTGCGCTGGGAGATGTAGTAGAAGACCTCGCCGCTCACCGTGGCGACCGTCGAGGGCGTGCCGAGGACGATGAGCACCTGCTCCTGGGTCGCGCCGAGCGGGATCTGGTCGAGCGCGCCATCGGCGAGCACGTAGCCGCGCTGATAGGTCTGCGTGAAGCAGCCACCGAGCGGCGTCCCGAGCGCCAGAACAACAGCCAGACAGCGGAGTGCGTGCGCGCAACGGCGCTGATGCGAGCCGGAACCACCCATGCGACTGTTTTAAGACCCCCTAGTGTCCCGATTCCGAAGTTCGCCAGAGTTTGCCGCTCGCTCGGAAGCGAACTTCGGAATCGAAGGACACTAGCAAACCTATGATTCTAGTGCCGCTTTGAACCCGAAGTTCGCGAATCGGACTCGCAGCAATTGTGTCGCGAACTTCGGGTTCGCGGCACTAGTCGCGGTGAACTAGCCCGCGTTGCCGTCAATTGCAACGTTTGGCCAAGCCGCCATGCACCCCCCAAAGGAGCCAAGCTTGTTCCACTGGCCAAAGCGCAGCCCCCGCGCCGGTACCATCCAAGGCCTCTATGGCGCGATCGTGGCGCAGGCCCGCAAGCCGGCCTTCTACGCCGATTATGGGGTGGCCGACACGTCGGAGGGGCGGTTCGACATGATCCTTCTCCACCTGATCCTGTTCGTGCGCCGTCTACGGCGCGAATCGGCACCGATTCGCGCTCTCGGGCAGGGTGTTTTCGACTTGTTCTGCCGGGACATGGACCATAGCTTCAGGGAAATGGGCATCGGGGATCTCGCGGTACCGAAACACATGCGCCGGGTCGCCGAGGCCTTTTACGGCCGAGCCGCGGCCTATGATGCGGCGATCGAAGGCACCGATGAGGAGCAACTGGCGGCCGTGCTGGCGCGCAACATATTTCCCCAATCAGCGGGCCCGTCCGCGGCTGCGCGGCGCTTGGCTCGCTACGTGCGGCGCGCGATCGACGAACTGGATCGGCAGGAGGCCGCGGCCTTCGCCCAAGCGCGCGTCAGCTTTCCCGATCCCGGCCTGATCGCCGCTCCAGGAGCAAACCGATGAGCGCGAACCGACCGTGGACCGTGCCCGTCCGGCTCGACGAAATTCCCGAGACTGGGCTGCATCTCGACCTCGAGGCGGACGCCACGGTGCGCGCGGCCGTCGCAGCCGCGTCCGCCGTGAACGAAGTTCCGCAGCTCATGGCGGCGTTCGACGTCGCGCGGCACGGCCGCGACGGCTTGCACGTCACCGGGACCGTGTCGGCGCGCGTGCGCCAGACCTGCGTCGTGACGCTCGATCCCGTGGAGAATGAGATCGCGGAGGCGGTCGATCTCGTGTTCGTGCCTGCGTCGGCGCTCGGGCCGTTGGCAAACGAGGTGAATTTAGTGACCGAGGCGGTCGAGCCGCCGGAAGCCCTGATCGACGGCGTCGTCGATCTCGGGGCCATTGCCACCGAATTTCTGATGCTTGGAATCGATCCCTACCCGCGCAAGCCGGATGCCGTGTTCGAGCCGCCGGCGAATGCAGACGACGGCTCGCACCCCTTCGCGGCGCTGGCGGCTCTGCGCAGCGGGCGAGACCGGGGTCGCAGCTGATCGGCGTGCCATTGGCCACCGCCGTCGTCCGACGACCGTGTTGTGTCGCGGCGGCGACACGCTATTGTCCGGCGTCCCGCGACCGGTCCTCGCGGCCTGCGACGGCGCGTCTCGCGCCCCGGAGCTTGCTGGCAAGGTCAATCCATGCCCGATAAGGTGCGTATCGCGCTCGACGCCATGGGGGGCGACGAGGGCGCATCGGTGGTCGTGCCGGGCGCCGACTTGTCGCTGCAGCACCATTCCGACGTTGAGTTTCTGCTGTTCGGCGACGAAGCGAAGATCGCCCCGCTCTTGACCCCTCCGCTCAAGGCCGTCTCGCGCCTCGTCCATACCGACGTTGCGGTGAAAATGGACGAGAAGCCGAGCCAAGCGTTGCGCCACGGCCGCTGGAAATCGTCCATGTGGCTCGCCATCGATGCGGTCAAGCGCGGCGAGGCGGATGTTGCCGTGTCGGCCGGCAACACCGGCGCGCTCATGGCGATGGCGAAGTTCAATCTGAGGACCATGCCGGGGATCAGCCGCCCGGCAATCGCGGCGGTGTGGCCGACCATGCGCGGCGAGTCGATCATACTCGACGTCGGCGCATCGATCGGTGCCGATGCGGAGCATCTCGTCGACCTTGCCGTCATGGGCAGCGCCATGGCGCGCGTCCTGCTCAATGTGGATCGCCCCAAGGTCGGGCTGCTCAATATCGGCGTCGAGGAAGTGAAAGGATTGGAGCCGGTGCGCGAGGCAGGCCGTATTCTACGCGAGGCGAAGCTGCCCGGCCTCGACTACGTCGGCTTCATCGAAGGCACCAGTATCGGCGAGGGCGTGGCCGACGTGGTCGTCTCCGAAGGCTTTGCCGGCAATATCGCGATCAAGGCGGCGGAAGGGACGGCGCGGCAGTTTGCCTCTTACCTGCGTGATGCGATGCGGCTGACCTTGCGCGCGCGGCTCGGCTATCTACTGGCGCGCGGCGCCTTCGCCATGCTGCGCGAAAAAATGGATCCGCGAAACGCGAACGGCGGCGTCTTCCTCGGGCTCAACGGAATTGTGATCAAGAGCCACGGAGGTACCGACGCGGAGGGGTTCGCGGCGGCAGTCGACCTCGGCTACGACATGGTCCGCTACAGCCTGCTCGGCAAGATCAAACAGACGCTCGATCATTATGTACGAACCGAGCCGCGGGTTCCGGCCGTTGGTGAGGTCGCCACGTGAGCGTCGTGCGTTCGGTCGTGCTCGGCTGCGGGAGCTATCTGCCGCAACACGTGCTGACCAACAAGGACCTCGCCAAGAAGGTCGACACGTCGGACGAATGGATCGTGCAGCGGACCGGCATCCGCGAACGACACGTCGCCGCCCCGGGAGAGCACACGTCCGACCTCGCGCTTGCGGCCGCGCGCGCCGC
>JAFAUQ010000116.1 GCA_019243195.1 Hyphomicrobiales bacterium
GTGGGGAATCCGGGCGATGCCGAACGCGATTCCGGGATGAACCCGAACACGATTCCGGGTTGATTCCGAACAGCATTCCGGGATGATGGCGAACGCCGTTCCGACGCCATGGCGAACACTTTTCGCCAAGCCCGGAATTGCGTTCGGGATCCCCGGAATGTTTTTCCACAGACGGCGGGCGGCGCTGGACAGAAAACACGGCGATCTGATTCTGTTTCAAACATGGAGAATCAGATTTGCCGACAAGGAGACTGTCCATGCGTAAAACCAAAGAAGTCTTGAGGCTGAAATTCGAACTGGGTCTGGGGCTGCGCCAAATAGCGCGCACTTGCTCTCTGGGCCTCGGCACGATACACGATTACTTAAGGCGCGCCAAAGCCGCCGGAATCAGTTGGCCACTGCCCGAAGGATGGGACGAAGAGAGGCTGGAATCGGCTCTGTTCGGCGCCACGCAAGCACGCCCTACGGATCCTGACAAAGCGGCGCCCGACTTTGCCGCCATTCACGAGCAGAAGCAACGGCACCGGCATGTGACCCTACAACTGCTTTGGGAAGAGTACAGACAAGCGAATCCGGAGGGTTACCGCTACAGCCGCTTCTGCGAGTTGTATCAGCGCTGGCGGAGCAAGCTGGATGTGGTGTTGCGCCAGGAGCACAAACCTGGCGAGAAAATGTTTGTGGACTGGGCGGGCAGCACGCTTCCCATTCACGACCCGCAAGGTGGCCCGCCCCAGGCCGGCCACCTGTTTGTCGCCGTCCTCGGCGCCAGTTCCTATACTTACGCCGAAGCCACCTGCGACGAACAGTTGACCAACTGGATCGGCGCCCATGTGCGCGCCTTCGAGTTCTATCAGGGCGTGCCGGCGCTGGTGGTGCCCGACAACACCAAGACCGGCGTGACCAAAGCCTGCCGCTACGATCCGGATCTCAATCCTACCTACCAGGAATTGGCTACGCATTACGGCGTGGGCGTGGTTCCGGCGCGTCCTTACAAGCCACGCGATAAGGCTAAAGCGGAAAGTGGTGTGCAAATTGTGGAGCGTTGGATTATTGCCGCCTTGCGCCATCACCGGTTCTTCTCGCTGGGGGAAGCGAATGGTGAGATTCGGCGATTGCTGGAGAAGCTCAATGCCAGGCCGTTCCGCAGACGGGAAGGTTCTCGTTCTTCGCTGTTCGAAGCCATGGATCGGCCCGCGCTGCGTCCGTTGCCGCTGGAGCGCTTCGATCTGAGCCAGTGGTCGCGCGCCAGAGTCAACATTGACTACCACATTGCCTTCGACACAAACTTTTACAGCGTGCCCTACAACCTGGTGCATGAACTGGTGGAAGTGCGCGCAACTCCCACCACCGTAGAGATCCTACACAAAGGGCAACGCGTGGCTTCGCATCTGCGCGCTCGCGGTCACGGACATGCGATCACGGTTGCCGAGCATCGTCCCAAGAGCCATCAGGCGCATCTGGAGTGGACGCCCTCTCGGTTGGTGAACTGGGCGCAAACGATCGGTCCGAATACGGCTCGCTTGTTTGAGCGAATTCTGGCAGACAAGCCGCATCCGGAAATGGGCTATCGCGGTTGTTTGGGTCTCATGCGTCTGGCCAAAGAGTACTCACCGGCGCGCATGGAAGCGGCGGCTGAGCGTGCACTGTTGACGGGGGCATGCCGCTATCAAAGCGTAAAATCGATTCTGAAAAACTCGCTGGACGTGTTGCCGCCGACCACGGATGCCTCCGCGTCGCGACCATCGTCGCATGACTACATCCGCGGCTCGGAGTACTTCAACTAAAGGAGGAATAACGAACATGCTGGAACAACCCATGATCGAAAAACTCCTGGCCATGCGGCTGCACGGTATGGCCGACGCTTTGAAGGCTCAAGAACAAGACCAGGCGATGCGCGAGCTGAGCTTTTTAGAGAGGCTCGCGATGCTGGTGGATCAGCAATGGAACTGGCGCGAAAACCAGGCGCTGCAGCGGCGACTAAAAGCGGCCAAACTGCGTGGCAACACCTGTGTGGAAGACATCGATTATCGCGCAGCCCGCGGGCTGGATAAGAGTGTGATTCGTGCGCTGACGCAGGAGTCTTCCTGGGTGGCCAATCACGAGAACATTTTCGTCCTCGGCCCCACCGGTGTCGGCAAGAGTTACATCGCCTCGGCGCTGGCGCAGAAGGCTTGCCGTGACGGCTACACGGTGTTATCGACACGCGCGGCGGCGCTGTTTCGCGATCTGAACCTGGCACGTGCGGACGGCAGTCTGCGTAGCTTATTGGCGCGCCTGGCGCGGATCGACGTGCTGGTGATCGATGATTGGGCCCTGGCGCCCTTCACCGAAACCGAACGGCGTGACTTCTGGGAGATCTGCGAAGATCGCTACCAGACCAGATCGCTGATCCTGACTTCGCAGCTGCCGGTCTCGAAATGGCACGAGCAACTCGGCGATCCGACACTGGCTGACGGCATTCTCGATCGCATCGTGCATAACGCGCATCGCATTGAGTTGCGTGGTGAGTCGATGCGCAAGACTCGTGGGAAGCCGGAGCGCTAAAGCGGCGCTCCGGGACGCTACCTTGCTGAACGGGGCAAGGGACTGCCGCCCCTTGCCCCGTACCCCCATCCTCGCGTGCAGCCTCCTCCCTCCGCTTCGCTCCGGACCAGATTCTTGACGATCCCGAACACTTCCTGCAAAATGAGAACGCCAGCGTCGCTTCGCTCCGAAGGGTGTTCGGACCTATCCCGGAATGCCGTTCGGACTCATCCCGGAACAGCGTTCGGCTTCGTCGGAATACCCAGCCGCGTACCCAACCTCCGCGTGGTGGCGCGCACTTCGGCATTTGCCTTCAAAGGTCAGGCGCACGATATCCGCCAGATCGGCCATCAACTGAATGTAGGAGCGGTCCTCGAAGGCAGCGTTCGCAAGTCCGGCGACCAGCTACGGATCACCGCACAGCTCAATCGCGTTGCGGACGGAATGCACCTGTGGTCGCGCACTTACGACCGCCAGTTGCGCGACGTGTTCGCCCTACAGCAGGAGATTTCGCAATCGATTGCCAATCAGTTGCGGGCCGGGAACGTCCCGCCGCGCACGGGAACAACAGATCTCGCCGCTTATGACCTTTATCAGGAAGGACTCTACTTCTTTAATCAGCACGAGATCCCGGATTCGTACGGGAAAGCCATCGATCGCTATCAGAAGGCTATTCAGCACGACCCGAAGTTCGCGCTGGCGTACGCGGGCCTAGCCGATTCGTACGCCTACCTGGCGGAGAATTTCGCAGTCTGGCCCAAGGACATCATGCCCAAAGCCCGGGAGGCCGCCGCGAGAGCTGTTGCCTTAGACGATCATCTTGCGGAAGCGCATACCTCCGTCGGAATCGTGAAGCTGGACTACGACTGGGATCCGGACGGCGCACAGCGCGAACTGCGGCGCGC
>JAFAUQ010000092.1 GCA_019243195.1 Hyphomicrobiales bacterium
GGTCATGATCGATCGCATCCTCACCGTCGGCGGCTATACCCTCGTTTCGCGCGTCACCGGCTTCCTGCGCGACGTGGTGATGGCGGCGGTGCTCGGCGCCGGCCCGATCGCCGACGCTTTCCTGGTCGCGTTCCGTCTGCCCAATCACTTTCGCGCCATCTTCGCCGAGGGCGCGTTCAGCGCGGCCTTCGTGCCGGCCTACGCGCGCATCCGCATCGAGGGCGGCGCCGACAGGGCGCGGATCTTCGCCGATCGCATCTTCATGCTGCTGCTCGTCACCCAACTCGTGCTGCTGGCGCTCGCCCTCGGCTTCACTCCGGCGGTGATCCGCCTGCTCGCGCCCGGCTTCGACAACGACCCCGGCCGCTTCGCTCTCGCGGTCGCGCTCACCCGCGTGACGTTTCCCTATCTGCTGGCAATGACCTTGGTCTCGCTCTACGGCGGCATGCTCAACGCGCTCGACCGGTTCGCCGCGCCGGCGGCCGCGCCGATCCTGCTCAACCTCTCGATGATGGCGACGCTCATGCTCGCCGCCTTCTTCCCGAGCGCCGGGCACGCCGCGGCCTGGGGCGTGCTGATCGCCGGCGCGCTCGAAGCGGCGCTGCTCGCCGGCGCGATCGGCCGGCTCGGCGAACTGCCGCGGCTCGCGCGCATGGCGTGGGATGCCGACGTGAAGCGTTTTTTCATTGCGCTCGGCCCGGCGACTATCGGCTCGGGCGGCGTGCAGCTCGCGCTGTTCGCCGACACCATCATCGCGAGCTTCCTGCCGGCGGGCGCGATTTCCGCACTTTATTATGCCGATCGCCTCAATCAGCTGCCCATCGGCGTCATTGGAATCGCGGTCGGGACCGTGCTGCTGCCGGAAATGTCGCGTCTCATCGCCCGGGGCGATGCGGAGGACGCGCGCCGCGCCCAGAGCCGCGCGATCGAGTTCACCCTGCTGCTGTCGCTGCCGTGCCTCGTCGCCTTCCTGATCATTCCCGACCTGATCCTGCGCGCGCTCTTTGCCCGCGGTGCCTTCACGGCCGCCGACGCGGCCGCCGCCGGCGCGACGCTCAGAGCCTACGCGCTCGGCCTGCTGCCGTTCGTGCTCATCCGCAGCATGGTCGCGATGTTCTTTGCCCGCGGCAACACCGCGACGCCGGTCACGGCCGCGCTGACCGCCGTGCCGGTGAACATCGCCTTCAAGATTCTGCTGATGGGCCCGCTCGCCCAGGTCGGACTGGCGCTCGCCACCACCATCGGCGCCTGGATCAATTTCCTGCTCGTGCTGTGGTTTGGCGTGCGCGCCGGATATCTGCGGCGCGACGCCGATCTTTTCCACGCGATGGGGAAGCTCGCCGTCGCGAGTGCGGCGATCGCGCTCGTGCTGGGGTTCGGCCGCGCGCCGGCGCTCGATCTCTTCGCCGCATCGGGGCACTGGCGCGATTTCTTCGGCCTCGTGCTGCTCGCCGCCGCCGGGGGCGCCGCTTACGTCGGCGTCGTGCTCGCGCTGTTCGGCCGCCAGTGGCTTGCGCTGCTGCGCCGCCGCCGCGCGGCGACGGCGAGCGCGACGAGACCGCTGCCGGACCCACAGGCACCGCTTGAGTGAGCCGGTGTGAACGGCCTGTTATTTTGGTGCGCCGTCGGCCGTCTATCTGCCGCGCCGGTCGCCTTAGACCGGGATGACCATTCGAAGGAAAGTCATCCCGATCTACGAGCTGCGATATTTGCAGCCGCCGCTACGCGTCCGACCCTGCTCTTGCGTGCCGCGCCCGGCCTTTGCGTGCGCGTGCCGCCGGAACCTTCGAGGTCTTGATCACGGCGCCATCTGCGATTTCGTACCAGATCCTGCCGCTCCAGCCGGCCGGGACGGTCGGCGGCGATGCGATCACGGCAGCCGCCGCGTGATCGGCCACGGCCGCCCTCGCGCCGAACAGGGTCGCGAGTTTGGTGCCGATCGGCGAGCCCAGCCCGGTGCAGGGATCGGGGCCTATTCGCGCTCGGTAGAAACCGTTGTCGCCTTGCGAGATGTCGTTGAAGCAAAGGTGGTTTGCCCACAACTGCGGTGAAACGAAACCCAGCTTCGTTCCGAAGGCGGCAAAGAGTCCGGCATAGAGCGGAGCGACCGCGCTTGTCCCGCCGACCTGCTCGCTGCCGCCGTGAACGTAGATCTTATAGGGCGTGATCCGGTCATCGGCATTCGCGGCGACGTCGGGCACCATCCGGCCGGGCCCGTTCGGCGCGCCGGCCTGGAACGATTGCTGCGGGAAGTATCGCGAGTATCCGCCGCCCGTTCCCTCGCCATCGGTTTGGCCGGGGTTGTCGTTCCAAACCGTCTCGGCCGTTGCGGTCTTCGTCGTGCCCCCGCACGCGACCACGTGCGGACATGAGGATGGAACGTCCACATTCGTCGGATCGGGCCCGCCGTCGCCTGAGTCGTTATCGCCCGAAGCGGCGAAGACGACCATTCCGGCAGCCGTCGCGTCCGTTGCCGCCAGTTCCATGTCCTTGATGAGGTCCTTGCCGACCTGCTGACTGGCTTGTTGCCAGAGCGCCTCGTCGGCGCCCCACGAAATCGAGCAGATGTCGCATCCGTCTGCGGCGGCTCTGCGCACCGCGGTGGCGATGCTCGTGAGACTATTGGCGGATGCCCAGTAGACGCGGATCGTCGCGGCGTGGCCGGTTGCGGCGTAATACGCCGCACCGGCGACCTGGATGTCCAACGCGACCTCGAAGTCCGGATCCCTCGGGTCCCCGACGTGCCGGTTGGGGTTATTGCGCGTCCCATCAACGCTCACGTCGACGATATCCGGTGTCGGCTGCCCGATCGAGGAGAAGAACGCGTCCATGTCCGATCGTACCCAGCCGCCATCGAGTTCAATAATCGCAATCCGTCCTCCGCCGGCCAAGCCGGTCGGCCAATCGTACGCCTTGCACAGGTCCGGCACCGACCACGCCCGCGCTCCAGCCGCGGCCCGCGGCACCGGCTTGACGTCGGCGCGCTTGAAGTAGGGAACCAACCGCGCCTGCCGGGCGAGAACGCGAGCGCGCAAGGCATGACTGGCGACCGACACGTCGTAGAGTGCCGCGAGATCCGCCTTGAGCGCCGTGCGCGAGTTTCCGTCCAGATAGATCATGTGGCCGGAAGGATAATATTTCGGCGTGATATTCTGCCGGATTGTCGCATTGTCGAGCGGCATGTTGGCGAGGTCGAGCGTGGTCTGCAGGAACGGCGTCACCGAATCGAAATACCCATTGGCTGACAGCACTTTCAGGTTGGGATTGAGCGCCATCGTCGCCGCGAGGTCGCCGGCCGTATAGAGCAGGGGGTTGCCGTTGCTGTCCTTGCCTCCTCTCTGCGCCCCTGTCGGGTCGATATGGCCGAAATCCCAATTGGCAAAGCATTGAGTATTGAGATCGGTGAAAGCGGAGGTCGAAGTGAACTTCAGTTCGTCGTTGAGATAAAAGTTCCACATCCTCGTGTAGACGCCGTTGACCGCCGTCATCGTCGGATCATTGCCGCCCGAATTGGGATCGATCGATCCGGCGATTCCGGTATCGACCGCGGTCACGCGGCCGTCGTAGGCGCCGAGCGCAACACCTTCCGCCTTCATCAGAAGGATGAGGAACAACAGGCCCGAGCTGTTGCTCGCGCTCACGTCGAGGTCCCAGCTCTGCAGCGTAGCGATGGGAATGCCGGTATAGTCGCTCAGCTTCTGCACCGTGCCCGGATCGGCATGCGCCGGATCTCCGAGTGCATTCACGTAAGGACCTTGTGCGAAGGACGCGACTGTATCCATGAACGAGGGCAGGTCGGGCGGCGGCGGCGAGACGGTGGTCTTCTGGTGATAATAGGCGTCGGCCGCAAGAGTCGGCAGCAAGCCGATCGGATTGCCGTATTTCGTGTAGTCGAGGATCGACGATTGCAGCGTGATGCCGTTCAAATCGATTCCATCTTCGTGCAGGAGCCAGGCGAGCACGCAGCTTCGCGCGGTGCCGTATGATTCGCCGAACAGGAAGAGGGGCGAGTTCCAGCGGTCGTATCTGGTGAGATAGCGTTTGATGAATTGTTTTATCGAGCCGGCGTCCTGGTCGACGCCCCAGAAATCCCGGTTCTTGTTTGGCGCGATGGCGGCCGAATAGCCGGTGCCGACCGGGTTGATGAAGACGAGATCGCTGCGGTCCAGCAGGGTATCGGGATTGTCTTCAAGCGTATACGGGGCGGGCGGCGTAAACCCCGGCATATTGGTCTTGATGCGTCGCGGCGCAAAAGAGCCGAGCAGGAGCCAGACCGAGGAGGAGCCCGGGCCGCCGTTGTAGAAGAAGGTGACCGGGCGGGTCCCGCTCGCCGCCCCATCCGCAGTAAACGCGACATAGAATATTCTCGCCGCCGGCAGGGAATGCGAGTCGTCGATGGTGACGAGGTGCCCGGCGGTCGCAGTATAGGGAATGGTCTTTCCGGGGAGCACTGCGATGTGATGGGTGACCGCCTCGCTCTCGGTCGTGTTGGTCGCTGAATCGTCGGGGCCGTTGCCGTAAGGCGTAGGGTCGAAAAACGGCCGATCGGCGGGGGTGGATGCTGAGGTTGCGGCTGCCAATGCGATGTCGTTCATGGGATATGCTCTCTTTTGCAAATGAAAAACGCCTTATCCTAAGGTTGATTAATCGAGTCATCGTGTGAATTTTTTCACACAGGCGAAAAAATCGTCGACTCGTCGCGATCTCCGACTCTGGCCACCGGCCAGGCGCGGTTGCTCGCCGCGGCCGGTACGACTACGCGAGAGGATGCCGGCACGAGGAATAATTGCCGCAAACGCGGTGCTCGTAGAGCCCTCTCCCGCAAGGGGAGAGGGCACAAATACGACCACCGCGCGTCTGCTAGAGTTCGCTATCGCGAACGATGGCGATTGTTAGTTATGGCTTCACCAGATACGCGCCGGGCACGTTGGTCCAGGCGAAGGTTTTTAGCCGCACATCCGGCATGGGCGCGAAAAATTCATCGACCGCGGCGCTCTCGCCGGCCCAGGCCGGAATGGCGTATTCGTCGAAAATGAGAACGCCGCAGCGGGCGACGCGCGGCCAGATCGCCGCGAGCGCCGCCTTGGTCGGCTGGTAGAGATCGCAGTCGAAATGCACCAGCGAAAAGCGCACGCCCTGATTTTCGTCGAGGAAGCGCGGTACGGTTTCTTCGATCTGGCCGCGCACGAGCTTGATGCGCGGCTTGAACGGAATGAAACGGTCGGAATCGAAAATCGCAATCGCATCGTTAAGCTCGTCGAGATAGCCGCCCGGATCGAAGCCGCCGATGACCTTGCCGGCGTCGGCGGAGGGCCGCGAGTCCTCCGGCGAAAGCTCGGTGAAGCCTTGCCAGTTGTCGAAGCCGTAGACCGTCTTGGTGCGATTGCCGATGCAATAGGCTTCGAGCAAATTCGCCCAGGTGAAGAGGCCGAGGCCACGGAATACGCCCAGTTCCGCGATATCGCCCGGCACCTCGAGCGCGAGCTTGAACAGCTCGACATGGGCGAGGAAGCGCTTGAGCAACTGCCGCCGCGCCAGCACCGGAAAGTGTTTGACCGCGGTGAGCGGATCGATGGCGTAACGCGCGCAATGTTCGGCGATGCGCTCCTCGACCGCGCTGTCGAGGTTGGATTTGGCAAAGCCGTCGCTGCGGTCGAGCATCGCAACCCCAGAAAAAGTCAGGCGGCCGGGGCGACGACGCGCCGCTCGGCGAGATCGAGGTAGTGTTTGGACGAGCGCGAGTTGTCGCCGAAGAAGCGGAAGTCCACGCTCAGCCGCATGCGCGCCGAAACGTTGGGCATCGACTCGTGCACGGTCTCGTTCCTCATGACCACGACGTCGCCCGGCGCCAGCGGGTAAAGCTCGACGCGGTCGAGGCCCGCCACCGTGACGCCGGGAATCCAGCCGTCCGCCGGCGCCACCGCGTCGCCGCAAAACAATTCACCGCGGCCCTGCGTGCGTGGATAGACCGCCATGCCGCCGCACGCGCGATCGATCTCGACCAGCGGCACCCATACGACGCAGAACGGGCCGAGATGTTTGTTGTAGGTCACGTCCTGATGCGCCGGCACGGCCGCCTTGACGTTGCCGGCGAGCACGAAGCGGGCCGTGGGCGGCATGTGCACGAACAATTTCGTGGCGCCGAGCAGCGCGTAGAGCAGCGGCTGCGCGGCGAGCGCGAGCGGTATCCGCCACAGCGCTTCGCTCAGCCGCACGGGGAGGGGGAAATGGCCGAGCAGCACGTGCCGGTCCTCGGGCGGCACGGCCGCAGGCTGTTCGAGGAGCCGTGCCACCTGCGCGCCGGCGTCGGGCGCATCGGCCGCGATCCGGTGGCGGGCAAACAGGGCTGCCATATCGCTGAGCGCGGTGGTGAGGTAATCGTGCGTCTCACGGCAAACCGCGGCGGGCAGCGCCTGCTTGATGACGAGCACGCCCTCATCAGCGAAGATTTGCCGGGCGTCGATGAGCGGCGTGTCCGCCGCGATGGTGAAGGCCGCCATCGATCCGGGCGCGCGCTCGCGCCGCAGAGCGGCTGTTTGTTGCGGCTGATTACGCACGGCGGCGCGCCTCGGTCCGCCGCGGCGGGCGGGCAACGCCCGACACCGGATCGAGCCGGTTCCAATCGAGGTAGCGGAACTCGATCGGCAGCCGGCCGGCGCGGGCGATGATTCTTGCCGCCACGTTGCGCGACATCGGGATGAACACCGTGGCGCCGGCCGGTACTTCGGCGAGGCTCACGATCGGCCGGTCCATCAGGCTGTGGCCGCGCCGGCTTTCGTCCTCGTCGGCGAAGAAGGCGACGTCGCCGATTTCCCGGGCGAGCCAAGCCGCCGCGATCGAAGAACCCATGATGCCGAAGGAGACGGCTTCTGCGCGGGCGGCGCGCGCCGCCTCGCGCACGCCATCGAATAGGCGGAAGTAATCGCGGCAGAGCTTGTCGGCCGGCACCGCCGGCTCGTCCGACCACGATTTCTTTGTTTCGCCTTCCGCGGGGCCGGCGATCGCAATCAATTCCTTTGGGATCGCGCGCGCGGTGAGATCGGTCGCCGGCAAGCCGGCGACGCGCAGCACACGGTCGAGGCTCTGCGCATCGAAATGCGAGCAGTGATCGGCAATTAAAAGGTCGATCGGGTTTTGCCGGATGTTCGGGACGATGACGACGATCCGTCCGGCGGGCGTGAGGTTGGCGAGCAATGGCCGCAGGAACGCCGCCGGGTTCGGCACGTGTTCGAGCACGTGACAGACGGTGATGAGGTCATAGCGGAACGGGTAGCTCACGCCGGTGCCGGTGTGGAAGCCGCGCACGCCGGGCAGCGCCAGGACTTCCTCCTTCCACATGTCGGAGATTTCGTAGCCGTAAAGTTCCCACTCCGGCCGGATGCGGTGGAAGCTCTTGAGCAGGTTGCCGTTCGAGCAGCCGATGTCGAGCAGCTTGCCGGCCGCGGGAAGGTCGATCAGGCGCAGCAGATATTTGAGCAGGATTTCCGTGCGCGGGCCGCTGCCGAACGGCGTGTTGAACAGGCGCGGCTCTTGGCCCGCCGCCTGGTGGTTGATGCGGTAGCGCTCGTAGATGCCTTCGGTGAGCCGGTGCCAGTCGCGGTCGATCACCTTCTGGATGGTGCCGCAGCGCGGGCACACCGCCCAGGTGACGCGCGCCTCGAGCGCCTGCACGTCGGACGAAACGAGCCCGAGCGGCCGGGTCGCGGCGTGCACCGGCTCGAGCCGCGGCGAATCGCAGACATGGCAAGGCGCCATGGCGAATCGTAACTGATTCGCGGCTCGCGTGTGCGGCACCGGTGCGGGACCAATTTCGCTCCCTGCCGGGAACGAATCGCAATCCCACGCTTTCGACCTAGGGGCTGAAAAGCGCCTTCAGGAGAGCGCCGCATGCGAGCCTTGGTCTGGCACGGAAAAGAAGACATCCGCTGCGACACCGTCACCGATCCGGAAATCGAGGAGCCGCGCGACGCCATCGTCAAGGTGACGAGCTGCGCCATCTGCGGTTCGGACCTGCACCTCTTCCACAACTTCATCCCCGCCATGCTGCCGGGTGACATTATGGGTCACGAGATGATGGGCGAGGTCGTGGAGGTCGGCTCGGGCGTCAACGGCCGGCTGAAGAAGGGTGAACGCGTCGTCGTCCCCTTCACCATCATCTGCGGCGAATGCGAGCAGTGCCGGCGCGGCAATTTCTCTGTCTGCGAGCGGACCAACCGCAACAAGTCGCTGGCCGACAAGCTGTTCGGCCATACCACGGCGGGTCTCTTCGGCTACACCCATCTGACCGGCGGCTACCCGGGCGGGCAGGCCCAGTACCTACGGGTGCCCTATGCCGACACGACCCACATCAAGGTGCCGGAGGGCATGAGCGACCAGCAGGCCCTCTTTCTCGGCGACATATTCCCGACCGGCTGGCAGGCCGCGGTGCACTGCGACATCGAGCCGACCGACACGGTCGCGATTTGGGGCTGCGGTCCGGTCGGGCAAATGGCGATCCGCAGCGCGGTGCTGCTCGGGGCGAAGCAGGTCGTCGCCATCGACCGGCTGCCCGAGCGCCTCGCCATGGCGGAAGCCGGCGGCGCCATCACCATCGACTTCTCGCGCGAGAGCGTGATCGAGCGGCTCGAAGAACTCACCGGCGGCAAGGGGCCGGAGAAATGCATCGACGCCACCGGCCTGGAGTCGCACGTCAGCCTGGGGCAGCCGGACACGCTCTACGACCGGGCCAAGCAGATGATGGCGATGGAAAATGACCGGCCGCACGTGCTGCGCGAGATGATCTACGTGTGCCGTCCCGCCGGCATCCTCTCGATCCCCGGCGTCTACAGCGGCTTCTCCGACAAAATTCCCATGGGCCACGCGATGAACAAAGGCCTTACCTTCCGCATGGGCCAGACGCACGTCCACCGCTTCGCCGCCGATCTCGTCAGGATGATCGAGGACGGGGTGATCGATCCGTCGTTCGTGATCACCCACAAGGTGAGGCTCGAAGAAGGTCCCGACATGTACCGCGTGTTCCGCGACAAGCAGGACAGCTGCATCAAGGTGGTGCTGAACCCCTAATCTCAAGGTGAAACCGTGTTGAACCGCATCTCCAATCTGGCGCGGTCGCCAAGCGATCCGAAAGTCGTGCGCACCGGGCCTAGTGCGCTGCCCACCGAGGACCGCATCGCGCGTGGCCTCGGCTGGTTGAGCATTGGCCTCGGTTTGGGCGAAATCGTCATGGCGCCGCAGCTCGCGCGCGCGCTCGGCATGCGCGGGCAGGAGCCGTTGCTGCGCGCCTTCGGCGCGCGCGAGATCGCGGCCGGCGTGCTGACCCTCTCGGTCGATAAGACACTCGGCCTGTGGGCGCGGGTCGCGGGCGATGGCGTCGACGCCGCGGTGCTCGCCGGTGCCATGCGCAACGGCAATTCCAAGCGCGGCAACGCCGGTCTCGCACTCGCGATGGTGCTCGGCATCGGCGCGCTCGACTGCATCGGCGCTAAGGCACTCTCGGCGCGGCATGCGCGGCGCGGCGCGCCCCGCCTTTACCGCGAGCGCAGCGGCTTTCCGCGCGGCGTCGCTGCCGCGCGCGGCGCCGGCCGCGGTTACTCCGGCGGCAACGGCCACGCGATCGGCACCGCCATTACCGGCGGGTGAGCGGGTAATACTCTGATTCGTCATGCCCCGCGAAAGCGGGGCATCCAGTAAACACTGATCGTCGTTATTATTTGATAGCCTGTGGTTACTGGATCGCCCGCTTCCGCGGGCGATGACGAGCGGTGATTGTTTTTGCTTTTGAGCGGCGGTATGGGCGACGGATACCCCGCTCGCGCGTTGATATACCGCCATGACCTCCCTCGACGCATCCGCGGTCGCTCGGCTGCTCCGCGAGTTCGGACAGCGCACCGCGTTGCGCGGCGATAATCCGTTCAAGGCCAAAGCCTACGCCCGCGCCGCCGACAATTTGTTGACCCTGAGCGAGCCGCTCGATCGCATCATCGCGCAGGACCGGCTGCGCGAAATCCCCGGCGTCGGCGAAGCGATCGCCGATATCATCAAACGGCTGCACGCGACCGGGACCCATCCGGGGCTCGAGCGCATGCGCGAGGAAGTGCCGGAGGGTGTGCTCGACCTGCTCACCGTGCCGGGGCTGCGGCCGGATAAAATCATCAAACTGCACCGGGAACTCGGTGTCTCATCCCTCGGCGACTTGGAGGAGGCCGCGCGTTCCGGGCGGCTCGCAAAAACCAAGGGCCTCGGGGCCGCGCTCGCGACCAAAATCCTGCAAGGGCTCGACATCCGGCGCAGCGCACTCGGCCGGCGTCATCTGCACCGGGCGGCCGAATTGCTCAAATCCGCCGAGCGTCACCTCAAGGCGGCGCGGCTCGGCATCTCGCGGGTAACGGCGGCGGGAGATTTTCGCCGCGGCTGTGAACTGGTGCGCGACCTGTCGCTGGTCGCCGAGGTGCGAAGCCTGCCGGACGGCCCGGAGCAAATCGCCGCGAGCGAAGAGCTGACCGTTCATTTGACCGATCGTGCGCACGCCGGCACAACGTTGCTGCTCGCCACGGGATCGCCGGCGCATATCGAAGGCTTGCGCGCGCTTGCCCGCCGGAAAGGATTAACGCTCGATACGCAAGGGTTGCGCCGTGGCGACGAGATCGTCGCGGCCGCGAGCGAAGAGGACATCTACGCCGCGCTCGGCCTCGCGCCCATTCCGCCGGAGCTGCGCGAAGGAAGCGACGAAATCATCCTCGCCCAATCTGGGAAGCTTCCAGTACTCGTGAGCGACGACGATATCCGCGGCATTCTGCACGCGCACACGGACCGCTCCGACGGCGTCGATACGCTCACCGAAATGGCGGGGGCAACGCGCTCCAAGGGATACGAATACTTCGGCGTCGCGGATCATTCGAAGTCCGCGCACTACGCCGGCGGACTGAGCATCGACGAGATTGCCGAGCAGCGGGCGGAAGCCGATCGCCTGAACCGGCGATACAAAGGCCGCTTCCGCATTTTCAAAGGCATCGAGTCGGACATTCTCCCGGATGGCTCGCTCGATTATCCCGACGAGGTGCTCGCGAGCTTCGACTTCGTGGTGGCGAGTGTGCACAGCCGGTTCAAGCTCGACCGCGACACCCAGACCGAACGCATCATCCGTGCCGTCGCCAATCCTTTCACCACGATCCTCGGCCACATGACCGGCCGTCAGCTGCTGCGGCGGCCGGGTTACGACGTCGACGTCGAGAAGATACTCGCCGCCTGCGCGGAACACGGCGTCGCCGTCGAAATCAACGCCAACCCATGGCGGCTCGACGTCGACTGGCGCTGGCATCGCAAAGCGCTCGAACTTGGATGTTTGATGAGCATCAACCCCGATGCCCATTCCACCGATGAAATCGACCTCACCCACTGGGGCGTGGAGATGGCACGCAAAGGCAGCGTTCCGAAATCGCGCGTGCTCAATTGCCTGAGCCTCGATGAGTTCACGACCTATCTGGAAGCACGCAGCAAAAAAAGTCGCCGTAGGGTGGGCTAAGCGCGCGCAGCGCGCGTGCCCACCATTGCGTCGCTGCGCGGTGTTTGTATTTGCGCCCTCTCCCCTTGCGGGAGAGGGCCGCTCGATCGGTGCAACAAACTCGATTGGGTGAGGGGTCGCCCCTCACCCTTCAGACCTTGTTGATCTTACGGGGCTGCCCTCTCCCGCAAGGGGGAGAGGGCACCATAACGGGCACCGCGTAAATCATAATGCTGATCGGCGGTGACCAATTACAGCTCTCCTGTGTCGGCAATCGCGCATAGGAACCGCCGCCGCCGCTTCCGTGTTGGTTCAGCATCCTGGCCGGAGTTGTTCTCCCCCACGTCCCGTCCAGGCCGTTCGAGTGCCCCGGCCGGATCTACGCCCGGCCGGGGCTTCCGTTTTTGCAGGGTCAGCTCATGACCAGTTCGCGGATGCGGGGCAGGTGCTCGCGGCCCCAATAAAGGTCGCCGCCGTCGAGCAGGTAACTCGGCACGCCGAACACGCCGGCGGCTTCCGCCTCCTGCTGAATCCGTTCCAGCTCGCGCCGGCCTTCGCCCATCAGGAAAACAACGAAATCTTTGGTCGGCGCGCCGCATTCCTCGAGCACCGCCGCAAGCGCATCCGCGCTCTCGATGTCGAGCTCGCGTTTCCAGAAACGCTCGAAGATGCGGTCGTGATACGCGCGAAACACGCCGTGCCGCTGCGCGTACAGCATTCCCGTGTTGGCGAGCGAGGAGTCGAATATTTTGCGTGGTCCGCGGATGGTAAGCCCGCGCCGGTTGGCCTCGCGCCGGCAGTCCATGTAGCTGTATTTGACGCGCCGCCATTGGTGCGCGTTGCGGCTGTCTTCGACCACCTTGCCGCCGGCCTCGACGCGGGCGCTGCCGAGATACGCCGGAATGTCGAGGGTGTAAGGTCGCCAGTCGAGACGCGCGTCGGTCTCGCGCTCGAGGTCGTAGGCGAGGTCCTTGGCGAGGTAGGCGTACGGACTCTTGTAGTCGCTGTAGACCGTAATTGTGCGCATGGTCTAACCCGCTCTGCGGCTCTCCCCAGCCAAGGAGCGCATGCGATCGCGGCCGTGCGGCGCGAGGAAATCGAGAGCGGGGCCGACCGGCACAATGCCCGACGGATTGATCGTACGGTGGCTCTGATAATAGTGGTGCTTGATGTGGAAAAAGTCGGTGGTCGCGGCGACGCCGGGCTGCTGATAAAGCTCGCGCGCATACGCCCATAGATTCGGATAATCCACGAGCCGGCGCAGATTGCATTTGAAATGCCCGACGTAGACCGGATCGAACCGCACGAGCGTCGTGAACAGGCGCCAGTCCGCCTCGGTCAACCGCCCGCCGCATAGATAACGGCGCGTGGCGAGGCGCTCCTCCAGCATGTCCAGCGTACCAAACAGCGGACGCACCGCTTCCTCATGGGCCTCCTGGGTGGTCGCGAAGCCCGAGCGGTAGACGCCGTTGTTGACGGTCTCGTAGATGCGCGCGTTGAGGCGGTCGATCTCCTCGCGCAGCTCGGCCGGATAAAAATCGCCCGGTGCGGCGCCGACGGCGTCGAACGCCGAATTGAGCATGCGGATGATTTCCGAGGATTCGTTCGATACGATCACGTTCTGCGCCTTGTCCCAGAGCACCGGCACGCTGGCGCGGCCGCTGTAGGACGGGTTCGAGCGCAGATAGACCTCATACATGCGGCGCGCGCCGAACGGGTCGGCAACGACGCCCGGGCCGTCCTCGAAGGTCCAGCCTTCCTCGCCCATGAGCCAGTGCGTGACGGAGAGCGAAATCGCCGTCTCCAGCCCCTTGAGGGCGCGGAAAATCAGCGTGCGGTGCGCCCAGGGGCAGGCGAGCGAAACATAAAGATGGTAGCGCCCGGGCTCCGCCTTGAAGCCGCCGGCGCCCGCCGGGCCCGGCCGGCCGTCCGGCGTGATCCAGTTGCGGAACGAGGTCGCCGCGCGCACGAAGCGCCCGCCAGTCGCGGCCGTGTCGTGACCCTTGGCGACCCATTTGCCGTCGACGAGAACGCCCATGTCGTCTCTCGATGTAGTGACGCGATAAGCTTCGCGAAATCCCGTCACCGACCGCGCTTGGCGCGTGGAACCCTTGAGCCGGAATCCCGGTTGTTTTCAGCGCAAGATCGTACAAGCCGGCGGCAGCTTTCCCATAATACCGCTCCGGCCGGCAAGGCGCTCACAAAATGTATGCGCAAGCGCGGCGCTCAACCGGAGAACAGTCGATGTCGGTTATCGCAGGGAGAGCGCAAGGCCGCCGCGGGCAAACGCCGCTGTGGATTGCCGCCACGGCCGGGCTGTTGGCGCTGGGATTTAGCCGGCGCGACGCGCAGCCGCGCCAGTCGGCCGATGGCGAGGCCGCGCCGCAGCCGGCCTCCTCACCAGGACGCAGCGGATCGGAACAAACAGCCGCGCGCGACGCGCATGGCGACGAGCGGGGGCGCTCGGCGTCCACTCCTTCGCAGATCCCGAAACGGGGATGGAAGGACATCCTCAAGCGCTGCTACCAGCGGCTCAACGACGACCGGATTCTGGCCATCGCGGCCGGAGTGACGTTCTACGCTCTGCTGGCGATCTTTCCCGCGATCGCCGCGCTGGTCTCGATCTATGGCCTGTTCGCCGATCCGGTGACGATCGCCCAGCACCTCGACGATATTTCCGGCATGGTGCCGGGCGGGGCGATCGACGTCATCCGCGGGCAGCTCGAGAGCCTGACGTCGAAAGGAAACAGCGCACTCGGCCTGGCCTTCGTGGTCGGCCTTGCGATCTCCCTGTGGAGCGCCAACTCCGGCGTGAAGGCAATGATGGACGCGCTCAACGTCGCCTATGCGGAACGGGAGAAGCGCGGCTTCTTCCGTCTCAACGCAACATCGTTCATGTTCACGCTTGCCGGCATCGCCGCCATCATCATCGGCCTCGGCGCGCTGGTCGTGATGCCACTGATGATCCAATACCTCGGGCTCGATAGCCAGAAATGGGTCGCCGAAGCGATCAAATGGCCGGTGCTGCTGGTTGTCGTAATGCTCGCCATCTCGCTGCTCTACCGCTACGCGCCGAGCCGGCGTGAAGCCAAATGGCGCTGGATCACCTGGGGAAGCGCGGCGGCGACGATCGGCTGGATCGCAATTTCGATTTTGTTTTCCTGGTACGCCGCGAACTTCGGCAGCTACAACAAGACCTACGGGTCGTTGGGCGCCGTGGTCGGTTTCATGACGTGGATTTGGCTTTCCGTCACCATCATTCTGCTCGGTGCCGAGCTGGATGCGGAGATGGAGCGGCAGACCGAGCGCGATACGACGGTCGGTTCGCCCAAGCCGATGGGCCAGCGCGGCGCAGCGGTCGCCGACACCAAAGGCCCGGCGAAAGCCTGAGCAACCGTCATTGCGAGGCGCAAAGCGCCGAAGCAATCCAGGAGCCACGCGTGCTGCCCTGGATTGCTTCGTCGCCGCTACGCGGCTCCTCGCAATGACTGTCACCCGGCGTGCCGGTGCGCCAGCCCGTGCGCATGCGCGTGGTCGTGCTCGGCATAATGCTGGCGCAGCAGGTCCTTGCCGTAGTCGTTGCCGTTGGGCGTGCGCACTACCGTGTGAATGTGATCGCGCGAGGGCGTGTCGTTGTCATAGACGATGCCCGACACGTGATCGAACTCGATGAGGATCACCGGGCTCAAGATGCGATAATAGAACGGGCTCGCATCGTCGCAGGGACCGATCCAGGCGAAATGCGTGTCAGTGAGATGCCGCTTCGCCTCGCGGTAGCTGATTTCCGCGTGGCCGGGCCGGATGCGGCCGGTGTAGGTGGCAAGCAGCGCCGCGAGACGGTCGCGGCCTTCCGCCGAAAGGTCGTCATAGCGAATCCCGGCGGGATCGATGCGGCGGTTGTCCTGAAAGGCGGCGGTGAGCAACTCGCCCGGGAGATCCTTCCCGATCGTTGCGCGCGCCCGCGCGTCGGCGGAGAGCGAGCGCATCAGCGCGTGGCCCTGTTCCTCCTCGGCGGCGAAGACGCGCGTCCCGGCGTATTTGCCTGAGCGCGCGAGCACCGGCTCCGAGCCCATGAAGCTCGGTGTCATGACGAGCTGGTCGCCGAGCACGAAACAATTGACGTTGAGGTGATGCCCGTCGATCTGCCAGCCCCACGGCTCATCCGGCGACGGCGTGCCGAAGATGCTGATCCAATAGAACCATTCGCTGTATTCGTCGGCCTTGCCGGTCACTTCCAGCATGTGCTCGTTGAGCCGCATGATGTCGCGCGCCGTGCGATAGCCCGCCGCGCTCATCGTTTCCCGCAGCAGCGCGAGCGCGCGCTCGCGCCCGGCGCCGTCGAGATCGATGAGGCACACGCCATGCCGCATCAGCCAGGGATGGATGTTCGACCACTTGCGCCAGGCCTCGTCCTCGATCGCGAAGCACACGGCTTTACTTTGCGCCGGCGTCAGCGCCGCGAGGAAGGTCCGTGCCGCTTCCACCAGCGAGGCAAGCGGAACGCCGGTCCGTTCGCGTGCGAACAGTCCCGGCACGATGGCGTTTCCCGCGGCGATCCCGCGGAACGGCTCGGCCAACGCCCCCGGGATGCGATCGACGATCGCCCTGAGCATGCCCGGCCGCACCTCGAACGGCCGGTCCGCCGGCGTCGGCGCTCGCTGGCGTAAGCCGAAGTGGGCGGTCTCTCCTGCCATCCTGGCCTCCTGTGTCGCGCCGGTCAGTTGCCGTTCATTCTCGCTATCTCATCGCGCTCCCCGCACCGCGTGCTCATGTCGCCGCGCCCGCAGGCGCCGTCCACTTGGCGTAAGGCCGCGCGACCAGCGAGCTATTGTAGTATTCGGCGCGGCCTGTAACCTCGCGGCCGATCCACGGCGGCAGCTCCGGGCGATAATCCTCGTGCGGCAACTCGACTTCGGCGACGATCAGCCCGGCATTCTCGCCGGCGAACACGTCGACCTCCCAGGTCGCGCCCGCATAAGGCACGATGTGGCGCACCTTCTCGATGACGGCGCCGCGCCGCAGGCCGATGAGCGCTTGCGCGTCGGCGACCGGGATCGGGTATTCGAGTTCCATCCGGCGCAGCTTTGCCGAGCGCGACTTGATCGTGAGCATCGCGGCGGTGTCGTCCTTGATGCGCACGCGGATGGTCGCTTTCCCGCCCAACGCCAGATAGGCCTGCCGGATATGCGACTGGCCGGTCGCGAGGCTGCGCCAGCCGCCGTCCTTGACCAGGAATTTGCGCTCGATTTCGACGCCCATCGACGACTCCCGCCACTTGGGCACGCAGCCTACGCAACCGCGCCCGTGGTGCAAGCGCTGGGGCCTCGCGCAGGCAAGCGCCGATGACCTTCATCTTCGTGGTCGTCGGCTGGATTTTTTCGCTCTGCCTGCACGAGTTCGCGCATGCGGCGGTCGCCTTCCTCGGCGGCGACACCAGCGTGCGCGAGAAGGGCTATCTCACCTTCAATCCGCTGCGCTACGTCGATCCGATCGCCTCGCTGTTCGTGCCGCTGGTGTTCCTGTTGCTCGGCGGCATCGGGCTGCCCGGCGGCGCGGTTTACATCGACGCGCGGCGCCTGCGCAGCCGCTGGTGGGCCTGCGCGGTGGCGCTCGCCGGTCCCGCCGCCAACCTCGCCATCGCCGGCGTGCTGGTGCTCGCGCTTTCGACCGGCGTGATGGCGCGCAGCGCTGCCGCGCCGCCGCTCGCGTTTCTCGCTCTGCTGCAGGTCATGGCGGTGATCCTCAACCTGCTGCCGCTGCCGCCGCTCGACGGCTACCGCGCGATCGCGCCGTTCCTGCCGAAAAATCTGCAGATGACTTTCGACCGCTGGGGCTCGCTGCCGCTGTTCATTCTGCTGCTGCTGTGGGTCGTGCCCACGGTCTCGTCCTGGTTCTGGATCGCGACCTTCCGTCTCGCCGGCGCGCTCGGCGTTCCGCTCGCGCTCGCCGGCCTCGGCCTCAAGCAGTTCCGCATTTTTTGGTGAGGCCATAGGGCCGCCGTTCGCGTCATTGCGAGCGGAGCGAAGCAATCCAGAACAAGGTGCACGGATCTGAGATTTCTGGATTGCTTCGTCGCGCCTTCGGCGCTCCTCGCAATGACGGCTCGTTACCTCTCACGTAATCGCTTTGCTGCCGGCGGGCGGCCACCTTCGGGCATCGTCAACCAAAGGAGGTCGTCATGACCAATGTCGTCCCGATGTCCCGTCCACTTCGGCTTGCCCTTCTCGCCGATGCCGTTGCCAGCGGCGCAACCGCCGCGCTGCTCGTTGCCGGTGCCGGCGTGCTGGAGCGCTGGCTGGCGCTGCCGGCCGGGCTGACGCGCGAGGCCGGCCTGGTGCTCATTCCCTACATCGTGCTCGTCGTCGTCGTCGCCTCCCGGCCGGCGACGCCGGTCGCGACCGTCATGGCGATCATCGCCATCAACGCGGCCTGGACGGCGGCGAGCGTGCTTCTTTTGCTCGGCGGATGGGTGAGCCCGACCTTGCTCGGCATCGCCTTCGTGATGGCGCAAGCGCTCGCGGTCGGCGCCTTCGGCGTTATCCAGTATGTGTGCCTGCGCCAGGCCGTGGCCGGCGCGACGGCGTAGCTGCTCCGGCACTAATCTCGTCATGCCCCGCGAAAGCGGGGCATCCAGTAAACACCGTCGTTGCAGTTTTATCTGATACGGCTGTGTTTACTGGATCGCCCGCTTTCGCGGGCGATGACGAAACCTTCAACTAAAACACCGCGGCGCCCAGAGGGACGGTTTGCTCCGTCGTGAGATAGATGGTCCCGCCCGCCTCATGAGCGACGCCGAGCACCAGCACTTCGGAAATCTCCGGCCCCATCTTCTTGACGCCGAAATTGATCACGCAAATCACGGTCTTTCCGAGCAGCGCCTCTTTCGCATAGTTGCGGTAGGCGCCGCACGAGATTTTGGTGCCGATCTCGTGCCCGAAGTCGATCGTCAGCTTATAAGTCGGCTTGCGCGTCTGCGCGTCCTCGACCCGGACGATCCGTCCCGCTCTGATGTCGAGCGCATCGAACTGGGCAAAGTCCACCGGCGGCTTGGGAGCCATTAGAGCATGATCCCGAAAAGTGGGTACCGGTTTTCGGAAAAGATCATGCTCCAGCAACAAGTCATTCACCAACGGGAATACCCGCCGTAAGGCGAACCCCAGGAGCCACCCGCGCCTGATGAGTTCCACCCGCTCGATGAGCTCCACCCGCCCGAAGAAGTCCACCGGCCCGATGAGTTCCCGCGGTCCGACGAGCCCCAATGTCGCTCGCGGGCGCGGGCGTATCTGGGTTCGGCGGGCGTGGGATGGTGGCGCATGGCGAGCCCGCCTTGCGGCTCGTTGCTCAACACGGCGATGAAGTCGGTGCCCTTGCCGGTCTCGCGGCTCAATGCCTCGTCCGAGATGATCAGGGACGAGCGCGGCGACGCGGTCGGCGCGATGCGATCGAGCACGTCCTGCGGGATGACGAGGCGGTCGAGCGCGCTTTTCGCATCATTCGCCTCGTTGAGCGAAACCACGGTCCAGCGCAGCCCGTCATCCGTGCGGTCGACCGCGGTGAAGACATGGGTGCCGATCGGCTTCTCCGGATCGCGGATCGTAACCGGGCTCTCGAGGATGGGCTCGAACCCGCGCCGCACGTAGAGCCGCTGCGTCTTGCGGCTGATGAAGACCGAGACCGGCTCTAGCTCGCGCGCCGCCTCGCGCGCGGCCTTGGCGGCGGCAGCCCGCGCGCTTTCCGCGGCGGCCGCGGCTTCGCGCGTCTGGTTCGCCGCATCGAGCTTCGGCTGCAGCTCCGCATTGGCGGCGTCCCACTGCGCCTGCACGTCGGCGAGCTTTGCCTCCGCCTTTGCCTTGTTGTCGGTTGCCCGCGCCTTCGCTTCGTCCGACGTCGCGGCATCGACCGCCTTCTCGGCCGCCGCGCGTTCCGCCTCGGCGCGCGCCTTGAGCGTCTCCTTCGCCCGCAGCGTCATTCGGGCGCGCGCGGCTTCCCGCTCGGCGGTAGCGGCCGCGGCCCGTGCCGCGTCCGCCTTGCGCGCCGCCTCGGAAGCCTCGGCGGCAAGCGCTTTGGCATGGGCGGCATCATCCGGCTTGGGCGAGAACAGCGCCGGGTGGGAGATGTCGACCGGCGTCGCATCGCGCGGCGCGATGATCACGCGCATGCCGACCGCGGTCTTTCCGAATAGGCCCTCGGCGAAACCGTACGGCATGCGAATGCAGCCGTGCGAGGCCGGATGTCCCGGCAGCGGGCCGCCGTGCAGCGCGATGCCGGACCAGGTGATGCGCTGCATGTTGGGCATGTACGCATCGTCGTAGAGGTTCGAGTAGTGGTCTTTTTCCTTCTGAATGACGCTGAAGACACCGGCGGGCGTCTCGCGGCCCCGCTGGCCGGTGGACACCGGCGCGCGCAGGATCCAGCCATCCGCGTCGTAGATGGTAACCCGCTGACTCTTGATCGACACGATCGCCATGAGGGGGTTGCCGGCGGCGCGTGGCGCGACGGTTTCGGCGGAGTGTTCCGCGTGATGATGGCGCCGCGCCGCGCCGGCCGGATCCGGAACCGCGATCAGCGCGGCAACGGCCGCAGCCGCCAGCCACCCGGGCCGGTGTTGCGCTTTAATGGCCCGAGCCCGCGCCCAAATGCGTGTCATGGTGGTCCTTTCCGCGTGGTGCATTGGCTCGTGCCCGGAGAATCGTACCCCCGCTTGCCACGCACAAGCCGCTCTCGGACTTATATATGCCCGGCGCGGCGGAATGGTTGCAGACGGACGGCCACACGGCTCCGCGGGGACCAAAGGTCCAGGCTAAATCGTCGACGGCCTGCTCAGTACTTCGCGACGATGGGACCGCCGAAACGGTAGTTCAGCCGGATCGTTGCCATGTCCACGTCCTGGCTGATGTTGTCGCTCCGCGTGACCGCAAAGCCGGGCGGACCAACCGGGGCCTGCGTGGCTTGAAATGGGAACACCACGCTCTTGGTGCCCATAAACAGATGATCGTATTCGATGCCGATCGACCAGTTCGGCGCAAAGGCGAACTCAATCCCGGTTCCCACCGCCCCGCCCCAACGCGTTTCGTCGGCCTGATTGAAGACCACGCCGTTCGCGGTGAAGAAGGAACTGTAATGGTTATCCGTGACCGCGGCGCCGCCCTTCACGTACCAGAGCACGTTGTTAAAGGCATAGCCGATCTGGCCGGTGAACAGGCCGATGCCGTTGATCTTGGTCTGATTGATGAAAGGAAAAATCCCGGCCGCCAGACTGCTGTTGGATCCTTTCAGGTTGGCCCAATCGCCTTGCGCTTCGAGGCCGAACACAAAATTCGTCGCCTGCCAACGATAACCGATCTGACCGCCAACGAGGCCGCCGGTCGCGTTGTGGCAACCCTCGGAATCCGGGCCAACCGGAAGGTTTGCCACACTGAATACGGTCCAGCACTCACGGCTCGAGGCGCCGCCCGCGTTGAGGCCGATGTAAAAGCCGCTCCAATCATAGACCGGAGCCACCATGGGCGGCGCCTTGGTGTAGGTCTTTACGGGAAGGTCGGCGGCGTCAGCCGCGCCGGCGAACGCGGCGATACAAACGATTCCGGCCGCAGCGGTTGCGATCCGACGCATGGCAGCCTCCAAACGTGACCAATCGCCCCAACTTTTTCTCGCATGCGACTGCTACGTCCGCCAGAGAGGCTGATCCCAGCGTTGCTGTTTTCCGGGAATGTGTTGCCGAAATGCCGCCACGGGAGGTTCCGCAGAGACATAAGGCCGCCGCAAAACGCGCCGTTGGTGCGGAGAAGCGGATTCGCGAAAGCCCTACCGCGAGCTTACGCAAGGACAGGTCATGAAAGCCGAGTTGGATTTCGCCAGCCAGGAGTTTTTTCGCGATCCTGCGGCCGGGCTCAAGCGGCTGCAGGCCGCCGGGCCGGTGGTCGAGGCCAAATTCCCGATCGTCGGCCGCGTCTGGATGGCCACCACGCAGGAGGCCGTTTCCCGCGTGCTCAAGGACGGCCGCGTGTTCACCTTGCGCAAGGACGACGGCACGGTGGCCGGGCTGCGCTGGTGGATGCCGCGCATATTCCGCGTGTTCGCCAACAACATGCTCAACATGGACGAGCCGGATCACACCCGGCTGCGGTCGCTGGTGGACGAAGCCTTTCGCCGCCGCGCGGTGCTCGATATGGAGCCGCGTATCCGCGCGATCGCCGACGAGCTTGCGGACGATCTCTTTGCGCAGGGAAGTCCGGCCGACCTCGTGACCCGGTTTGCCCGCATGCTGCCGCTCTCGGTGATTTGCGAGCTGCTCGGCCTGCCGCTCGAAGATCGTGCGAAGTTCATCGCCTGGGCAGGCCGCGCCACCGGCGTCACCGGCATCCTCGGCTTCTTTCGCCTGGCGCCGACCATCACCGCCATGAAGCGCTATCTGGGCGAGCGCCTGGAGCGCGTGCGCAAGAGCGGCGGCGAGGGCCTCATCGCCGAACTCGTGCGCGTCGAGAAGGAAGGCGCGCGGCTTTCCCCCGACGAGATGATCGCGATGGTGTTCCTGCTGCTGCTCGCCGGGCATGAGACCACGACGCATCTCATCAGCGGCTCGGTGTTCGAACTTGCGAAAAATCCCGGCCTGCGTGACTGGCTGGAGGAGGACTGGAGCCGCGCCGATCTCGCCGTCGAGGAATTCCTGCGCTTTGTTTGCCCGGTGCAATTCTCAAAGCCGCGATTCGTGCGGCAGGACGTGGAGCTCGCCGGCGCCCGGCTCAAGCGCGGCGATCAGGTCATGGCCTTGCTGGCGGCTGCCAACATGGATCCGGCGGCGAACGTCGCGCCGGAAAAGCTCGATCTCGCACGCCGGCCCAACCATCACGTCGCCTTCGGCACCGGCATCCACTTCTGCCTCGGCTATCAGCTCGCGCGACTCGAAGGAAAATGCGCGCTGCAGGCCTTGTACACGCGCTGGCCGAAGCTGACCCTGGCCGTTGCGCCCGAAGAAATCCGCTGGCGTACCCGCCCCGGCCTGCGCGCGATCGTCAGCCTGCCGGTGACGGCGGGGCGCAACGGGCATTGACGCGCGCTTGCCCGCGGGCGCTTCTTTATATATCGCGGGTTTCATGCCGCATTACACCGCCGTCGTCACGCTGCTTGCCATCGCGTTGTATTTCTTCCTTGCGACACGCGTCGCGGTGGCGCGCGGGAAATTCGGTGTCCCACATCCGGCAACGACCGGCAATCCCGATTTCGAGCGCGTCTTTCGCGTGCATTTGAACACGCTCGAATGGCTGCCGATCTTTTTGGTGCCGCTGTGGCTTTGCGCCATTTATTTGAGCGACATCGGTGCGGCGGCGCTCGGCCTTGTGTGGATCGCCGGCCGGGTTCTTTATTTCCTCGGTTACAGCAGGGCGGTGGAGAAGCGTCTGCCCGGCTTTTTCATTCAATCGGCCGCATGCTTTTTGCTCTTCATCGGCGCGGTCGTCGGCGTTGTAATGCGCTGGGCGGGCGGGTGATCGTCGATCGCTGCGGCCGGAACTTCACGCCCCTTCCCGCGTTGAGCCTCATTCGTTTGAGTACCCGGAAGAGTGTGCGGCGCTGTCCGCCGGCGGGTGCGTTGATTGCGGCCGGCTTGCAGGGAAACGGGAGGACCGGCGATGCACCAGATTCTCAGCCAGATTCTGCACTTTCTCCAGCAGGGGATTGCGGCGATCTTTCGTTTCGTTGAATTGATCTGGACCTGGTCGGTCGAGCAGGTCACGCGGCTCACGGCCGTACCGTGGCACGATTGGCCGGTTCTCAAGCTGATCCTGCTGATTGTCATTCTGGTCGGAGTCGTCTGGGCGCTTTACCAGGTTTTCTGGGAGCTGTGGATCGGCGCCGAGCGCACGCTGAGCGCGTTCGCGGCGCTGCTGGTGATTTTCGTGCACACGTTGCCGCGCGTGCTGTTGGCCGGCTTGATCGCGCTCGGCGGCTTGTGGCTGATGAACCATCTCGACAATTCGATGCTGCAAGTGCCGCCATCGCTTCTCGTGTGGCAGCAACCGCAGGCGCCGCCGCAACAGCCCCAACCGCCACAGCCGGAATAAGGCGAGCGGCGAGGGCGATTGGGGCCTGAGCAGCCGGATAGGGACGGGCGGCTACCTTGTCTGCTGACCGAAACGACGGTCGAGCTTGGTGAGCTGGCTGGTGAAGCCCATGATCGACATGCGCGTGAACTCTTCGTCGTGCAGCGGTTCCAGCGTGACCACCATGCGCACGCTCTCGCCGGACGGGAAGAACTCCACCAGGATCGTGCTCTCGTCAGGCTCTACTCCGGGCAGGAAGTCGATCATGTTCGTGAGTTCGAGGCGCCGCAGCGGCGTCAGCTCGCAGAAACGCGCGCGTACCTCGTGCGAAATCGGCCGGCCCAGGCGCTTCATGGCCTCGATCTGCTCCGGTGCGTCCGCAATCATTGAGTAGTGCAGGATACCGCCCACGCACGCGTCGAGCGTGTAAACGTCGGCGCGGAAACCCTCGGGTCCCCACCACGATTCGAAGCCTTCCTTGGTGGTCCACAGGTCCCAAAGTTCCTCGACCCGCGCGCGGTAGCTACGCTCGATGACCACCGGCGATCTGGTGGCGGCGTCTGCGGAACGGATCCGGTTGCTCATGTGCGTCTTCCTCGTTGCGTGTTAGGGGATTGGCGTCGTTTCTCGAGCGCGGCCGCGAAGCGATCGAAGCGTCTCTCCCACAAGCCGCGGTACGCCGCGAGCCACGCATCCAGCTCGCGGAACGGTTCCGGCCGCAGCGAGTAGAGGCGCCGTTGCCCGTCCGGCCGCACCGAGACGAAGCCTGCGTCATTAAGAATGCGCAGGTGGCGGGAGACGCCCGACTGGTGAATCCCTGCTTGATCGACGAGCGCGCCCACCTCGGTCTCGCCGCGGCGGAGAGCTTCGACGATGCGCCGGCGCGTCGGATCGGCCAGAGCCTGGAAGGTATCTATATGCATAATAGTGCATATAGATAGATATGCATATATCAAGTCAAGCCCGTCGAGCGCGCGGGCTGCGCGTGGACGCAAAACAGAAAACGGGCGGAGCTAACCTCCGGCGGGGGCGGCGGCACCATCGGGATGGACGCGGCGACCGTAAGGCGAGGCGGCTGAGCCTTCTTCTTCCTCGCGCTGCTCGGCAAGAGCGATCCAGCGCTGCGCTGCGGTGAAGAGGGCTGCGCGCACCTCCGGAATCATGGCGGCGCGTCGCGCTGCCAAGCACTCTTCAGCATATTGCCGGTATTCTGCTGTGGTCTTCATCGTGTCTTAAGCATGTCTTTTGACATAACGCCAACTCCCGAGGACCCGCGGTCGTTCCAATCTGTCTCGGGGCGGACAACCCAACTCACGCTCCTGTGATCAGGTTGGACATTCGATAGTTGTTGCATTTTCATACCCAAAAGAATATATCGGCACGATGGTGAACAGCTCGAAGTGCGAATTGGGAAACACGACATCGGGAGAACGGTTTTGCCGCGTTGCACAAAATTCTGGCCGGCCATTGTAAACAACAATGTAAATACAATGGCTCGGCGCCGGCTGTGGCGGTTGATATTTTGGGGTTAGGTGAGAATTTTCAACGTCTTGCAAGGAATGCTGTGATGCACAAATATCAATGCCAGTGAGGCCCGGAACAATGACGAAAATAATGGAACAACAACGCGGAACAAGAGGGGCGGGAACTTTCCCGTCGAGTCACGACGGCCTGCGGAGCTTCCGCGTTGGAAATAACGATGGATTTAAAATGATATTACCGAGCGTATTCGCAGTGGACACGGACAGGCAGCCCGTCGTCCGCGGCGCGCTGGGCTTGGTCGTCGCGGCGCCTGTAAATCCCTGTAAATTTCGCGGCCGCATCGAAGAGGCGACCGGCGTCTGGGAACAACCGGCAGCGATGGCACCGCAAATCGGCGCATGCTTGCAGATCGTTGCAGATTCCGCCCTAGCGCCCCGGCACACGCTTGCAGATCGTTGCAGATTCCGCGGTAAACGTGCCGGTGGAGGAGAGGCTGCCGCGTTATCCGCGGCGACCCTCTTGGCCGGCCGCTTGGCGCAAGGCTGCTTCGCGGGCGGCCCCGTCGCCGGGCACGAGGCGGAAGCTGCGCAGCGTGCCGAGGCGGAGAACCTCGACCTCGACGCTGCGTCCGATGCGCTCGCCGGTGAGGATCCGGATCAGGTCGTCGGAGCCGGTCACCGGCAGCCCGTCGAGGGTGACGATCATGTCGCCGGACATGAGCCCGGCGTCGGCGGCCGGACTTCCCGTCTCGACCGCCGTCACCATGGCGGCCTTGTCCTGGGCCAGGCCGGCCGCGACCTGCAGCCGGCGTGGGATCGCGGTCTGCTGCGCGGAAATGCCGATGAAGGCGCGCCGCACCCGGCCATGACGCACCAGTTCGCCGAGCACGAAGCTCGCCGTATTGGCGGCGACCGCGAAACAGATGCCCTGGGCACCGAGGATCACCGCGGTGTTGATGCCGACGACCTCGCCGCGCGCGGAGGCAAGCGGCCCGCCCGAGTTGCCCGGGTTGAGCGCCGCGTCGGTCTGGATCACGTCGTCGATCAGCCGGCCGGTCTGGGCGCGCAGCGAACGGCCGAGCGCCGAGATCACGCCGGCCGTCACGGTCGATTCGAACCCGAGCGGGTTGCCGATCGCGACCACCAGCTGGCCGCGCCGCAGCTTCTTGGAATCGCCGAGGTTCGCCGCCGGGAGCGTCACCGGCGCATCGACGCGCACCAGCGCAAGATCGGTGTGCGGATCGTCGCCCACCACGCGGGCGGTGAGGTTGCGTGCGTCGACCGTCATCAGTTCGACGCGCGAGGCGCCGCCCACCACGTGGCTGTTGGTGAGCACCAGGCCGTCCGGAGCAACGATCACGCCCGAGCCCGAGCCGGCGCGCCCGGCGCGCTTGCCTTTCCACACGTCGATGCGCACGACCGCCGGGCCGAGCCGGTCGGCAACGCCGGTCACCACGCGGGAATAGGCGTCGAGTGGGTCCTCGTCGGCGGCACCGGCCGGCGCGGGCTCGGAAGTTGCCGTTACGGCATCGTCGAGCACTGAGGCAGCAGTGAAGTCAAGCATGGTATTGCCATGTTTTGGGGGGTTATGGATCGGATGAGGCAGCATATATGGGGAGCCCGGACGCCGGCAGAAAGGCGGTGCTAGCGTTCGTTGGGGCTCGGCGAGGCCGCGCGTAGGCGTTTTGCGGCCGCAGCTGAAGATTTTGCGGGAAGGTCATGGGAAATCGGCTTAACCGGGCCGCCGCGGGCGCGCCCCTCATCCTCTGTCTCGCGCTGATGGCGCCGCTGCTCGCGGGCTGCGGCAGCGGGCAGGCGCCGGCGCAGAGTGCGGGGCCGCCGCCACCGCAAGTGACGGTGGCAAAGCCCAAGGTGCGCGCCATCGTCGATGAGGACGAATACGTCGGCCGGTTCACCGCGGTCGATTCCGTCGAAGTGCGCTCACGCCTCTCCGGCTATCTCGCTTCGATCCATTTCACCGACGGCCAGATGGTCAAAAAGGGCGATCTGCTTTTCACCATCGACCGCCGGCCGTTCCAGGTGGTGCTCGAGCAGGCGCGCGCCAACCTCGCCCAAGCGCGTGCGAACCTCGCCTATACCGAGGCCGATCTCGCGCGCGGCCAGCAACTCGTGCGCGACAAGACGATCACCGAGCAAACTTTCGACCAGCGCACCCAGGCGAAGCGGGTCGCCGAGGCGTCGGTCAAGGCCAACGAGGCGATCGTTCAGCAGGCCGAACTCGACTTCGAGCAGTACAGTCAGCTGCGTGCGCCGATCGACGGGCGCATCGGCGACCGGCGCGTGTCGCCCGGCAACCTCATTCCCGGCGGCACCACCGGCTCGACCACGCTGCTCGCCACCATCGTTTCGATTGATCCGATCCGCTTCGAGTTCACCTTCGACGAGGCGGCCTACCTGCGCTACGCGCGCTTGAATCCGCCGGGCGACGATCCGACCCAACGCTGGTCGTCTATGGCGGTGAAGGTGAAGCTCCTCGACGAACAGAATTTCGTGCACGAGGGGCATATGGACTTCATCGACAACCAGATCAGCCAGACCTCGGGCACGATCCGCGGGCGCGCGATCTTTCCCAACCCGAAGGCGCTGTTCACGCCCGGCATGTTCGGCCGCATCGAGGTGCCGGCTTCGCCGCCCTACGAGGCGCTGCTCGTTCCCGATGTCGCCATCGGCACCGAGCAGACGCGCAAATTCGTCATGGTGGTCGATGGCGAGAACGTCGCTCGGCAGAAATACGTGACGCTCGGCCAGGCGACCGACGGCCTGCGCGTGATCAAGGACGGGCTTGCGCGCGAGGACCGCGTCATCGTCGACGGCCTGATGCGCGCGCGCAACGGCACCAAGGTGACGCCGCAGGAACAGGGCGCGCCGGGCCCCGGCCGCCCCACCGCCAGCGCCAAGTAGAAGCGCTTCGGAATCGGGACACCAGCCGATGCGCATCTCGCATTTCTTCATCGACCGGCCGATCTTTGCTGCCGTCGTCTCGATCGTCTTTCTCATCATCGGCGGGGTCGCGTTCTTCCGCCTGCCGATCGGGCAATATCCCGAGATCGCGCCGCCGATCATCACCGTGAGCGGCCAATATCCCGGCGCCAGCGCCGACGTGGTGGCCGCGACCGTGGTCACGCCGATCGAGCAGCAGATCAATGGCGTCGAGAACATGCTTTACGTCTCGTCGAACTCGACCGCCGACGGACGTTTCACGATTTCGGTGACCTTCGACCTCGGCATCAACCTCGACATCGCCCAGGTGCAGGTGCAGAACCGCGTCGCGGTCGCCGAGCCGCGTCTGCCCCAGGACGTGCGCAACATCGGCGTCACCGTCGCGAAAAGCTCGTCCGACATAATGATGGTCGTGCACCTCTATTCGCCCGACAAGTCGCGCGACACGCTGTTCATCTCCAATTATGCGACGCTCGAGGTCGTCGATCCGCTTACACGGGTCGACGGTGTCGGCTCGATCACCGTGTTCGGCAGCCGCGATTATTCGATGCGCATGTGGCTCGATCCAGATCGCATGCAGGCGCTGGGGCTCACCACCAATGACGTGACCGCCGCGCTGCAGGGCCAGAACGTGCAGGTCGCCTCCGGCGTGCTCAACCAGCCGCCGGTCGACCGTCCCCAGGCGTTCCAGGTGGCGGTGCAGACGCTCGGGCGCCTCACCGACGTAAACGAGTTCGGCAACATCGTGGTCAAGAGCGCGCCGACCGCGGGTGCGGTGGTGCGCCTGCGCGACGTGGCGCGAGTGGAACTCGCCGCGCTCGACTACACGACCAATTCCTACCTCGACCGCGATCCGGCGATCGCGCTCGGCGTGTTCCAACGCCCCGGATCGAACGCCCTCTCGGCCGCCACGACCATCCGTCAGACCATGGAGCAGCTCTCGAAGCGCTTCCCCGACGGGCTCAAATATACCATCGTCTACGACCCGACCCAATTTATTCAGCAATCGGTCACCGCCGTCCAGGAAACGATCCTGGAGGCGATCGTTCTGGTGGTCCTCGTCGTCATTATGTTTCTGCAGACCTGGCGCGCCGCCGTCATCCCGCTCGTCGCCATCCCGGTGTCGCTCATCGGCACGTTCTTCTTCATGGCGATGTTCGGCTTCTCGCTCAACAATCTGTCGCTGTTCGGGCTGGTGCTCGCGATCGGCATCGTGGTCGATGACGCGATCGTCGTGGTCGAAAACGTCGAGCGCAATATCGCGGCCGGACTCAAACCGCGCGAAGCGGCGCGGCGCAGCATGGACGAGGTCGGCGCCGCGCTGATCGCCATCGCGCTGGTGCTGTGCGCGGTGTTCGTGCCGTCCGCGTTCATCACCGGCATCTCCGGCCAGTTCTATCGGCAGTTCGCTCTCACCATCGCGGGCGCGACCGTCATCTCTTTGATCGTCTCGCTCACGCTCTCGCCCGCCATGTGCGCGCTCCTGCTCAAACCCGGTCATGGCCACGCGCCGCGCCTGTGGGAACGGCCGATCCGCGGCTTCTTCCGCGTATTCAACTTCGGCTTCGACCGGCTCGGCCGCGGCTACGCCTGGGTGGCCGGGAAAGTCGTGCGCTTCGCCCTCATCATGCTGGTCGTCTACGCCGGCGTTCTCGCCTACGGCCTCAACGAGTTCCGCCGCACGCCGCAGGGCTTCATCCCGCAGGTCGACCGCGGCTATCTCATCATCATCACGCAGCTGCCGCCGGGCGCTTCGCTCGCGCGCACCGACGAGGTCAACCGGCGCGCCGTCGACATCGCGCTGCAGGTTCCGGGCGTGGCGCACGCGGTCAACATCGTCGGTTTCTCCGGCGCCACCTTCACCAATGCGCCCAACGCCGGCGCCATCTTCGTCACGCTCGATCCGTTCGAGGACCGCGCCAAGCATCCGGGGCAGTCGGCGCAGGCCATTGTCGGCAACCTGTTCGGCCGGCTCTCGGTCATCCGCGAGGGTCTCGTGCTGGTGGTGGCGCCGCCCGCGGTCTCGGGTATCGGCAATGCCGGCGGCTTCCGCATGATGGTCGAGGATCGGGGCGGCCGCGGCGCTCCGGCGCTCCAAGGCGTGACCTACGCCATGATGGGACGCGCCAATCAGACGCCCGGGCTCATGCAGGTATTCAGCCTGTTCGAGACGTCGACGCCGCAGCTTTATCTCGACATCGACCGCACGAAGGCCCAGCTGCTCGGCATCAACGTGCCCGATGTATTTTCCGCGCTGCAGACCTACCTCGGCTCCTCATATGTCAACGACTTCAATCTGCTGGGCCGCACCTTCCGGGTGATGGCACAAGCCGACAGTCCCTACCGCCTCGACAGCGCCGACGTTCTCAAGATCCGCGTGCGCAATTCGAACGGCGACACCGTGCCGCTTGGCTCCTTCACCACCGTGCGCGACATCTCCGGCCCGTACCGCGTCCCGCGCTACAATCTTTATCCCGCGGCCGAACTCGACGGCGCGGCCGCGCCCGGCTTTTCGCAGGGCGAAGCGATCCAGCTCATGGAGAAGATCGCCGCCGAGACTCTCCCCGAAGGCTTCAGCTACGAGTGGACGACGCTCGCCTATCAACAAATACGCGCGGGCAGCACGGCGGTTTTCGCCTTCGTGCTCGCGGTCGTATTCGTCTTCCTGGTGCTGGCGGCGCAATACGAGAGCCTCACGCTGCCGCTCGCCATCATCATGATCGTGCCCATGTGCCTCGTCGCCGCCATCACCGGCGTGATCCTGCGCGGCCAGGACAACAACATCCTCACCCAGGTCGGCTTCATCGTGCTGATCGGCCTCGCCGCGAAGAATGCGATCCTGATCGTCGAGTTCGCCAAGCAGCTTGAGGACCAGGGAAGCGATCGTTTCGCCGCCGCGGTCGAAGCGGCACGCCTGCGGCTGCGCCCGATCCTGATGACGTCGTTTGCCTTCATTTTCGGCGTCGCCCCGCTGGTGTGGGCAATCGGCGCCGGGGCCGAATTGCGCCAGACGCTCGGCACCGCGGTGTTCGCCGGCATGATCGGCGTCACCTTCTTCGGGCTGATCTTCACGCCGGCGTTCTATGTGGTGTGCCGCTGGATCGCCGGCCTTGGGCGCAGGCGCGTGCCTGCGCCGGCGCCGCATCCGGCGGAATGAGAATAGCGAATAGCGAATGGTGAATGGTGAATGGTGAATGGTGAGTGGTGAGTGGTGAATGGTGAAGCTGTATTCTCCCACTCGCCACTCACTACTCACCACTCACTGCTTCGTCATCACAAAGCTAAATCAACATCCGAATCGGCGAAGGTGAACATGAAATCTTCCGCGTCGAGCCCGGCGCCCGGTCCGCGCGGCGACCACATGAAGGTGGGCGCGGCGCGGGAAAGAAAGCGTCCGATAACCGGCAAGCCAGGGGAGAGGAATCCGCTCGTGATGAGCGCGCGGCGATGCGCGGTAAGCGTTGTGGCCATCAGCACGACGACCACCTGCAGGCGCGCCGCGATGCTGACCGCGGCCCGCGCCAGCGCGCGCAGCACCGCCGGCTCGTCATCGACCGCGACCAGATCGGTGATGATGGCGCCTGCGCGCCGGCCGAGGATGCGGCTCGCGCCGGGGGTCATCCGCCGCACCACCACGTAGCCGACCGACGTGCCCGCGCGCCGCAGCAAACAAACATGATACTCTCGCGCGCCACACACCTGAAGGCGCCACGCCCATTCGTCGGCACCGCGCCGCATGCGCGCGCGCGCGGTCGCATTGTTTGCTTCGATACGGTCGAGGTCGGCGGCGAGAGGACCGAGCGCTTCTCCGCCCGCGATCACGTGCTCCTCGAGAACGAGGCCGCCGCGCGGCGGCACCCGGGCGAGCGGAAGGCGCACCAGGCGCGGCAGCGGCAGCGCGAGGAGGTTTGCCGCGCGCGGCCCTATCCAGCCGAGCCGGCCCAAATAAGCCGCCGCCACCTCCGACATGGAGAAGGCGTAGAGCAGGCGATCGGGCGTTTCGAAGCGCCGCAGCAGACGGCGTCCGAGCAGCTTTCCTTCGTGATCGGGCGCAACGTACCAGTCGCAGATGGCGACCGCCGGATGCGTGTCGCCGCCGATCGTCCATGTGGCCGGGCGCCCGGCGCACAGCCCGACCATTCGTCCGCTTGGCCGATCGATCGCCGCGACCGCCCATTCGGGCGCGGCGCGGCGCCACCATGTGGCGAGGATGCGTTCGCGCGGCCGCTCGGGCCAGACCGCGTCCGCGAATTTCATCAGTTGCTCTGGCTCGATGGAGTTCGCCGCGACGACATCGCTCATGCGGCCGCCTTGGCTCCGCGGGTGTCAGTCGCTCTCGGCGCGTATGATCCCATGGTGCAAATCTCGATGCGGCCCCGGCTCGCTTCCGCCGCGGCTCGCGCCAGGAACCATTCGAGCGTCGCAAATTGCTCGTCGGCCCGGTAATAGAAATTGCAGGGATGGAACCAGAAGTGAAACGTCGCTCCGCTGCGTTGCGCCCAGGCGAGGCCCATGGCGAGCTTCGCCCGGCTGACGGCCGGCAAAATGAAACGGCGAACGCCGTCGCGCCCGGGGAGCAGCATGGATCCGGGTACGTCGACGAGACCGCCGTTCTTTTGTGCGCGAGCGGGCGCCGGCGGCAACGGCAGGACTTTGTCCGCGAAGGTGATGATCTTTCCCGCGCGCGGTCCGAGCTTCGGCGCAAGCCGCACCCAGCCGGTGTCCGCGCCGCGGAACGTGCGCAATCCGGCTCGCGTCACGAGATCGAGATATCCGACCGCGTTGCGCGGGAACACGAACGAGTCGAGCGCAAGGCCGTTGTCGCGGTGCACTTGTTTGATGAAGGCGAGATCTTCCTCGGCCTCGGCGGCGGTCATCCGGTCGTAATAAACGTGACGTCCGCCGTGGCTGCCGATTTCATGCGGCGTTTTCGCCGCGCGGATGCGCTCGATGATCTCGGGCGCGTACCACGATGCTTCGTTGCCGGGCCGGCCGGCCGCGCTGGCGCGGTCGAGCACCGCCGCCACCACAGCCCAGGTCGCCGGAATGTGGTAGCGTTCGAACAGTTCGATCAGCTTGTCGCAGATCGGCCGCTCTTGCGCCTCGGACAAATGAAGGACTTCGGGCGTGAGAATGTCCCAAAATCCCCAGGCCAGTTCGAGATCGATCGAGATGGTCAGCTTGCCCACCATGGATTTAACATGCCTGTTTGGAGGGATGCGGGCAAGGTTCGTAGCCCGCATGAGCGCAGCGAAATGCGGGGTGGTGATCCCGGATTTCGCTTCGCTCATCCCGGCTACAAGTCCGACGAGGTAAACCCATGCAGCCCATGAAATTCGGTGTCGGCCAGCCGATGCTGCGCAAGGAGGACGAAAGCCTGTTGCGCGGCAACGGGCATTACGTCGGCGACCACGCGCCTCCCGGCCTGCTGCACGCGACGGTGCTTCGCTCGCCGCATGCCCACGCGCGCTTCCGCTTCACCGACCTCGCCGCCGCGCGCGCGAAGCCCGGCGTTCACCTCGTGCTGGGCGGGGAGGACATCGCCGACCTCGGACCGCTGCCGTGCATGATCGAACTGCCCGACACCAAAATTGCGGTGCCGCCGTATCCGGTGCTCGCGCGCGAGGTTGCGCGCCACGTCGGCGACGCCATCGCTTTCGTGGTTGCCGACAGCATCGATCAGGCGCGCGACGCAGCCGAGGCGATCGCTATCGAATGGTCGCCATTGCCCCATGTCACGGATGCGGCGACGGCGCTCGCGCCCGGCGCGCCGCAGGTGTGGTCCGACCGGCTCGGCAATCTCTGCTTCGAGAATACGATCGGCGACAAGACAAAGACCGAGCAGGCCTTCGCGAGCGCCGCGCATATCGTCGAACTGACGGTCATCAACCAGCGCCTCGTCGCCAATTATCTCGACACCCGCGGCGTCGTCGGCGAGTGCGACGAGGACGGCCGCATCACGCTCACGCTCTCGAGCCAGGGTCCGCACGCGATCCGCGACCTCCTGTGCAACAACGTGCTGCGCATTGCGCCGGAGCGGCTACGCGTCGTTACGCCCGACGTAGGCGGCGGCTTCGGCACCAAACTATTTCCTTATCGCGAATATGCGCTCGCTGCCGTGGCGGCGGAGCGGCTGCGCCGCCCGGTCAAATGGATCGCCGATCGCTCCGATCATTTCCTCGGCGATTGCCAGGGCCGCGACAACCGCACACGCGCGCGCCTTGCCGTCGACCAAAAGGGACGCTTCCTCGCCCTCGACGTCGATATCGTCGCCGACATGGGTGCGTATCTGTCGGTCTACGCGCCGCTCATCCCGGTGCTCGGTGCCGGCATGGCGCCCGGCGTCTACAACATCCCGGTTTCCTACGTGCGCACGCGTGGGGTTTTCACCAACACGATTCCGGTCGACGCCTACCGGGGCGCTGGCCGCCCGGAGGCGGCCTATCTGATCGAACGGCTGGTCGATGCGGCCGCGCACGATCTCGGCGTCGCGCCCGACAGCTTGCGCAAGAAGAATTTCATTCGCCCGCGCGCGATGCCCTACCGCACGGCGACCGGCAAGCTCTACGATTCCGGCGATTTCGCCGGCCACTTGGCGCGGGCGCAGGAAGCGGCCGACTGGGCCGGTTTCAACAAGCGCATCAAACAATCGAAGAAGGCCGGTAAGCTGCGCGGCATCGGACTTGCGACCTACATCGAAGCCTGCGGCAACAACGGCCCGGAGAACGCGAACTTGCGGCTCGAGCGGGACGGCACGGTCACGCTGCTGATCGGCACGCAGTCGACGGGGCAGGGGCATCACACCGCCTATGCGCAGCTGATCGCCGACGAGCTCGACGTGCCGCCCGAGCAGGTGCGCGTGGTCCAGGGCGACACCGACGTCATCGCCACCGGGCTCGGCACCGGCGGGTCGAGTTCGATTCCGTGCGGCGGCGCCTCGGTTGCCGGCGCCAGCAAAAAACTCGCGAGCAATCTGAAATCGCTTGCGGCCGACGCGCTCGAGGCAAGCCCGTCCGATCTTGAGATCGCCGGCGGCCAGGTGCGCGTGGTCGGCACCGACCGCGCCATGAAATTTGCCGACATCGCCGCCTTGCCCGACGCGACCCCCGACCTCACCAGCGCGGCCGACGTGTTCACGCCGGGCGAGGCGACCTATCCGAACGGCACCCACCTCGCCGAAGTCGAGGTCGATCCGGCGACCGGCGCGGTGGAAATCGTCAATTACGTCGTCGTCGACGATTTCGGCGTCACGCTCAACCCGCTCATGCTGGCCGGACAGGTGCACGGCGGGGCCGTGCAGGGATTGGGCCAGGCGCTGATGGAGCACGCCGTCTACAACGCGGACGGCCAGCTGGTCACCGCGAGCCTCATGGATTACGCGTTGCCGCGCGCCGCGGACACGCCGGCCTTCAGCTTCGAAACGCGCAACGTCAAATGCGCGACCAATCCGCTCGGCGTGAAGGGCGCGGGCGAAGCGGGCGCGATCGGCTCGTGCCCGGCGGTGATGAACGCGATCGTCGATGCGCTGTGGCGCGCGTACCGGGTGCGCCACCTCGATATGCCGGCGACCGCCGAACGGGTGTGGCAGGCGATCGAGGAGGGGCGGCGGGTCCACACGTTGTAAGGGCGAAAATTACTCACGAGATCGTGATCCGTGGCCTTCCGAACAGTATTTTTCGGGGCTCGGAATACCCGGAAAAATGCGGTGTTATCCGGGAGTTGAATGTCACGTCACCACCTGGGGAGGACCACTGAATGACCCGCATCGTGCTTGCCGCTGCCGCGGTCGCGCTCGCCGTTACCGCCGTTGCCGCGCAATCCGATCCGATCGCCGCCCGCAAGGCGCTGATGAAGAAGAACGGCGATGAGGCAAAGATCGTGACCGCCATGGTCAAGGGCGAAGCGCCATTCGACGGTGCGAAGGCGCAGACAGCATTCGCGACCTTTGCCGACTCCGCCGCTAAGGCACCGGCCCTGTTCCCGGATAATTCGAAGACCGGGGGCGAGACCGCCGCTCTGCCCGCGATCTGGGAGAACAAGGCGGACTTCGATGCGCGTTTGGCGAAGTTCGGCTCCGCCGCTAAAGAGGCAGAGGGCAAGGTCAAGGATCTCGACGCCCTCAAGGCCACCTGGGGCGGTTTCGCCAAGGATAACTGCGGCGGCTGCCACGAAAAGTATCGGGCGAAGAAGAGCTGACGCTTTTATTGGAGCATGATCTTTTCCGAAAACCGGTTTCCACTTTTCGGGATCATGCTCTAAATCTGGAAGATCATAAGGGCGGCCGGCAACGCGCCGCCCTCGTGATTATTTGGGCGTTGCGGGAATAAGATTGACGCCCGTGGAGTCCTGAATCCTCGTTGGGGGTGCCAAGGGAGACATTCATGGTTCGCGTCATGCTGGCGGTTGCCGCCCTGATTCTCGCCGCCGGCTTGGCCGCCGCGCAGTCAAATCCGATCGCCGCCCGCAAGGCGCTCATGAAGGCGAACGGCGCTCAGGCCAAGATCGGAGCGGCCATCGCCAAAGGAGAAGCGCCCTTCGATCTCGAGAAGGTCCAGACGATTTTTGCGACCTTCATGGAAGCGGCAGAGAAGGCGCCGGCGCTGTTCCCGGACAATTCCAAGACCGGCGGAAAGACCGAAGCATTGCCGGCGATCTGGAAGAACAAGCCGGACTTCGAGGCGCGTCTCGCCAAGTTCGGCGCCGATGCAAAGGCGGCGCAGGCCGACATCAAGGATCTCGCCGCGTTCAAGGCGACCTGGAGCGGCTTCATCCGGAACAACTGCACAGGCTGTCACGAAAAATACGTGCAAAAAGACTGACCCGCGAATGCTGCGCAAGCTCGTCATTGCCGCCGTCATACTCGCGGTCGTGGGCGGCGCTGCCTTCTGGCTTCTCACAATGCCGCAAACGGTGTCGGCCGCGGCGCTCGGCCCGCGTCAGCCCGACCTCGCCAACGGCCGCACGATGTTCATCGCCGGCGGCTGCGTCGGCTGCCACGCCGTTCCGGACGCGGAGGACAAGACGCGCTTGGGCGGGGGCCTTGCGCTCAAATCGCCGTTCGGCACTTTCTACGTACCAAACATTTCACCGGATCGCGTCGATGGCATCGGCGCCTGGAGCGAAGCTGATTTTGTCACGGCGTTGAGCCGGGGCACCGCGCCGGACGGGCGTCACTTCTATCCGGCGTTCCCCTACACGTCGTATCAGCGCATGCGGATCGACGACATGCGCGATTTGTTTGCTTATCTCAAAACCCTGCCGGCGGTCTCCGGCAAGGTCCGCGATCATGATCTGCCGTTTCCCTTCAGCTTCCGCCGCGCGGTCGGCCTGTGGAAGCTGCTCTATGTGGACGGAAAGCCGTTCGCTCCGGACCCGGCGAAATCGGCTGAGCTCAATCGCGGCGGCTACCTCGTGGAAGGGCCCGGCCACTGCGCTGAATGCCACAGCCCGCGCAACTTCATGGGCGGCATCATTGCCGCACAACGCTTCGCCGGAGGGCCTAATCCGGAGGGCAAGGGCTGGATTCCGAACATCACGCCGAGGGGACTCGGCGACTGGTCGGACAAGGATATCGCGTATCTGCTCGAGTCGGGACAGACGCTCGACGGAGATACCGTCGGCGGATCGATGGCCGAGGTGGTGCGTCACACCGAGCAGCTTGCGGCAGAAGACCGCACCGCGATTGCCGCCTACATCAAGTCGCTGCCGCCTGTGGAAGGTCCCAAGCCGACAAAGAAATAACACGATCTTCCCGGCTATTCGTTCGTATGCATACGAATCTTCGCCATGCGCTGCCGACCGATGACGCA
>JAFAUQ010000211.1 GCA_019243195.1 Hyphomicrobiales bacterium
TTGACCATGACGCTCCCCCTCTCCATGACGGAGAACCAAGCGTCGATCAACTCACCGGATTATGGCGACCTCCCCAGCTCAAAACAGCTGGTCAATACACTGCACATCATCCACCTCGGCATAATCCGGAGATCGGCATAATGCAGCTTATGCCGACGTCGGCATAACCTGCACTGGATCACCACTGCGACGGTCGCCAGTCCGGCACCGGTACACCGCCACACCGGTCGTGCTGGTGACCGGATCGCTGCCCCACAGATAATCGACCGCCGGAAACTTCCCAGCGCCAGGTTGGCCGGTGAGGAAGAGATAGCGCGAATCCGACGCGGCCCAATCCCGAACTTCCCCGGGCCAGCCAGGACCGTCCGATGAACACTGCCTCGATCACAAACCCGCCCTCTCAAACAAACCAATCCGCGACACCCGTTCAGCAGTATCGAAATCCCTGCTCGGTTCGATACGCAGAGCAACCAGCCATCGCCCGAACAGACCAACGCAACCAAACCCGCTCGATACACGCCCCACGCATTCCTGCCGCTGAGCGCGTGATGAACGCCCGGCAGAGACGGCTACGGTTTTATCGCGGCCGACGTTGCCTTTGTAGCTTTCCGAGTGGGTGACGTCCTGCGGACACCGGCGGTGTGCAGGAGTCGCTTGACACTCTCGAGGTTACGCGGTGGGCAGCGGCGATGTTGCGCTCATCGAGGCGCTCGCGCAGGATCCACGGACGCTGTGCGCTCGACCTGGGGGCACACGCGGGGCTGGTGAGCATCACGGTGTGACAAGTCGCAGGTCAGCGGCTTGTGGAGTGCGAGTAAGCGGTAAGTATCTCCACAGAGCACACGCCAGGTCTCTGACCTGGGCATTCATGTGTCTCTGGTGTGCGAGTCCCATCTTTGCCCGCTGCAGGAGAGCCCCAGTCCGCATCCGCTCACGCGGCGTAAGCGGCCGAGCGCAGGCTCATGCCGATGAGCGGGCATTCGACCATGACGGATACTCCGTCCGCGGTTGGATTGCCGTCTCCGCCGCCGGCGGCCCTGCTACCTGGCGGACGGATATCTCCATCAACGTGTATCGCCGTACGGGGCGCGCAGCCGCTTCGCGAGGAGGTTGTCAGTCCTTAGCGGACGATACGAGGCAAGGAGGGCGTCCAGTCCTTGCCACCTTCAACATATAGCGGCACGGGGGGCTTGCGGCAAGACCCCGGTCGTGCTGCAGAATCATCGGCCGAGGCCACAACCTGCGGAAACGGGGGCGACTGCCTATAGCACGTGCACGCCGGGCCCGCAGGTCCGGCACGGCCTGCACGTGCGCGACGGCGTCAGCGTCGGCGACTTGCCTTCACCAGCCACGACATCCGGCTGGCCGGCGTGGCGTGCTCCGAGATGGCGTGGGTGCGGTGTTGTCTTGTTTGAAGCTGGGACCCCAAACGTGCTTTCGAACGGAGCACGGCTGCTTCGGAGGTATCGCAATGATCGAGCAGTACGTGATGGGTCTCCAAGAGGTTGACGAGGTGGAGGTCCCGGTCGTTGGCGGCAAGGGCGCGCACCTGGGGGAGCTGTCGCGTATCGATGGGATCCGCGTCCCGGCCGGCTTTTGCGTTACGACGCACGCGTTCCGGCGGATCGTGGCGGAAGCACCGTCGATCGACGATCGGCTCGATCAGCTGTCGCGCCTGAACCCGGATGACCGGGAGGCGACCCGCACGCTCAGCGCAGAGATCCGCCGGACCATCGAAGGGATCGCCGTCCCTGGCGATCTCGCGGCGGCGATCAACCAGGCTCTTGCTCCGCTCGGCGAGCAAGCTGCCTACGCCGTCCGATCCAGCGCGACGGCAGAGGACTTGCCGACGGCCTCTTTCGCCGGCCAGCAGGACACGTACCTGAACGTCGTGGGGCCGGCGGCGATCCTCCAGCACGTCAGCCGGTGCTGGGCCTCGCTGTTCACCGAGCGGGCCGTGACCTACCGCCAGCGCAACGGCATCGACCATCGGAAGGTCCACATGGCTGTGGTTGTGCAGCAGATGGTCTTTCCACGGGCGGCCGGAATCCTGTTCACGGCCGACCCTGTCACATCCAACCGGAAAGTCGCCTCCGTTGAGGCCAGCTTCGGTCTCGGCGAGGCCCTGGTTTCCGGCCGGGTGAACGCGGACGTTTTTGCGGTGCGCGGCGGTGAGATCGTCACCAAGGCGGTCGCCACCAAGCAGCTCGCTATCCACGCCATGCCGGGTGGTGGGACGCAGGACGTGGCGATCGAGCCGGAGCGGCAGGAGCAGCCCGCGCTGACGGATGCGCAGGTCGTGCGGCTCGCGCAGCTCGGCCGGCGGATCGAAGCGCACTTCGGTCGGCCCCAGGACATCGAGTGGTGCCTGGTCGACGATGACTTCCAAGTCGTCCAGAGCCGGCCGATCACCACGCTGTTCCCCATCCCGGCGGTCGACGACCGAGAGAACCACGTCTATGTCTCCGTCGGTCATCAGCAGATGATGACCGACGCCATGAAGCCTCTCGGGCTCTCCTTCTGGCAGATGACGACCCCCCGGCCGATGGCCGAGGCCGCCGGGCGGCTGTTCGTCGACGTCACTCAGGTCCTGGCCTCGCCCGCGAGCCGTGCGAACCTCCTGGAGGCTCTGGGGAGATCCGATCCGTTGGTCGGGGACGCGCTGCGGACCATCCTCGAGCGCGACGACTTCATCCGGTCGGTCCCGGACGAGGGCCGCGCCTGGGCGCTGCCGGGCAGCGGCGCGCACGCCCCGATCGAGACCGATCCGGCCATTGTCATCGAGCTGATCGAACGCAGCCAGGCGTCCATTGCCGCCGTGAAACGCGACATCCGCACGACGTCCGGATCGGCGCTGCTCGACTTCATCCTGGCGGACATCCAGGAGCTGAAGCGGGTCCAGTTCGATCCGCGCAGCCTTCAGGTGATCATGGCAGGGATGGAGGCCACGTGGTGGCTGAACGACCAGCTCCAGGCATGGCTGGGCGAGAAGAACGCGGCCGACACGCTCGCACAGTCCGTCCCGCACAACGTCACGGCGGAGATGGGGCTGGCGCTCCTGGACGTCGCCGATGTGATCCGCCCGCATCCCGAGGTGGTGGCCTACCTGGCGCACGTCGAGGACGACGGCTTCCTGGACGAGCTAGCCAAGCTCGAGGGCGGGTCCGACTCGCGGGGCGCCATCCAGTCGTTCCTCGATGCGTACGGCATGCGCTGCGTGGGCGAGATCGACATCACGGGGCCGCGCTGGAGCGAGCGCCCCACCACGCTCGTGCCCCTGATCCTCGGCAACATCAGGAACTTCGAGCCGGGCGCCGGCGGGCGGCGCTTCGAGCAAGGTCGGCAGGATGCCTTGACGAAGGAGCAGGACGTGCTGGATCGACTGCGGGCCCTGCCGGACGGAAAGCAGAAGGCCGAAGAGGCCAAGCGGATGATCGACCGGGTCCGCACCTTCAACGGGTACCGCGAGTATCCGAAATACGGCATGGTCAGCCGCTACTTCGTCTACAAGCAGGCCCTGCTGGAAGAGGCCGAGCGTCTCGTGCAGGCCGGCGTGCTGCGTGAGGAGGAGGACATCTTCTACCTCAGGTTCGAGGAGCTGCACGACGTCATGCGCACAAATCACGTGGACGACCAGCTCATCGACCAGCGCAAGGACGCGTTCCGGTCGTATCAGGCGCTCACGCCGCCGCGGGTGCTCACGTCGGACGGCGAGGCCGTCACCGGAGCGTACCGACGCGATGACGTACCGGTCGGTGCCCTGGTCGGCCTACCGGTCTCCGCCGGGATCATCGAGGGGCGGGCCCGCGTCATTCTGGACATGGCACAGGCCGATCTCGAACCGGGCGACATCCTCGTCACGGCCTACACCGATCCCAGCTGGACGCCCCTCTTCGTCGCCATCGCAGGTTTGGTGACGGAGGTCGGAGGATTGATGACTCACGGCGCAGTGATCGCACGGGAGTACGGCTTGCCGGCCGTCGTCGGTGTGGTAGACGTCACCCGGCTGATCTCCGATAGGCAGCGGATCCGCGTACACGGAACCGACGGGTACGTCGAGATCCTGCCTTGACTGAGCCACTCGGCGACGCTGCCGGTATGGATGAGGGCGGTGGCGGACGTGGCGTAGCACGTGGGGCTGGACGACGTCGGCCCGGCCATATCCCGCGAATCGCGCGCTGCCCGGCCGATGAGCGTGCACACCCCCTTCAGGTTCCCTCGCGGTCCTCCGGCAACTTGCCGCGACGTCGATCACGCTCACTCGCTCAGGAACGGCCGCACCTGTGCGTCCTGTCCCATGTCGGATCACCAGGTTGTTGGCCGGCCACGGAGTATTGCGAGGAGGACTGGCCCGAGCCGGTGTCGGGGGGATCTAGTTGTGTGCGTCTGGAGTGGACCGGGTGGTCGGTGACCAAGCAATCGCGCCGCTGCTGGGGGCCAAGCCTGGGTTGCGTGGCTCTCGTGACGCTTCCGGTGGGGGTCAGCCGCGAAAACGGAGGGT
>JAFAUQ010000072.1 GCA_019243195.1 Hyphomicrobiales bacterium
GCGCGCCGACCATTCGACCTTGCGGGTGATCTCCTCGCGCGCGGTGCCCTGGGTCTTGAGCGGGAAGGCGATGTTGTTCCGCACCGTGAGGTGCGGATAGAGCCCGTAGCTCTGGAACACCATCGCCAGCCCCCGCCGCCGCGGCGGCAGGTCCGAAACGTCGCGCCCGCCGATCAGCACGCGCCCGGAGGTCTGCCGTTCCAGCCCCGCGATGATGCGCAGCAAGGTGGTCTTGCCGCAGCCCGATGGCCCGAGCAGCACCAGGAACTCGCCGTCGCGCGCCTCCAGGCTGACGCCGTTGACCGCGGTCACCTCATTGAATTGTTTTCTTATGTCTCTGGCAGCAACCGAAGCCACTTCGTCCCTCCAGGTATGGGGATCAGGGTCGGGAAACATGCATCAGGTATCAGGTGAGAAAATGCGCATCAGGGATCAGGCGGCGACACCTGATCCCTGATTGCCGATCCCTGATACCTGCTATGTTCGCGTCGCCCACTTCTCGTAGATGCCCTGGACCTCCTTGGTCGCCCATTTGACGGCATCCTCGGGCGTCATCTTGCCGGTTGCGGCGTTCGCCATCATGTCGGGCAGGATATAGTTGTTGGCCACTTCGTCGGCGGCGGGCGTGCCGGGTCCCGGATAGCCGAACACCGTGCACCACTCGCCGGCGGTCTCCAGAATCTTCAGCTTGTCCGGCGGATGCGACGACGGATCGTTGGAGAAGATCGGCATCGGGGGAGGCACCAGATTCTCAAACAGCGGGTGATCGTACCCGGTCGACGCCTTGAAGGCGTCGGTGTAGTGGGCCGCGTAATAGCGCAGGAACTCGATCGCCGTGTCTTTGTTGCGCGCGAACTTCCACACGATGTACGAGTTCGGCGCGCTGGCCGTCAGCTGTTTAACGGTGCCGGCGGGGGTCTTGAGGACGTAGATCTTGTCCGCCAATTCGGGATTGGACTTCTGGATCGAGCGGTAGGCGGAAATCGGATTGTGGATCCAGCTGCCGCGGCCCGATGCCAGAAAGCGGTTGTTGCCGGCGTCGTCCCAGGAGAGCACTTCCGGATCCATCGCCTCCTTGTAGAGCGCCGCGACGTATTTGACCGACTCGAGCGTTTCCTTCGAATCGAGCGTGACCTTTTTGCCGGTCTCGTCGCACACCGAGGCACCGTTGCTCCACAGGATGCCGCTGTAGGAGTTGTTGGGATCGACGCAGTGAGAGAGCGCGATGCCTACCGGGAAGCCCTTCTGTTTCAGCTTGGCGCCGCCGGTGCGGATCTTGTCCCAAGTATCGGGGACCATCCCGATCTCGTCCCACAAGTCCTTGCGGTAGAGGCCGGGGAAGTCGATGTAATAATCCGGGAACGCAGTCCAGGTCTTGCTGTCCTCGTTGTAGGCGATCTTTTTGCCTATATCTAATGCCTTCCCGTACTTTTTCTCGATCTCCTGCACCAGCGAGGTGAGATCATATGCGTGCTTGGCGTAGAGGTGCGGGCCGCCCGCTCCGTTGATGCCGAAGAGGTCATGCCCGGCCTGCGCCGAGACCTCCGCCGCCATGCGGGCGGGAATCTCGAGGTGTGGGATGTGGTCGACAGTGACGGTGATTCCGTTCTGCTTGCCCCAGTCCTTGGCGAAAGCATCGATCCACTTGTCGTATTCGGGGATGAAGTGGCTCCACTGAATGATCTTCAGCGTCTTGGTCTGCGCGAGCGCGGTCGACACGAACGGCGCCCCGACTGCAGGCGCCAAGCCGGCGGCGCCGGCGAGCGCGCTCGTGGTCTTGAGAAAATCGCGTCGCGACCAGCCTCGTTTATTTCCTCCGAATCCCATCGCAGGCTCCCTAGATGATGATACTTGTCGTTGATCTTATCCTGGCGACGAACGGAGCGAAGCCGTAGCGTGGGGGAGGGGCGTTTCGGCGCATTCCGATCGTCACATTGCGGCGCAGGGCACGGCGGCCCACCTATTCGCTTACCGCATTATGCGTATGCGTGGAAGGTATGACAAGCGTCAATCTGTCACGCGCTTCGTCTGGTTAACAACGCTCGCTCCGCTGCAAGTAGATGAGGGCATCGCATGATTTCCCGGCGTGGCTTTGTTCAGGGCGCGTGCGGATGTGCGCTCGCCACGACGCCGATGCGGCCGCTGAGCGCTCTCGCGCCAGCGCTCCCGGCCGATCTGGCGCGGATCGAGGCGGCGAGTGGCGGCCGGCTGGGCGTCGCGGTGCTCGACAGCGCCACCGGTGCGCAGGCAGGTCATCGCACGAGCGAGCGCTTTCCCCTGTGCAGCACGTTCAAAGTGCTCGCGGCGGCCGCGGTCCTCTCCCGGGTCGATGCCGGTGAAGAGCGGCTCGACCGGCACGTTCGTTTCGGACAACGCGATCTCGTGACGTATTCGCCGGTCACGCAGAACCACGTCGGCGTGGGCATGCCGCTCGAAGAGATTTGCGCGGCGGCGATCACCATGAGTGACAATACCGCCGGCAACTTGTTGCTCGCTTCGATCGACGGCCCGCCCGGGCTGACGGCCTACGCGCGCTCGCTCGGCGATGAGGTGACGCGTCTCGACCGCATCGAGCCGGAATTGAACGAAGCCTTGCCTGACGATCCGCGCGACACCACCGCGCCGGCCGCGATGGTGGCGGATCTCGCGACGCTGTTGACCGGAAACGCGCTGTCGGGTGAATCACGGCACCGGTTATTGGAGTGGCTGCTCGCCAGCAAGACCGGCGATGCGCGGCTGCGCGCGGGCGTTCCGAGCGGGTGGCAGGTCGGCGACAAAACCGGATCGGGCGAACGCGGCACCGCGAACGATGTCGGTATCATCGGGCCGCCGGAGCGGCCGCCTGTGCTGGTCGCGGTTTATTTGACCCAATCGCCGCAATCCGCCGACCGGCGAAATGAGGTCATTGCGTCGGTCGGCCGCCTCATTGCGGCGGCACTGTGAAGCTATTCCCTTGCTCGGCGCGGCTTTCTGCCGCGTCGCCGCATAATCCTACCACCGAATCAAACAAAACTGTTTTGCAACGCAGTGTGCGCACTTACGTTAGGGTCGCGTAATTCCCCCTCGCCCTGACAGGAAGGTATCAATGGCTTCAAACCGCCACACGGAGAAAGACATGGCCGAAGCCGGCCATGAGACGACACGCCGAGCGGCCGGGCACGCCGCGCAAACCGCCCGTACCATGTCGGACGCGGCCGAGCGCACCGCGCGCACCGGCGCCGACGTATTTCAGCGCAATTCCGAGCAGTTTCGCCAGACGGTCGAAATGGGGAGCGACGCCGCAACCCGCATCGCCGAGCGCGCGTTCGGCCAGTTCGCCCGCGCGTTCGGCGTGACCGGCAATGGCGCCCAGCAGACGACGCAGCAGTCGGCGCGCAACGTCGAGGCGATCCTGCACTCGAGCGCTATCATCGCCGACGGCGTGCAGACGATTGCGCGTGAGTGGCTCTCGTTCGCGCAGAACCGCGCCGAACGGAACATGGAGCGGTTCGAGGCGCTCTCCAATTCGCGCTCGGTCCAGGACTTCGTCGCCACCCATACCGACTTGGTGCGCGATCACCTGCAGGATTTGCTGCAGACGACGAAACGCGTCGCCGAGGTCTCGACCCGCATGGTCGACGAAGCAGTGCAGACCGGCGACAGCACCCTCGCGCCGCGGTAACACAAGTAGGGCGGATAAGTAACGTACCGGCGTAATCCGCCGCGCCCCCGGCTCACGCCGGGGGCTTTTTTTATGCGCCTCCCGACTGGCACGCGACGCGTGCCCATGTGAGCATCGCCGCGCAATAGCTTGGGGAGCGCGGCCATGGCGAAGGTGAGAGTCGGTCTGATCGGCTGCGGATTCGTCGCCGAACTGCATATGTACGCTTACCCCCGCGTGCACGGCGTCGAGGCTCAGGTGAGCGCGGCCTGCGCGCGCGGGTTGACGCCTGCCATGAGGCGGAAACCCATCGCCACACCGTCATTGCGAGCGAAGCGAAGCAATCCAGGGCGACACGTCGGGTACCTGTGTTCCTGGATTGCTTCGTCGCCCTTCGGGCTCCTCGCAATGACGGTGGCGCCGTAGGGTGGGCTAAGCGCCGAAGGCGCGTGCCCACCAAAGATGATTGTTTGTCGATAGTTTAATCCGGAATAACGCGCACCGGCATCGGCGGTGGCGGATGTCGACCCGTCATCAGGTGCCAGTAATTCCATGAGCGCTCGTCGAATATTCCGGGCGGTGCGTGCTCCAGCGCTTCCCGAAAATCGTCGAGGCTGACGTACCGCATCACGACCGCGACTTCATCCGCCGTACCGTAAGTCATCAGGTATGCAAGAAAGCGAATCGGATTTGCCAGCGCACGTTCGGGTGATTCAAACCAGATAACGCCGGGTGCGACTTTGACCAAATCGTTGTTTTGGGGAAGCGGTTTCATCTATTGACTTCCCGCTGTCTGAATGCCGTCAGTTTCGGAAGCTTCCGAAAGTCCGTTGCCGTCGCCGCTTCGCCAAGGTCATCGCGCACGGATTTTGATAGTTCAGCAAGTGTGAAATCTTCGTGGTACGCCAGCGCCTTCAAGGTGAGCAGTGGATTGAAGTGAACTCCATAGATAATTCGGGCTGCCGCAAGCATGTCGGCCAACGGTATTCCAGCTTTCGTCAACAAGACGTGAATGTCCAAATAGTCCCGAGCCTCGGCGCGCTCCGGCAGCACCTTGGCTTTCGTGCCAGCAAGATCAATGAGTGAAGCGACGTTGAACCCTGGTCCTTCCACGGTCTCCGCTGGTGCGACTTGCCCAATTCCAAGTCCGCCAAAATAAGACAGTTGCACGAGTCCACTACGATCGACGGTCACGCTCAAGGTGTTATCCGAGGCTTGCCGGACGACGGCATCTTTCAGGTAAGGAATCTTGTTGAGTAGCGCGGTTGGCTCGAATGGCGCGAGAGAAAAGAAGTCAAAATCGACGGACGGGCGGTGACCCAAGCGCAACGCAATTGCAGTTCCGCCGTATAAAGTGAACTCGGCAGGGGTCGACGCCAATTCCAGCCAAAGCGCACGCTGGGCGGCTGGTAAAATGTCGAGTCGAGGAGTGAAGCTTGGCGTCATGTTTTATTATAGCAAATATCGGCTGCACCGTCTTGTTCAACACGCGGCGAAATGCTGGCACCCGGCTTATTGGATTGATGGGTTTCCGCCCGCCTGCGCGGGCGTCAACCCCTCCTACAACGCTAAGCCACCGCCTCCATTTCCTTCACATAGGCGCGCCAGCCGCCGAAGTGGGTGATATCGCGGGCGCCGGTGGTGGCGGCGGCCTCGACCAGGAAGCCTTTAGCTTCGCGGCCGTCGGACAAACGCAGCGTGCCGATCGAGAGCGGCGGCGGCACCGCGGCGACGAAGCGGCCGAATGCGGCGGGCGAGAGTGCCCATAGCTCGACCTCAACCGCGCCGCCTTTGCCCGGCTCGACGCGCAGCAGTCCGGGCTTCGGCGGTTCGGTGCCGGCCAACGCGAACAGGCGATAGTCCGGCGCGGTCGTGGTCGCCTCCAGAAACCGCGCGCCCGCCGCTTTCAGTTCACCGTTGAGCGGCATGCCGGAGAGGTGGGCACCGACCACCGCCAGCGCGATCTCGTCGCCCCGCGGTCCGAGCGAGGGGGGCACAACAGCCGGCTGCGCTTCGCCGGTCGCGCCGAGCGGCAGCCCGGTGTCGGCGTGGAACACGCGTGCGATCGATGCCAGCTCCGCGTCGCGGCCGCCCGGCGCCACCAGGGTTATGCCGAAGGGTGCGCCGTCCGCGCGCAGCGCCGCCGGCACCGCAAGCCCGCAAAGCCCGAGCAGGTTGACGAAGTTCGTATAAGTGCCGAGCCGGCTGTTGAGCTCGATCGGATTCGCGAGCACCTGACGCACCGTGTAGACGGTCGGCATCGTCGGCAGCGCCAGCGCGTCGACCCTGCGGAAGGTCGCGTCGGCGGTGCGGCGCAATTCCTCGAGCTGATGAAACGCGTCGAACGCGTCGGCCGCGGTCGGCCGCGCACCGCCGAGAATGATCTCGCGCGTCACCGGATGCATCTCATCGGGGGCCGAGGCAATCACCGCGCGCGCCGTGAGGTAGCGCTCGGCCAGCCACGGTCCTTCGTAGAGCAGCCGCGCGGTTTCGTAGAACGGCTCGATGTCGATTTGTTCGATTGCGAATCCCAGACGTGCGAAGCGCGCCAGCGCCGCCTCGAAAGCGGCGGCGGAAGTCTCGTCGCCGTAGAACAGCCGCTGCCCCGGCAGCGGCACACCGAGCTTCGTCCCCGGTGCGACCGCGCCGGGCGTGCCGAGCGGCAGTGCGCGCGAATAGGCGTCGGCCGGATCGGGGCCGGCAAGTGCCGCGAGCGCCGCGAAGGCATCGTCGACCGTCAACGTGAAAATCGAAACGCAATCGAGCGAGCGGCACGCCGGCACCACGCCGGTGTTGGGCACCAGACCGGGGCTCGGCTTGAGCCCGACGATGTTGTTGAACCCGGCGGGTACGCGGCCCGAGCCCGCGGTGTCGGTGCCGAGCGCGAGGGGCACCAATCCGGCCGCCACGGCTACCGCCGATCCTGAACTCGATCCGCCGGGAATGAGATCGGCGCGCAGCGTGTTGCGCGGGATGCCGTAGGGCGAGCGCACGCCGACGAGGCCGGTGGCAAACTGATCGAGATTGGTCTTGCCGATGACAAGTGCGCCGGCGCGCTTGAGCCGCGCGATAACGCTCGCGTCCTTGCCGGGCTTGTAGGCGAAGGCCGGACAGCCGACGGTGGTCGGCATGCCGATTGCATCGATGTTGTCCTTCACGGCGACCGGCACACCGAGCAGCGGACGCGCGTCACGTTCGAGCGCGCGGGCTTCGGCGCATACGTCTTCCTCGGAGCGCAGCGTGATGAACACGGCCGGATCGCCGAGTGCGCGAATGCGCGCGTAGCACTCTCTGACCGTTTGTTCCGGGCTGCGCGCGCCCGTGCGATGGGCGGCGACGAGCGAAGCGATCGTCGGCAATCCGCGCTCCTTAAGACCCGGAGGGCTCAGGCTTACGGGGCAGGGGCGGGGTTGTCCAGCGCCGGGCGATCGAGCCGGAACAGGCTCGTGTCGAGACGGCTCGCGCCGTCGACGACCACCTCGCTCATGATCTCGCCGATGACGCTGGCGAACTTGAATCCATGTCCCGAAAACCCAGCGGCGATCGCGACGTGCGGATTGTCCGGCAGGCGGTCGATGATGAAATGCTCGTCGGGCGAATTGGTGAACATGCAGGCCTTCATCGCCATGGTGGGCCCATCCGCGTCGGGGAAGTAGCAGCGGATGCCTTCGCGCAGCACCGCCTCGTCCTCCGGATGGCATTCGCGATCCAGGTGGTCCGGGTCGGCAACGGCCTCGCCGCGATGGTGATATTTGCCCAGCTTGAATCCGGGAATGCCGTAAACCGGAAAACCGTAGAACCGGCCTTCCGGCGCTTCCATGTTGAACACCGGAAAGGCGCCGAGCTGGAAGTTCTCCGGCTTGCGCGGTTGCGTCCAAATCATCACTTGCCGTTCCGGCACGGCCGCGCGCTGGAGCGCCGGCACCATCGTGCGCGCCCACGCGCCGGCGGTGATGACGAGCTTGCGCGCGCTATAAGTCCCGCGCGTCGTCGTGACCGTGACTCCCTGCTCCTCCGCATGCCATGCCAGCACGCGCTCGCGCGCGTGCACCTCGGCGCCGAGCGCCTGCGCCGCCATCACGTGCGCCAGCATGCATTGCTCGCTCAGCAGAAAACCGCCGTCCGCTTGGTAGACGCCGACCATCTCGGCGGCGATCTGGTAGCCGGGAAAGCGCGCGCGCAACGCCGCCGCGTCGAGTAGCTCGTGCGGCAGGTGATGCTGTTTGCACGAGAGCAGCGACCCCTCGATGGTGCGGCTATCGGTGCTGCCGATGTCGATGCTGCCGGTGATGATCAGCAAGCGCTCGCCGGCGCGGTTTTCCAATTCGCGCCACAGCTCGTAGGCGCGGCGCAGCAGCGGCACATAGCTCGGGTGCTCGTAATAGGCGAGGCGGATGATGCGGTTGACGCCGTGCGAGGAGCCCTGCGCATGCGGGATGTCGAACTGCTCGAGCCCGAGCACGGAGAGGCCGCGCCGCGCGGCGTGATAGATCGTGGCGCTGCCCATCCCGCCGACGCCGATGACGATGAGTTCATAGGTCATGCGAAAGCCCGCTCTTCTTCGGGCATATTGCGTCCGAATTGCATTCAGGCTTTACCCTCGCCGGTAACGCCGGGGCGCGCAAGAAGCCGGGGGCTATCCATGAGCTATCGCGAGGTGAGCGAAGTCCGCGACGGGATGCAGATCGACTGGGACGTGCCGATAAAGATGGAGGACGGCGTCGTGCTGCGCGCCGACGTCTATCGGCCGGTCAAGCCCGGCAAATACCCGGTCATCATGACCTACGGTCCCTACGGCAAGTGGCTGCATTTCGAAGACGGTTACGAGACCGCGTGGCGGCGCATGGCGGAGAACCATCCCGACGTCCCCAATGGCTCGACCAACAAATATCAGAACTGGGAGGTGGTCGATCCGGAGAAATGGGTGCCGGACGGCTATGCCTGCGTGCGCGTCGATTCGCGCGGCTGCGGCCGGTCGCCGGGGTACGTGGAGCTGTGGTCGGCGCGCGAGGCGAGGGACTTCGCTCAATGCATCGAATGGGGCGGCAAGCAGCCGTGGTCGAACGGCAAGGTCGGCCTCAATGGCATTTCCTATTACGCCATGAACCAGTGGCAGGTAGCGAGTCTCAATCCCGAGCATCTCGCCGCCATCTGCATCTGGGAAGGCGCAGCCGACTTCTACCGCGACGTGAGCCACCATGGCGGCATTCTCTGCACCTTCCTGCAGAATTGGTACGACATGCAGGTCAAGACCGTGCAGCACGGCGTCGGCACGCGCGGTTACCGCAGCCGCATGAACGGCGATTGGGTCGCGGGCCCGGAGACGCTCACGGCCGAGGAGCTGGGCGCCAACCGCTTCGACTTCGGCACGCTCGCCTTTGAGCACGCGCTCGACGACGAGTTCTGGCTCTCGCGCATGCCGGACTGGTCGAAGGTAAAGGTGCCGCTGCTCTCGACTGCCAACTGGGGCGGGCAGGGACTGCATCCGCGCGGCAATTTCGAAGGCTTCGTGCGCGCGGCTTCCAAACAAAAATGGCTCGAGGCGCACGGCATCGAGCACTGGACTCATTTCTACACCGACTACGGGGTCAGGATTCAGAAGCAGTTCTTCGATTACTTCCTCAAAGGCGAGCGCAACGGGTGGGACGAGGAGCCGAAGGTGCGTCTGCAGGTGCGCCACGTCGATAAATTCGTCGAGCGCCACGAGGACGACTGGCCGATCCCGCGCACCCGCTGGACCAAGTTCCACCTCGATCCCGCCGGGCACACGCTTGCCGACAAGCCGCCCCAGGCGGCCGGCGAGGTCGCGTTTGCGGCGCTCGGTGACGGCGCCACCTTTCTCACGCCGCCGCTGGAAAAAGAAACCGAGATCACCGGCCCGATCGCCGCGCGGCTCGCAATTTCCTCCTCGACCCGCGACGCCGATCTGTTCCTGGTGTTGCGTGTGCTCTCGCCCAACCTCAAGGAGGTGGTGTTTCAGGGCGCGCTCGATCCGCATACGCCGATCGCGCAGGGCTGGCTGCGCGCGTCGCACCGCAAGCTCGATACCAAGCTCAGCGAGCCCTACCGCCCCTATCACACGCACGACGAAGTGCAGCCGCTCAAGCCCGGCGAGGTTTACGACCTCGACGTCGAAATCTGGCCGACCTCGATCGTGGCGCCGGCGGGCTACCGCATCGCGCTCACCGTGCGCGGGCGCGACTACGTCTATCCCGGCGGCAGCGGCGGACGCCTCTCCAACATGAAGAACGAGTTCACCGGGTGCGGGCCGTTCCTGCACGACGAGGCGCGCGACCGCCCGGTCGCCGTGTTCGGGGGAACCACCACCATCCACTTCGGCCCGGGCCGCGACAACTACGTGCTGCTGCCAGTGATACCGTGACTCACCTCTCCCCGCCTGCCTAGGCGCGTGGATGTCTCTTGGTTCTTTACCTCATTCGCGAAGCGAGTGGGGGGCGATAGTGATCAGTAGATCAGAAACGTTACCCGCTACGAGGTTGCGTAGAACTCTCCTTCCGCCGTTCCGGAGTCGGGAGGTTTCGGTGTGAGAAATAAGGTGCCCTTAACCGATATATCGACGTAATTGCCTGGATCGATCGATCTTAGACTCGCTGGTTTATTATTCGAATCGTACACCTCCGCCGCAATCGTCGAGGTAGCTTTTGAGGTGACCCGAAAGGTATGCGGTCCGTCTGCTAGGGGAGTATCCGGCATACCGGAGCAAACATACCAAACGCCGGGTTCAGTTTTAGTCGTAGTTCGTGCCATGGCCAGCCCCTTTAAAATTCTGCACATCACCATCCTAGCGATGCACCCAAAACGCGTAAAGAGAAATGTCATAAAAAGGGACAAATAGCAGGAAGGATGTGGCCTAATTGGTGACACGGTTCCATCCATCTACTGGTACCTTGCGTAACTTCGTGGGAATGAGCTTTAACCTCATGCTCAAACAGGGAGGTCGCCCATGCCCGCTCAACCCGCCCCCGCCGTCCGCACGCCCGGCGCCAAACGCGCCGGCCCCGGCGAGCATCTGTTCGACCTTGCGACCGTCAATCATCTGCTCGGTGGCCCGGATTATTCGACCGCCAATGGCTCGGTGGTCGAAGGCGACCGCATGATCGTCGGCCTGATGCGCATGCCGGCCGGCACCGGAGCCGAGCCGCATTCGCACCCCAACGAGCAGTGGATCTATGTCCTGCAGGGCACGCTGCGCGGCACCATCGGCGAGCACAAGCTCGAGGCCAAGGCAGGCTCGGTCATTTACATTCCGGCCGACGCCGTTCACGCCATGAAGGCGACGCCCGAGGCCGACGTGGTGTTCTTCACCTGCAAGGACTCTTCCCACAGCCTGCACGGCATCAAAGCAAAATAGCCGTCAACTCGTCATCGTCCGCGAAAGCGGACGATCGTAGGGTCGGCTAAGGCCGCGTAGCTGCCGTGCCCACGCGATAACAAACAAAACGTGGGCACGCGCGCTGCGCGCGCTTAGCCCACCCTACATCCCCGGCTTTCACGGCGCAGACCAACACCGGCCATTGCATCGCCGCCATCGATATCGCGCGCTTCGTTCCGCTCGCCACGTTTACGGCGGAGGTGGATCGCCATTGGCGTGACCTGCGTGACTCGCCGCGGCTGCAAGGGTTCGATGCCATCCGTTTGCCCGGCGACCGTCGCGGCCAATGCCGCGCCGAGCGGACGCGCGATGGCGTGCCACTTGCGCCCCCGCTGCTCGATCAGCTCGACCGCTTGGCGCAGGAACTGAGCCTCGAGCCCTTGCGCGCGCGGAGTGCAGGTCGCCCTTAGTTGGTGAGACGGGCCGTCGCGACCGCCTGCAGGAACAGCGCATTCATCGCGTCGCCGATGCCCTGGGTCGGCGTAACCTCGAAGAACAATCCAGGCGACGCGCAGGCTTTCATGGCGGGGGAAACGCCCGGCACTTGGGGCATCACGTTGGTAGTGCTCCATTGGTCGCTGCCTTTTGCCGGCGGATCCGGCAGCGTCAAATAGGTCGTGTACAGCACGGCGATGCGGATCCCTTTGTTCTTGATCGCCGTACACAGGGCCGTGTTGATCGGTTGGATGCAGCGGCTCTGACCGGAAATGAGTTTGCCGAAGCAGTTTCCGGGGTCGATCTCGTCGGTCATGCCGTCGGAGACGAAGAACAGCAATGCCTGGCGGGAGGTCGAGGACTGGCCGGTTCCCGGGTTAGGGATCAGGGTGCTCATCGCGGGCAGCATGGAGTCGAAATCGGTGGCGCGATCGGAGTTTTCGTTGTTCGCGTTGACCGTCATCAGATCGATCTGCGACGCCGCGGTGGCGGCAGCATTTAGATCCGTCGTCAGAGCGATCACCTGGTTGGGCGCATAGTTGTTGCTCTTCTGCTTTGCGACATCGGACGGCGCCGTCGTGCTGCCCCAGGTCCCGAACGTATAGACGCCGACGCGGAACTGCTGGTTTTCGGTCTGTGAGTTCATCGCCATCGTCAGCATCTGCGACGTAGCGCTGGCCAGAACGTCGATGCGCTTGGTCACCCCGAGCGATTTGGCGGTGGCATAGAAATTGTCGAAACTGCTGGTGTTGTTCGGATCGGTGTGGCTTGAGTTGATATCGTGGCAAGCGAAAGCGCAGCCAACCCCGCCGTTGTATTTCGTCGTGCCGTTGACGAGCTTGTCGATATCCGTCTGGGTCGCGGGCAGCCCCATCGACGGCGTATTGTCCAGCAGCAGGTAGAAATCCATGAAAGCCGGCAGCCCGTTGGCGGCGCTCGACGAGCCCCTAACGGTCATTTGGTTCCAGCCGAGAATCTGCATCAGGACCGTCGGCACGGTCGCGGTGAACGTAACGTTCGACGTAAGCGTCCAGTTCGAATTGGTAACCACGGCATTGAAGTTGGTGACGGTGAAACCGTTGCGCCCGGAGATCTCGCCGTTGAAGATGTTGCCGGCCTGAGTCTGCGCGATCGGCACCGGACCATTGGACGGCATCGTCAGCGCATAGGTGTAGCCTGGAGACGCCTGCGCAACCGAGCCGAGGGCGGAGGCGTCGGCGGCGGCCTGCAGGACCGTTTGGATGCGGGCGGCGCGACTGTAATCGACGCCGGCGCCCATCAATCCAATCAGCGGAATGACGCAAAAGCCGAAGATGATCGCAACGTTTCCCCGTTCGGCCGCGGCGAAGGCCTTCAGATGGCTACGCAGGCGGGCCACTAGCCGGTATTGAAGCATTCGATTTCCCCGATGCTGGTGCAAGCCTCGGAGATAACCCGACCCGACTGAAAAGCCGATGAAATCGCGAGGCAAGAAGTTAGGGAATCGCGCAATCGGCCGTTAACAATGAGCTCGTCAGCACGGTGGTGGCGTGAACGTCCCGGGGCAGCTCGGGGGACCGGTCACGCTCGACGACATGCGGGGCGACATGAAAATCTGGTCGGCGAGATTGAGCGTGCCGGAGATAACGTAAGCGATCGGCGGGGTGTAGCTGTACTGGGCTTCGCCCCAGATCAGATAGGAGTTGTTGACGGTGAGCTGGGGCGGCAGTGTCACCGGATCGCCGATGTTACGCGGCGTTCCCTGGTAGCTGCAACTGAACCCCCATACCTTCGCATTGCCGTTATTGTCGATGTAGACCTCGGACACTGTGAAGCTCAGGTAGTTTGGAACATAGGGCGAAATCACAGCCGCCGATGCGATCAGGACGTCCTCCATGTCGCCGGTGCTAATGGAACTGGCACGCGAAACGAGATCGGTGACCGTGCGCGCGGTGAGCGTCACCTTGCGATCGATCGCGATGGCGTTGGAGATCTCGGTGCCGGCGATATACACCGTGAGGATCACCGGCAGCAGCAGCGCGAACTCAATCGCCGAGGTGCCGCAGCGGTCGTTGCGGAACGCGGCGGCCAGCCGCGCGAGAGGGTGCCTGAGGCGGCGGGCGAGGGTCATTGGGGAGGTGTGGGCTGGTAGGGTTCGTTGCGAAAGGAAGCAGTCGCCATCAGCAGAGCATTGCTGTTCGACATGTTGCCGGCGAGTGCGGTCGAAAGCCCGAGCAGCGACACGTACACCGGCCACTGATACATCACGCGCACCACGACGATGTCGCCCGGATTGCCCGGCGTAAACGTGAAATTATTTTGGATCTGACCGTTCTGCACCGGCGCGCAGGTGTTGGCGGAAGAGAAGTTCGGCACCGTGCGCACGTCGACCAGGACGTTGTTGCAGTTGAAGAAGCTCGCAAGGCTCGAGCATATAGCCTGCTGGAACGAAACCATGTTGTAGCTCTGGTTCTGCGCCTGGCCGGTCAGGATCAATCGGCTCGCATTTTGAGCGGCGGTCTCGAGCGTCTGATTGGCGAGGAAGAGAAGCGCGGTTTCCATGATGGCGAACAACAGCGCCAGGAACGGCGTCGCCACCACCGCGAACTCGATCGCCGCGCTGGCGTCCTCGCACCGCACCAGCTTTAGAAAGGACGCGACGGCCGAGAGCCGCTGCACGCGCGCCGCGATCCGTTTGGCGGTGACAGGGAACATGGCCGGGAGCCTCCCGCTCGTACGGCGATTGGGCATCGCTGGGATGCTGCCGGTATTAGCAGAGGACTTTTGTCGAATGGTTTTGCCAAGCGTGCATTGTGTTGCTCGCACGTTCATTCCGCGATAACCATCTGGACGCTGTCTGGGCGACTGTGACTTTTTTGCACCAAGCTCATATTGGACTTCGCACGACGTTACGGCATCGTCGGAATCGCGCCGATTTTCTTAAAAGGCTTGAGGCTCCCTCGATCCGCGAAGTGCTTTCACAACTCGGCCGCGCCGATGACGACGCCCTTTCAACCGCAATTTATGAGGATCGCCGTCGCTAATCCTTCTGAGGCAGCGAAATTTACTAACAATTTAGCATGGCTCTTGACGCGCCGTTCAACATGAATTGACACGCCGCTTTTACTTCAGAAAGAATTCAAAGGTGACGCGCAACCCTGCGGGCAAGAACGAGCAAAATCGTCGGCGTGGGTGAGTAACGTGCGTACCAGTACCCTCGTGATGGTCGGCTTCGCGGTCGTGTTCGGCCTGCTCGCGGTGTTCGTCGCACAGGCATGGCTGAACCGGCAGGCTGAGCTGCGCCTTCGGAATATGGATACCAAACCGCCGACAGTGGCGACGCGCACCATCGTGGTCGCGACATCGCCGCTGCGCTTCGGCACCCGGCTGACCGCGCAGATGCTGCGCGAGGTCGCCTGGCCCGAGGCGGCAATCCCGACCGGTACCTTCGCGTCGATCAACGATCTGATGCAGCCCGGCAAGCGCATCGTGCTTGCCGCAATCGAGCCGAACGAGCCGATCCTGCGCACCAAGATCACCGGCCCCGGCCAGCGCGCCACGCTCTCGGCGGTGATCGACGAAGGCATGAAGGCGGTGACGGTGCGCGTGAACGACGTCGAGGGCGTCGGCGGCTTCGTGCTGCCGGGCGACCATGTTGACGTGATGATGACGCGGCAGCCCGGCAACAACGACGTGGTGCTGCAGAATGCCAAGGTGCTCGCTGTCGATCAGCTAGCCGACGACAGCGCCGACCGGCCGACCGTCGCCAAGGCGGTGACGCTCGAGGTTGACACCATCGCGGCGCAAAAGCTTTCGCTTGCCGCCTCGCTCGGCAGCCTCACGCTCGCGCTGCGCAAGGCGGGCGAAGCCGAGGTCGAAGGGACACGTCGTGTCACCGTGGGCGATCTCGGCAATCCCGAGACGCGCGGCTCACCCAGTTCATACGCCGTCATCGCGGTGACGCGCGCCGGCGAGCGTAAGGAGTACAACGTATCGCGCGAAAGTGAGGATTTGCGCTCGGCCGCCGGGGCGGCCGGCAGATAGACGCGCGTCGACTAAGTTTGGGGATTAGAAAAGTTACGGGGAATCTAGTGAAACACTTGACCAAGCATGAGGGGGGGCGCGCGCAGCCGATCGTCGCCGCCCGCGGAGCGGGGCGCATCTGTTCGGTCGCGCTTTCGGTGGCGGCCGCGAGCGTGGTCGCGATGGCGTGGCTGATGCCGTTCGCGGTTGCACCGGCGCAGGCGCGCGTCATCGAACTGGACAGCGGCAGCCGCAGCGTCGCCATCACGGTGCCGGTCGGCAAATCGGACAACGTGCATACCGAGGGCTCGTTTAGCGACGTGGTCGTCGCCGACCCGGAGACCGCCGACGTCGTTCCACTCACGGACCATTCCGTTTCCATTCTCGGCAAAAAGATCGGCGCCACGCGGGTGTCGCTCTACGGTGAGGGCAAGAAGCTGGTCGGCCTCGTTGACGTGGAGGTCGCCTACGACATGGTGCGTCTCGGCGCCGCCATCTCCCGCCAGTTCCCACACGCACGGATCAATGTGTCCTCCCTCAACGGCCGGCTGATGCTGTCGGGCAGCGCGCCCGACGGCGTGACTGTCGACAAAGTCATGACGTTCGCCAAGCAGTTCGGCCCGGACGTCGTGAACGCGATGCAGGTATCCCAGCCGCAGCAGGTCATGCTGGCGGTGCGCTTCATGGAGGTGTCGCGGACCGCCTCGCGCGAGCTGGGCATCCAATGGAACGTGGTCGCCCAAAACATCAACGCGACAGTCGGCCCTTCGACGCTGCTCAGCGGCAATACGCCGTTCGCGTCCATCGCGGCCAACGTGCTCAAGGGCAACACCAACGTCAACGCCCTCATTCAGGCGCTCGAACAGCGCCAGGTGGCGCGCACTCTCGCCGAGCCCAACCTCGTCGCGCTTTCCGGCGATACCGCAAACTTCCTGGCCGGCGGCGAGTTTCCCTTTCCGGTCGCGGCACAGCTCGGGCTCGTGACGATCGAGTGGAAGCGGTTCGGCGTCGGCCTCGCGTTCACGCCGACCGTGCTCGGCGACGGGCTGATCAACCTCAAGATCGAACCCGAGGTGAGCCAGCTCGATCCCACCAACGTGGTGCAGGTCGGCGGCGTGGCGGTGCCGAGCCTGATCGTGCGCCGGGCCAACACCACGGTCGAGCTGCGCGACGGCCAGAGTTTCGCCATGGCCGGGCTGCTGCAGAACATCAGCAACGCCAACCTGGAGCAGCTCCCCTGGCTCGCCGACGTGCCGGTGATCGGCGCGCTCATGCGCAGCACGCAGTACAAGAAGAAGGAAACCGACCTCGTCATCATCGTCACGCCGCATCTTGTCCAGCCGGCGCGCCCAGGCGACCCCCTGCGCACGCCGACCGACGAGGCGGTCGCGGGCAACGACGGCGACCTGTTCCTGCTCGGCAGGGCGGAGGTGACAAAGCCGGAGCGCCGCGCGCTCGCTGTGGTGCCGCGCCCGCTCACCGGACACATGCTCAACCTGGCGGTGGAGGCTCCCTATGCGGCGCGCTAACAAACTTTCCGTCGCAGTAGTGCTGCTCGCCGCGATGCTCGGCGGTTGCTCGGACCTCTACTGGGATCGCCGTGACACCATCGCGTTCCACGCGGGCGACGCGCCGGCCTCGAATATCGCAATCCACACCATCGATCCATGGCCGCCCGCCGCCGCTAAGCGCAGCCACCGCACCAACGGCGACGTGATGCAGAAGGCGGGCGAGCGCTACCGGAACAACAAAGTCACGCCGATCCAACCCATCGGGACGAGTTCAATACAGGCGACCGCCGCACCGTCTGCCCCCTCGGGGGGCGGCACGTCCGGATCACAGTAACAGGACAGGAGCCGCGCCCGGGGCGAGTGGGCTGAACCCGCCGCACGAGCGCCAAGAGAAACGCGACGATGCTGGACAGTCGTTCCCCTGCTTTATCGACCCCCGCGCGCATCGCCGTCGTCACCGGCGACGCCGAGTTCGAGCGTCTGGCGCGCAGCACCTTCGGGGGCAACGCGCAGATCAATCTCGATCTGACCGCGACGAGCCTCGCTGCCAACGTCAAGTTCGACGTGGGCGACGCCAAGGTGGTGCTGGTCGACATCGACGCCGATCATCCGGACGAGGTGGCGGCGCTGCAGAGCCTCGCCGCCCGGCTGGGTGGTGGCCCGCCGATAGTGGTAGTGACCAAGGCGTTCAACGAGAGCGTCGCACGCCGCCTGGTGCAGATCCGCATCTCCGACTTTTTGGTCAAGCCGGTCGAGCCGATCGAGCTGGTGCGCGCCTGCGCCCGCGCGGCGCAAAGCCATCCCGGCGAGACCGTGACCGAGGCGCAGATCTACACGTTCCTGCCCGCGGCCGGCGGCGTCGGGCTCACCACGCTGGCGATCCAGACCGCCATGATGCTGATGCGCAAGGGCCAGCGCACCAACGCGTCGACCTGCCTCGTCGATCTCGATTTCCAGCATGGCGCCTGCACCGATTATCTCGATCTCGAGCCCCGTCTTGACCTCGACGAAATCGAGCCGCGGCCGGAACGCCTCGACCGCCAGCTGCTCGAAGTGATGCTGTCGCACCATTCGTCGGGCCTCGCGGTGATCGCCGCGCCCAGCCGTCCGGCCGAGATGCGCACGTTCGATCCCGACATGGTCACGCGTCTGCTCGATCTCGTCTCGTCCCACTTCGAGAACGTCGTGATCGACATGCCGCGCACTTGGTTCCCGTGGACCGACAGCGTGCTGTTCGGCTCGAACCGCCTGTTCATCGTCACCGAGATGACGGTGCCCGGCCTGCGCCACGCCAAGCAGCTGGTCGCCGCCGTCGGCGAGCGCCTCAAGGGCGGGCCGCAGCCGCAGGTGATCGTCAACCGGTTCGAGCAGCATCTGTTCGGCCCCGGCCTGCGCCGCGGCGATATCGAGGCGGCGCTGGGCGATGCCTTCGCCGGCGTCATTCCAAACAATTATCGGCTGGTGCGCGAAGCGATCGACCGCGGCATCCCGCTCGACGAAGTGAAGGCCGGCAACAGCGTCACCCAGGCGCTCAAGAAACTCGTGGCGCCGCCGGCCGCGGCGAAAAACGGGTCGGCTGCGAAAGATGCGGCGGCGCCGAGACTGCGCGCCCTGTTCGGGGCGCGATGAGATCGCTCCGACCTGACCAGAGCATGATCCCGAAAAGTGGGTACCGGTTTTCGGGGTGATCATGCTCCAAGATAATTAGGAAGAGCCCATGCTCGGCCGTTTCACCTCTCGTCGCGCGGCGGTGTCGGAGCCGGTCGCTCCGTCCGAGCCTGCGCCCGAGGCGTTGCCGGTCGAGGCGGCGCCCGCGCTCGCCGTGGTCGAGCTGCCGGCGGAAGTCGCGGCCCCGGTCAACCCGCTGCTGACCGACAAGCTGCTCGACGCCAAGGTCCGCCTGCACCGGCGCCTGATCGAGGAGCTCAACCTCTCGGTCCTGGAGAAAATGCCGGACGACGAGGTGCGCAAGCACGTCCACGTGCTGGTGCAGCAATACACGCTCGCCGAACGCCTCGCGCTCAACGCTCAGGAGCTCGAGGACTTCGTCGCCGAAATCCTCGACGAAATGACCGGCCTCGGTCCGATCGAGCCGCTGCTCAAGGACCCGATGGTCAACGACATTCTCATCAACGGCCACGAGCAGGTGTACGTCGAGCGCGCCGGCGTGCTCGAGCCGACCCTGGTGCGATTCAAGGACGAGGCGCACCTGTTGCGCATCGTCAACAAGATCGTCTCCGCGGTCGGCCGGCGAGTCGATGAATCCCAGCCGTTGTGCGACGCGCGCCTGCTCGACGGCTCGCGCATCAACATCGCGGTGCGGCCGATCGCGGTCGACGGACCGCTCGTGTCGATCCGCAAGTTTTCCAAGAAGCCCTACAACCTGCGCAAGCTCGTCGACGTCGGCGCGATCCGCTCGCAAATGGCCGAACTGCTCGCCGCCGCGGTGAAGGCGCGCGTGACCTTGATCATTTCCGGCGGCACCGGTTCGGGCAAGACCACGATGCTCAACGCGCTCTCTGCGTTCATTTCAGAGAAGGAGCGCCTGGTCACCATCGAGGACGCGGCCGAACTTCAGCTCCAGCAGCCGCACGTCGGCCGCATGGAGACGCGTCCGCCCAACGTCGAGGGCAAGGGCGAAATCCGCCAACGCGAGCTGGTGAAGAACGCGCTGCGCATGCGCCCCGACCGCATCATCCTCGGCGAGTGCCGCGGCGAGGAAGCCTTCGACATGCTTCAGGCCATGAACACCGGCCACGAAGGATCGATGGCGACGGTTCACGCCAATACGCCGCGCGACGCGCTCTCGCGCCTGGAGCAGATGATCGGCATGG